>NZ_JAOQJZ010000005.1:0-169968 GCF_025567495.1 Hominimerdicola aceti | reverse complement strand
TTAAGTCGAACAAACAACCGTCCTATGCGTCCCCTCAAATGGTTTTCGCCTATCGAATTTCTTAATAATAGTGTCCAATATGATTGACAAACCTACATTTTTATATATTTTATTGTAAATTCGCAACGCTTCATATCATCAAAAAAGTGAGTCTTTGAAGCCTGACTTTTGTATAAAAAGTCCTTGGACATATGAAAAAATATATGGTATAATAATTATAACAATGAGCAGCGACAGCGTAAGTCCGATTGTATTCGGACCTGCGCTGTTTTTTTATGCGCAAAAAACGGGAGGTAATAAAATATGAGCGAAAAAGCTCTGAAAGAAAACAAGATGGGCGTTATGCCCATGCCGAAACTCATGCTGAGCATGGGTCTGCCTATGATAATTTCAATGATAGTTCAGGCTTTTTACAATATCGTTGACAGCTATTTCGTAAGCAGGATAACAGATGATACAGTTGAGCACATAGGCGAATATGCCGTAAACGCCCTAACCCTTGCATACCCTGTCCAGCTTTTGATAATCGCTGTAGGCGTAGGCACAGGCGTTGGAATAAATGCCTTGCTCTCCAGAAGCCTTGGAGAAAAGAATTTTGAGCGTGCAGGCAAAATAGCAGGCAACGCCATTTTCATAGGTCTTTGCACCTACATCGTGTTCATGCTGTTCGGATTTTTCGGCACTGACGCATTTTTGAAAACACAGACCCATGATAGTCTTGCTCTAAAGCTTGGGGGCGAATATCTAGGCATATGCTGTGTGTTGTCATTCGGTGCAGTAGGTTCAATGATATTTGAAAAGCTTTTGCAGGCGACAGGCAAAACTATCCATTCCACCATTGCTCAGCTTGTAGGCGCAATAGCCAACATCGTCCTTGACCCTGTTTTGATTTTCGGGCTTGGCCCTTTCCCAGAGCTTGGAGTAAAAGGTGCCGCATATGCCACTGTCATCGGTCAGGTACTCACAATGGTCATAGGCGGCGTGCTTCATTTTGTGTGCAACAAAGAGATACCAAGCGGCATGAGGTATTTTATACCCCAGCGCAAAATGATAACAAACATTTATAGAATAGGCGTTCCTGCCATAATAATACAGGCTCTTATGTCCGTCATGACCTACGGTCTTAATGTCATACTCAACAGGATAGGTCAATCCGCCGTAACAGCCTATGGTATCTATTATAAAATACAGCAGTTCGTATTCTTTGCGTCATTCGGCATGAACAATACTATCATTCCGGTTGTATCATACAACTACGGCAAAGGGGACAAAACAAGAGTTCGTTCAGGCATAAAATACGGTATGCTCTACACGTTGGGACTCATGCTCCTTGGCATTATAGGCTTGCAGCTTTTTGCTTCTCAGATATGCCATGTATTCTCACTGTCAGCGGATACGGAGATATTCGCCACCTACGCCATAAGGATAATCACTTTAGGCTATCTTTTTGCAGGTGCAAACATAGCCTATCAGGGAATTTTTCAGGCACTCGACCATGGCATAGCTTCCCTTGTGCTTTTCCTTATCAGACTTTTAGTTATCCCTCTCCCCACGGCTTATCTTCTCACCCTTACCTCCTCAGCAGGCAAGATAGTATGGGCAGCCGTTCCGTTCGGCGAGCTTGTAGGCACTGTCGCCGCCATTGTGATAATGGGCAGGATAAAACGTGAGATAAAGCTCAAAGACTAAAACACTGCCCTTGATTATTATTCCAAAAGGTGCTATAATAGCATTGGTGATAATAATGAAAAGGAAAATACTTGTAGGCCTGCTTACCGCCGTTATCTTTTTGGCTTGCGCCCTTGTGATAAATATAACCCCAAAGGTGGAGAAAGGTTCAGTTGTGCTGACCTGTGACGGAAGCAAATATGAGCTTCCCGGCACTGAAAAGACACGATACTGCAATGGCAAGAGCGAGAGCCTTTCCGCTGAAAAGAGCTTTGAAGATCTGCTCTCCTCCGTACCGTCATTTAATGTAAAGGCAGATGTAGATAAGGACGGCAATGTTACCCTTAAAACCCCTATGTCCGTAGAAGTCACAGGGGACAGGCTCGGTGACGTGCTTTACACTGTCTACAGCTATGACGGAAAGGTGCTTGCCAAGGAGTCCAAAAAGCTGGAGCTTCCAAAAGAGGATATTGACGGCTGTCTTGTGAAAATAAAAATTACATGGGGCAAGAAAGACACAAGCTATCTTGAAGAAGATTACTGGTTTGCCGCAATGTACAATACCGAAAGATAACAAAAAACGTCGGACGAATTGAAACGCCCGACGTTTTATTTTTAACAAACCTGAAATCCTATTATGCCCACCATACAAATAACGCTGCCGATAAATCTCAGCTTTGTGATAGGCTCTTTTCTTATGAGCGCTATAACAAACAGCGAACACAGTATCATAGGCTGGATAAATGACGCACTCGCAAGGCTCACAGCAATAACAGCGTTCTCCGCAAGCAGACCTGCCACATTCGGAATCTTTGTAAGCACAACCACCCATGCGCCCTTTTGATTTTTCTTGAATATCTCCAAAGGCTTCGCCCTTGGCAGAAGTATGATAGCCATAAGTATAAGCGCAAAGAACAGCGCCATGGTTGAGGATATGTAATTCTCCGACGCTCTTACAACTATGCCGTAGCCGTATCTTGCCAAAAGATAGAACACCAGAGGAACAACTATCCTGCGGTAATTTATATTGCCGCTGTCCGTTCTGCCTGATTTTGCGATAAAAACAAGTCCTGCAACAGTAAGCACGATAAAAAGGAACTTGAAAATGCTCGGCTTTTCACCAAGGAAAATATCCGTTGCATAGGACATGAAAAGGGTGATACCAAGCCAAGCCTTAAGCTCAAAGGCTGATATTTCATCAAGGATAATAGCCGAAAGCTTAAATTCAAGGATCTTCGACAAGCACAGCAGACCTATCGCCGCAAATGACTGCCAGCTAAGCGTAATAGTCCTGTCGAGGAAAGGCAGACAGCAAGCCATGAAAACAGCCGTTGCCGCCGCCATTAAGAATCCAAGCTCATCGCCGTTGAATTTTGCCGTTGAAACAGCGTACTTGTCACTAAGGGAACATATCGTGTAGCATACAACTACAAGTATAAGCAAAAACATTATTTTTCTTCTTCCTTACTCTATGATTTTCTAAGACATATTTTTTCCCAAAAGCACGAAATTACGGGCGAACACTGTTCGCCCCTACATTAAATGATAATTCTATCAGCCCTTTTTATTTTTCACAAGCCTAACGACCGCAAGAATACCAAGTATCACTGAGAACAGAGTAGCAATGGCTAGACATATCCAGCTTGCATACTGACTTTGTATAAATTCGTTCTGCGATTGGCTTCCTATAAGGGTATCTACCCCCGATTGCGAGCCTAACGCTGAGAACAGTATTATAAATGCCATTCTCACATTCATTACGCAGGCTATAACGCTGTAAATATGCACTATACCCTGAAAAAGACACACTCCGCAGTCGTCCTTTACATAGCTTTTCACTCCAAGCACCGCACATACCACCGACACTGCCGTGTAGATAATGAACGCCGCAAAAAGCACTATCGTTGGCACTTTTGCTCCCTCGGTTTTCACTATCATGCTCATAAGCCCAGCCATACACCCCATGAACACAGCCGCTGCCGCAAGTCCTGCAACAGACCATTTTCTGTATAAAAGCTCTGACTTTTTTATCTGCTCTTTCTTTATCTGCTTAGGCATTTTCTTCCTCCGCCTTCTTGCTTTCAAGCTCCTCTTCGGATATCTTGAAGCGTATCCTGTCTATTTTCTGCTCGTCCTCCATTTTCACTGTCATCTCAAAAGGCGGACAGCTTATAACTTCATTCTGCTCAGGTAGTCTGTCAAGCATATCCATTATCCAGCCACCGAGAGATGTTCTTTCGGTTTCGATAGTGTCCTCCGGCAGTCCTATCCTGTCAAGAAAATCCGATACCGAAAGCTCCGCCGACGCTTCGTAAACACCGTCGCTTATTTTCACAAGGGAGGTATCCTCCTCGTCGCTTTCATCATAGATCTCGCCCACAAGCTCCTCTATGATATCCTCAAGGGTACAAATGCCCTCCGTACCGCCGTATTGGTCGAGCACCACCGCCATATGCACCTTTTTGCGCTGCATTTGCTTCAGGATCTCAGAGATCTTGCGGTTTTCGGTTATGTAAAGTGGCTTGTTCATTATAAGGCTTATGTCCGTCTTGCCCTTGAGATACATTTCAAAAAAGTCAGACTGGTGGATAAGTCCCACAATGTGGTCTAAGTCCTTGTCATACACGGGAAGCCTTGAAAACTTTGTCTGCACAAAGCGTTTTTTTATGCTCTCCATATCCTCATGAAGCTCAACACCCTCGATATTTACTCTCGGAACAAGTATCTCGCTTATGGTTATCTCGTCAAAATCAAGTGCCGAACGCACAAGCTCCGACTCCTGCTCTTCAAGTACACCCTCGTCCTGAATCTCGTCTATGATATATTTAAGTTCTTCCTCAGTAACAGACGGCTCGCTGTTCTTGTTGCCCACAAGCTTTGTAACACCGCTTTTTATGCCCATAAAAATAGCCGTTATAGGCGTGATGATGAACATGAATGCGGAAAGCGGAGCCGCCATAAGAATAGAAAACCTCTCGGAATTTTCCTTTGCAAGGCTCTTAGGCAAGATCTCACCAAAAATAAGCACAAGCACCGTCATGACTACAGTAGCAAGACCCACGCTTCCCTTTCCGAACTTCTCCGTAAAAAGCACCGTTGCAAGTGAAGATGAAGAAATGTTCACAACATTGTTTCCCACAAGTATAGCGGTGAGTGCCTTATCAAAATTATCGCATATGTTCATTGCCTTCTTTGCAGACTTGTTTCCGTCGTCTGCAAGTTTTTTAAGCCTTATCCTGTTGCATGAAGAAAATGCTGTCTCCGTTGCAGAACAAATAGCAGACAGCATAAGAAGCACAGCGATGATAACAACTTTCATAAAATAAAATTATCCTTTCAGGTCAGAATATAAATTTGCTGCCCTAGTTATAAAAATAGCACTAAAGGCAGTCATGAAAACTGACTACATATAGTTATCATAACATATTTTTTAACCAATTGCAACAGTATTGTTGAAAAAACGATGTAAAAGAGTTATAATATTCTTTGTGTTCATAATATTCATATGCACAAAAGGAGATAACAGAAATGGCAAAGAAAGATAAAGACATTTTCGACAAAATAATGGACTGGAAGATATTCGGCTGGTTCAGACCCTTTTACGTCAAAAACAAGGAAATGCTTTTGTATCTGTTTTTCGGCGTACTCACCACCGCAGTCAGCTTTGTGACCGCAGGCATCTCAAAAGTACTTTTGGAGCAAGCAGGCATAGGCAAGGGCGGTGTTTCCACCACAAGCACCGTAATATCATGGATATGTGCAGTAACATTCGCATACATAACCAACAGGATATGGGTTTTCGAGTCTGAAGCAGAGGGCAAAAAGGCGATAATCTCCGAAGCGGCTTCATTTTATGGCGGCAGGATATTCACTCTTCTCGTAGAAATGTTCATGATGTGGCTCGGCTACTCACTTCTCAGCTTCAACTATTGGATAACAAAGATAGTGGCAAACGTTGTTGTGCTGATACTTAACTATGTCATCAGCAAGCTTGTGGTCTTCAGAAAGAAATAAGCATACAAAAAAAGCTGTCAGATCTGACAGCTTTTTATTTTGCCCCAGTTGCCACGTTGCAACCGACTAATCTCTGTACATAAGCGTGACCGCCATGCCGTTTATCACGCCCACTACAACTCCGCACACAATGAAAAACACCTTGATAGGCAGGTCAAGCAGAAGCGAGATAAGCCCGAACACGATAACGAACGCCATTGCTCCGCCTATCTGCACAAGAAACTTTCTTTTCACAAGCACAGGAAAACGCTCAGCAAGCTTTGCGGTCTTGTTACCCTTGCGGTCAATTATCCTGTAAATAAGCTGAGTCAGTGCCATTGGTATTCCGATAAATAAAATTGCTGTTATAAGTTTGTCCATTTTAAATTCCTCCATTTTTCACTTAAATTATAGCTTTTTTGTATCAAAAAAGGCTGCCCAAGACGCAGTTCGTCCGTGGGCAGCCTCATTGCTGCATATAAAATTTCTTTTATCAACAATTAAAGAACTCTTACGCCAACAACGCCCTCGATAGACTTGAAAGCGTCAGCGTCAACGTCGCCTGTAACATCGAGCATTGTGTAAGCCCAGTCTTTCTTAGACTTGTTTACAAGGTTCTCGATATTTGCGCCCTTGTCAGATACAACAGATGTGATCTGTGCAATAAGTGCAGGAACGTTCTTGTGAAGCACGCAAACAAGGTGGTCGCCTGTTTTAGCAAGCTCTGCATTAGGGAAGTTTACAGAATTCTTGATAGTTCCCTTCTCGATATAGTCGATAAGCTCGTGAGCCGCCATTGTTGCGCAGTTGTCCTCAGACTCAGGTGTGGAAGCGCCAAGGTGTGGCAGAACGATAACGTTCTCCTCGCCAAGAACAACATCATCTGCAAAGTCTGTTACATACTTTGCAACCTTGCCGTCCTTGATAGCCTTTACAACAGCCGCACTGTTGATAAGCTCGCCTCTTGCAAGGTTGATAAGACGAACGCCGTCCTTCATCATTGCTATCTGAGCTTCGTCGATAGTGTTCTTTGTGTCAGGTGTATAAGGAACGTGGATAGTGATATAGTCACTGTTCTTGTAAATATCGTTGATATCAGCAGTTACCTTTACAGCAGGATCAAGCTGGATAGCTGCGTTTACAGAAAGGAATGGGTCATAGCCGATAACGTCCATGCCAAGTGCAACGGCTGCGTTTGCGATCTTTCCGCCGATAGCACCAAGACCGATTACACCAAGAGTCTTGCCCAATATCTCAGGACCTGCAAACTTAGACTTGCCGCCCTCAACTGTCTTTGGAGCGTCAAGTGTGCCCTTGAGTGATGCAGCCCATGCAGCAGCCTCAGTTATCTTTCTTGAAGAAAGAAGAAGCGCACAAATAGCAAGTTCCTTAACAGCGTTTGAGTTTGCGCCAGGTGTGTTAAATACAACGATTCCCTGCTCTGCGCACTTCTCAACTGGGATATTGTTTACGCCAGCACCTGCTCTTGCAATAGCAAGCAGGCTCTCAGGCATTTCCATATCGTGCATCTTTGCTGAACGTACCATTATAGCGGTAGGATTTTCAGCATTGTCGCTTACTGTGTACTTAGCCTTGTCGAAAATATCTGTACCGCAAGCGGCGATCTTATTCAAAGTCAATATGTTGTACATTAAACTAACCTCTTTCATCTATTTAAGTGATAATTCTTACAAACAGGCAAAGAACAAGTATTACAGCGAAAAGAACGAGAACAACTTTGCCTTTTGACTTACTTCTTTCATTAAGCTTATCACGCCAATCGTCCGGATTGTTTTTGATCAAATCAGCAGTGCTTATCATATGAAGCAATCGATGAAGCATTGAAATTTCACCTCGATCAAATCTGATTAAGCGTTTTCAGCCTCGAACTTCTTCATGAACTCAACAAGCTTTTCAACGCCCTCGATAGGCATTGCGTTGTAGATAGAAGCTCTCATACCGCCAACAGTTCTGTGACCCTTGAGGTTTACAAAGCCTGCTGCTGTAGCCTCAGCAACGAACTTCTTGTCAAGCTCAGCGTCGCCTGTTACGAATGGAACGTTCATAAGAGATCTGTCCTCAGGAACAACAGTGCCCTTGAAGAGCTTGCTCTGGTCAAGATAATCATAGAGTATCTTAGCCTTCTTCTCGTTGTGAGCCTTCATAGCCTCAAGACCGCCCATTTTCTTTATCCACTTGAATACCTTGCCGCAGATGTAGATGCCATAGCAAGGAGGTGTATTGTAAAGAGAGTCAGCGTCAGCCTGAGTTTTCCACTTGAGCATTGTAGGTGTTCCCTCGAGAACATCGTCAGTGATAAGATCTTCTCTGATGATAGCGATAACAACGCCGGCAGGGCCAACGTTCTTCTGAACGCCGCCGTAAATAACACCGTACTTTGTTACGTCAACAGGCTCAGACAAGAAGCAGGAAGAAACGTCTGCAACAAGTGTGTGACCCTTTGTGTTAGGCAGAGTCTTGTACTTTGTACCATAGATAGTATTGTTTTCGCAGATATAAACATAGTCAGCGTCCTCAGGAATATCGAGATCTGAACAATCAGGGATATAAGAGAAAGTCTTGTCAGCAGAAGAAGCCACAGCAACAGCCTCGCCGTATTTCTGAGCCTCCTGATAAGCCTTCTTAGCCCACTGACCTGTGATTATGTAAGCCGCTTTCTTGTTCTTCATAAGGTTCATAGGAACGGCTGAGAACTGCTGAGAAGCACCGCCCTGAAGGAACAGCACCTTATAGTTATCAGGGATACCCATAAGATCTCTGATGTCCTTTTCAGCTTCCTTGATGATGTCATCGAACGCCTTGGAACGGTGGCTCATCTCCATTACGCTCATACCTGTGCCCTTATAATCGAGCATTTCATCGGCAGCTTCCTTAAGCACTTCCTCAGGGAGTACAGCAGGACCTGCGCTGAAGTTATATACTCTACCCATTGTTAAACCCTCCATATAAATTAGTTTCTTAGTTTCATTATTTATAAAGACTATAAATATATAAATTAATAATAATATTATATGCCTTTTATAAAAAAAAGTCAAGGGCTGTCATATAAAAATACTCACTCGTCATAAGTTTTTGTACATATCAGCACATAAAACAGCCCTGAAAACGTGCATTTTTTCACCTTACCTATGCCGTTATATATAATAAGCACTGAAAAGCATGAAAAATCAGAATAATACTAAAGCGTTAAAAAGAGGTTAAAATTTTTGGTATTCCTTGAAATCTCCATATTTGTGTAGTATAATGTAATCAATAAAATGCGACAGTTGTAAAAAAATCGGGGAACAATTGTCACTCTCAGGGAAAGAGGATATATATGCAAAAGATATTTTATGTTTCAAGAAATGAGGACAAAGCCCATGATGGAAAAGCCCCGGATATGGACAGATTTCAGCGAGTTGAAAAGCTCAACAGTCTGATCGCGGCAGGCTGGGCTATAAAGGAAATGAAAAGCGAAAACAACAGCACATTCTTTGTGCTTGAGAAAGCAGACTAGACTTAAAATGGACGATATCGAGCCGTATCCTGTCAATAACACAGACACGTTGTTTTGTAGGGGACGGCGCCCTCGACGTCCCGCCCACTCACCAGCTTTTTCAACAAATTTATAGGACGGCAGCCCCACCGTCCTTTTTTTGTGCAGATAAATTTTGCGAAAACGTTTTATGGGTATTGCATTTCAGAGAGAAATATTGTATAATTAATGTAATCGTTTTAATGAACACAAATGATACTATACATATTATAAAGGAGTAAAAAAATATGGCTTATGTAATCGGCGTAGACTGCGGCACAAGTGGCACTAAGACGGTGCTTTTTGACGAAAAGGGCACTGTTATTTCTTCTGTAACTATTGAATATCCTATGTATCAGCCTAAAAATGGCTATGCAGAACAGGACCCTGCTGACTGGGCAAACGCAATGATAAACACTATCAAGGCTGTTATGACCAAAAGCGGCGTAAATAAAGAGGACGTTGCAGGTGTTGGTATCTCTGGACAGATGCACGGACTTGTTATGCTGGATAAGGACAACAACGTGCTTAGAAAGTCCATAATATGGTGCGATCAGAGAACTGCCGCAGAAGTTGAAGAAATGAACGAAAAGCTAGGCAGAGAAAAGCTCATCAAGATAACAGCAAACCCTGCCCTCACAGGCTGGACGGCTGCGAAAATCCTTTGGGTAAAGAACAACGAGCCTGATATATATGAAAAGTGCAGACACATTCTTCTTCCAAAGGACTATCTGAGATTTATCCTCACAGGCGAATATGCAACAGAGGTTTCCGACGCAAGCGGTATGCAGCTTCTTGACGTGCCAAACCGCTGCTGGTCAAAGGAAGTCTGCGATACGCTTGGCATTGATATGTCAATGCTGGGCAAGGTGTACGAGTCATGCGAGGTAACAGGCAAGGTCACAAAGAAAATGGCTGAGCTTACAGGACTTAAAGAGGGTACTATAGTAGTAGGCGGAGCAGGCGACAATGCCGCTGCGGCTATCGGAACAGGCGTTGCAGAGGACGGTAAGGCGTTCACAACTATCGGAACATCAGGCGTCGTATTTGCACACACTTCTTCTATCTCTATCGACCCAAAGGGCAGAGTTCACACCTGCTGTGCAGCAGTACCGAACGCATGGCACGTTATGGGTGTTACACAAGGCGCAGGACTTTCGCTGAAATGGTTCAGGGATAATTTCTGCAATGCAGAGAAAGAAACAGCAAAGTGCATGGGCGTTGACGAATATTATCTCATGGATAAGGAAGCAGAGAAAGTGCCTGTTGGTGCAAACAGACTTCTCTATCTGCCATATCTCATGGGCGAAAGAACACCGCATCTTGACCCTGACGCAAGAGGAGTATTCTTCGGACTTTCCGCAATGCACACTAAGCGTGATATGCTGAGAGCAGTAATGGAGGGCGTATCATACTCCCTGAGAGATTGTGTTGAGGTATTCAGAGAAATGGATATCAACGTATCCGACATGATGGCATGCGGAGGCGGCGGAAGCTCACCGCTGTGGAGATCAATGCTCGCAGATCTTTACAACTGCCCTGTAAAAACAGCTTCATCGAAAGAAGGTCCAGCCCTTGGCGTAGCACTTCTTGCAGCAACAGGCGCAGGCATTTACTCATCAGTACCGGAAGCTTGTAAGGCAGTAGTAAAGACCGACAAGGTACAGCAGCCTGAAGCAGAGCGAGCACCTGAGTATGAGAAATACTACAAGCTTTACACAGAGATCTATCCTGCACTGAAAGCAGAATTTGCAAAGCTTGCGAAGATGTAATATAAAACCAAAAGCTCCGATTTGCCGTCGGAGCTTTTTTTGTGTTAGAATATTTCGACAACTAAAAAATGGCTCTCCACAATAGCGGAAAGCCGTTTTTACATATTGGTCGGAGTGACCTGATTTGAACAGGCGACCTCTACCACCCCAAGCCCACGCACGAAGTGCGCAGGGCGTTTTTTATGTCCGAAGCATTAAATGTTGAGGGTGCAGGGCGCACAAAGCTGTGCTGTGCGCCTTGCCTGCCCCCTGCCTGAGTGGCGGTCGCCAAAGTTTTGAACGCAGTGAAAAACTTTGTGTGACATCGCCACGCGCCCACCTCTGGGGTGCAGGTCTGCACACTGTCGCAAGGCTGTGCGTTCCCTTTGTTCTGATTGTGTCATATCGGAGCTACAAACAAGCACCGCTTCTCAACTTTAATCCGTAGTGGTCAGCACTTTGTATTCTCGCCGATAGGCGACACTCAGAAGTCTTGATAGTCATTCGGCTCTGTGTAGTCCTCTTGCTCCTGTCGGTCTACGTCATTGCTGTCATTGAGGTATTTCAGCTCGTCAAGTATGTCCTCTTGTTGGTCGGATATGTTTTGCAGTAGCTTGATTATGGTGTCTTGTCCTCTGTCCTGATGTGATTGTCTTATGGATATGTTGAAAACACAAATAATTAAAGCAATAACAATTACTAGCCAAATTATATTCAACCCTATGAATATTGCTGTTGCTGTTTCTGCGTTTTGAAATAATTCCTCTAGCATGATTACCCCTCTTTATCCTGATTAATTTTTATTATTATCTGTCCTATTTTCACAAGCGTTTCATTTTGCTGTTTCAATAGTTCCGCTTGCTCCTTGTTCCTCTTTGAAAGATCATTAACAGTTTTGCAAAGGTCAAGAAATTTGCAGATTAGATAAATAATAAGCAAAAAGATTAACGCATCTATGATAATTCGTCCTATAAGTATATATGCTAAAGTCTTGTCTAAACCTAACATTTATTTCTCCTTAATTTTTACAACAGCGCTATTATTGTTCTGCTGTGTTATATTGTATTTACTGTTGCTGTCGGCTTTATAGCCTATTCCTCTTTTATCATTCGTAAGTCCTGCTATATAATCAATACTCACTTTATAAAATTTTGCTAACTGTATAACTTTTTCAAATGGGATAGGATATTCACCTGTTTCCCACCTACTATATTGCTTTTGAGAAGTGTCAAGAATTTTCGCTATCATGCTTTGATTTAGTTCCATATCCTCTCTTAAATCTCTAAGTCTTTGATAATAATTAATAAAAATCACCTCACTTATTTGTTTATTCATACAAATTATATCATAGTACATAATTGTTCTATTGACAATAGTACAAAAATGGGGTATATTATATATGCTGGTAGTACATTATTGTACTAAGTACTTGAACATAAAGATAACTACGATTAAATCGGTGAATGACGACAGCCTGAAACGGAAAAGTCTCGAATGGTAGGTAGTAGCCGTGAACGTGTGCATAATAGGTAGCACTCTATGAAACTTTCTTAGAGTTTTGGCACTAAAGAAGCCACCGGGTAAGCATCTGTTTATCTTATGTTTATTATCACAAATTTAAAGGCACGAGGAAAAGCCGAAAAACCTCAGAAAGGAAAAAACATGAAAACAACTATTGTAGGCTGGACAAAAAAGAAAGCATTTAACGGAGTAATAGAGGGCAAGCAGATAAACAGCCCCGAAAAGGTAGTATTTCAGCTTCTGCAGGAAGTTGATAACCCCGATTGTCACGGAAAAATGGTCGATACGCTGAAAATTCCGACCGAAAATGCAATCAGACTTAACGGAAATTCTGAGGATTTCAATAAGCTTCTCGGCTGTGATGTAATGCTGAACTATCAGATTTTTAACGGACGTTCTCAGCTTGTTGATATCACCGTTATCAATGCAGACGGAACACTTCACCGCAACACAAAATAATTAGCGGTGAAACCGCTGTTATAAAAATTTAATAAGAAAGGAGTTTTGCTAATAATGGAAGCTGTAACAACAATGCTTAGTAATGCCGTTACTGTTTTTGGTTCTTGTTGGGACGCTATGACAAGCAACGTACCTATTGCAATTCTTGTAGGTCTGTCTCTTCTCGGCTCAGGTGCAGGACTTTTCGCAAAGTTCAGACACGCTGTATAAGCAAAACCATTTACATAAGCGGAGTAATTCAAATTGCTCCGCTTAATTTTTTTGAAAGGAAGTTGATAAATTGAGAAATAAGATTAAGCAAGTGTTGTGTATGTTCTCTGCACTTGTTGTGATGATATGCTGTGCCGTTCCTGCATTCGCTGATGACGTTAGCAGTGTCGTTTCGTCTAGTAACGTTAATCGTGAGAAACGATTTTCACAAATGATTGACTATGCAAAAAATAACAATATTGATATTGAAAATTCTCATTATATTATGACATATTCTGAGGATAGTTCACAATATTATTGGTGGTATTACATTTTCTTTATTCCTGATGATATTTTGGTTAATGATACATTAATTCTTACACATGGTCGCTATTCATCATCTTTTACTATTTCTTTTATTAATGCTCGTGTTTCTAACTATGGTAACTCTGACATAGATGTTTTAGAATATCGTGCTAATGTTGATGTATCTTCTTTTTCTTTATATGTTGATGATGATGAACAATCACATTCTTATCCTAATCACATCTTTAAATCTAATATTAAAATAACTAACAACGGCGATGATATAACACCTACTGACCCTAACGCTGTTCCTGCTCCGTTTACTGTGACATATACCCCCGAACTTTCATTGAATATGCAAAATAAAATTTATTATCCGTCAAAAGGCGGTGCTAATGCTGATGAAAATGGACTTGTAGCGGCTGAAAATAATAATATAAACCTTGATATAAAGCTTACACCTGAGTTTTTAAAAACGTTCAATGAAAAAGACTTAGGAAAATCTTACGGCTCTGGTACTTATGCCGTTTTATGTTGTCTTTCAAAAAATCTTCTTAACGCTGGTGATGATTTGCAACGTTTCTTTGATGAAGATGTTGTGCTTTATGCAATGAACCATGACGGTAATTACTACAAGGGTCAAGATGATGAAAAAATTAAGTCTGACGGCTCTTCTTCTGACGATTTGAATAGTAATGATACTGTTGATACTTTTGAGCCGTATTTAACATTATATCAAGGCCGAACACCTATTTATACTATTCCTCGTGACGGCAAGCTTACTGTATCTTTTGACCTCACTTCTATTGATTATAAAACACATGGTCTTACTGATGATAGCAAGCTTTATGTTAATGTTATCGGTGTATTTGTAAAGAATAACGGTCATGTTACTCCTCAGAATGGTGAAAAAACAGAAGATACAAATTCTTCAACGTGGCTCGGCTCGTATGCCTATCAAGAAGATTTTACAAACCTTAAGACGTGTGAGAAGATTGATGATTTTGTAAGGTCCGTTGATGAAGAAACAGGCAAGCCCGAAACATTCAAGGCTTATCGTGTTTATTCTGTTATTTCAGATTCTTTCTCTTATGAGAAGTTTCCTGATTATGTACCAAAAGTATATAAAGATAAGGACGGAAATACTTATAATCCCTCGACTACAAAGCTCAAAGACTTGTGTAATATACCGCCTTCAAAGGTTACTGACGTTGACCTTGCCAAAGGTTCAGACGGTGTTATAAATGATGGTTCATATATGCAACCTGATGATTATAACAAGTATCTTGATAAAAAGAAAATTAATGCTAATTTTGGCTCTGTTGATTTCACGGATATAAAATCTATATTTAGTACAACGGGCACATATTGGGACTTTCTTACCGCCGCACTTTCTTGCTTGCCCTCATGGTTTTATGCTGTGTTTTCTGCATGGTTTGTGCTGTTCTTAGCTATTGCGCTTATCAAGCTTGTTATACCTTCGTGAGGTGAATTATGGATATAATACATGGTATTGAATTAGTTTTTAAATTTCTGATGAACTGTATGTCTTATACGTTTCCATTTGGGAAATACAGCTTTACTCTCGGTTCGGCTATTATAGGTGGTATGCTTTTATCAATCAGCTTGACGTTATTATATTTTATGCTTAGAAAGTAGGTTTATTATGTTAGTAAATATTGTTTTAGTTGTCCTCGTTGCTCTTATGGTCTTTTCTCTTGTATGGCTCGTTAGGAGGTAGAAAAATGCTTAACTTGGTTTTGTTTATACTCGTTATCTGCTTTATGGTTTGTACTATAAGCGGTGTTATAGGTTTCTTCACTGACCTTAGAAACTTTAAAGCTGAACATGAATTCAGCGGAAACAGAAAACAGCTTATTGAATATCTTATGTTCGGTGAAGATGTTGAAATAAAAGCCGTTCCTGCGGTTGAAACTAATGATAGTGAGGTGAGTGATGATGAAAGTACACATAGTGTTTGATGAAAACAATCCATTTTTTCAGCTTTTGAAGTTAATGGGCTGTGATCTTTCGCAAGAAGTCATGAATAGATATGACGCTTTGCTTCTCGGCATGGCTTTTATATTCGCTGTGGTTATGCTCTGTATCTTCTGCAAGTTTTTCTATAATGTGATGATACGCATGACACGTTGTGCAAGTGCTGTGTAGGTGATTTGTTATGATTATATTTGATTACATAAAACAAATACCGCCCTTTATTACCTATGAGGTGTATGACCACCTTTTCGGTGCATACTTCAATAATTCCGCTATCTTTCAAGGTTGGGGCATACACCTTTATACTGGTAAATTCGGCACTGGTAAAACGTCAACCCTCGCTCAGATAGCATATAACTATTGCGTGCGTTATCCTCAGTTGTCTATACTTACAAATATCAATCTTCAAAACTTCCCTGAGTGGACGAATATATACAAGCTTAATTCCGCACAAGATATCCTGCACGCTCCTAAAAATTGCATTGTGGTGATTGATGAGATAGGCACTATCTTCAATTCACGAGATTTTTCAGGTGGTAAAAGAGCCGTTCCTAAACCGCTTTTTCAGCACCTTTGTCAATGTAGAAAGCGCAAAATGATGATACTTGCTACAGTGCAACGCTTCAATCTGCTTGATAAGCAGATACGAGATATAACGGCTACAGTGTCAACGTGCCGTGCTACATTCCGTCACCCTTATACACGCCTTATTAAGGTCAAAACCTACGATATAGACGAGTATGAGGCATATACTGAGAATAAGTCATATATGCCGAAAAAGCTTTACAGCCGTTTGTATTTGCAGACTAATCAGAGCCGACAGCTTTATGATACTTCTCAGCTTGTAGATAATATGCTTGATAAGGAGTACATCAGCGACACGGAAATACTTGCCAATCGTGGAGTAGATGTTACAAGTGACATTATGCACGATAGAAAGACAAGCAGAAGTCTGCGAAAAAGGCGTGGCGTATAGCCACGAGCGACCGCAGGGGCGAGCGCTTGCGCCGCCCTGCGGTGCGTGTGGCTATTACTTGATATTAGCCACAAAAAGTACTCACTTTTAAAAATGAGGTGTTAAAAATGCCCCTAAAAACGTCCTCTAAAGAGGTCAAGTGTAATACAAAGATAAAGGAATATCGTGACGGCAGTTATACTATAACACGTTCTGAACGACACATTTTTAAAGACCCTGCATTTGAGTATCACTGCAAGCATGAGCATAGTATTGACGAACGTTCAAGACAAGAGCAACTTAAAAAGGCTCGTGAAAATTACATATGTTATTTTGAGTATGAGGACGAAAACGGAAACATAACGTTTGATATGCTTGACACTCGCAAGTTTAAAGATAAGCAGTCACAAAGCGGTGAAGTTCGTTCCGATAGTGTTCAAAGAGCAAAGCAAAGTATCTTTGATATTGTTTATCAGAATGATTGGAAGTACTTTCTTACTATAACATTCAGCGGTAAAGATTTTGACCGCTCCGACCCTCGGGAAGTCTTTAAGCCCTTGAAACGTTGGTTTGATAATGCTGTTCAACGTAAAGGCTTGCGTTATGTCCTTGTTCCTGAGTTTCACAAAAAAGGCGGTATACATTGTCACGCTCTTATAAACGATTGTGACTTTAAGTTCGTTGATAGTGGTACACGTCTTGTTAAGGGTCATGACAAGCCCCTTAAAATAGATACTATAAAGCGCCTGCATATATGTGATAAGCTCGGCTGTGATATATCTGATTTGCCTGTTGTATATAACGTGTCTGATTGGCGCTATGGTTTCTCAACAGCTATTCAGACTTACGGACAGATGTCTAATCTAGCTTTTTACGTCACAAAGTACATAACAAAGGACGTAAAAAAGATTTTTGGCAAGTTCTTCTGGAGTAGCAAGAACATAGTCCGCAAAACTAAAGAAATCTATTGCAATTCAGACTTTAAAGACGATTTGCCGATAGTTTCTCCCCCTCGTGCTAATGTCTTTTATCAGTATGAAAGTAGTTTCACCTTTTCAAGTCAAGTCGAAAAGAACTGCAATGATATACTTCAATATCTTAAAGAGAATGGAAATGATGATGTCCTATGATTTTTAAAGAATGGTTTGAGATGTTCTATAACGCATACTGCGTTGATGTGATAGCCTATGATTGCTATAAGGACTATTACTATATAAATCAAAAACACTTCGGTTATATAGCCGATATGGAGCTTCTGAGCGTAAAGCCTATTGATATTCAGAATTGTCTTAAATCCACCCTATCTTACAGTAATGACCGCCAAAGACGTTCATATTTCTTACTTAAACGTGTATTCCGTGAAGCTATAGTTAATGGTTATTGTGACAAAAACCCTTGCGACTATGTTAAACCTCCAAAACGTATAAAAAAAGAAGCTGAATATTTTAGCCCCGATAATCTCGTACATCTCTTTGATGATGATAGCAGCGTTTGCAGAATGTTTCAGCTTGACTTGTGGACAGGTCTCCGCCGTGGTGAACTTCTCGCCCTTAGTTGGGATAACATTGACCTTGATAATAGATATCTTAAAGTCTGTCAGACACTCGTACATACTTCATGCGGTGATAGGATTGTACAGACCACAAAATCTCGCCGTGATAGGCTTATCCCCTTGCATAGTAATGCAATAGCTATTCTTAATCAGATACGCTCTCAGGACGTCTCAAACGGCTTTCTGTTCGTTTCGCCTATAACTCATACAGTTATATCCCTTAGACGTTATAACAGGCTCTACAGAGCGTTCTATGAACAACAGAAAACAAAGTACCCTGATTTACAGTATCTCACCCCGCACAAGCTTAGACATAGCTATGCAACGTATCTTATTCAGTGTGGTGCAGATATCGAAACTCTCAGAGCATTGCTCGGACACGTTGATATAACAACTACCCAGCGTTATGTACATAGCAATTTCAACCAAATGTGCAAAGCTGTGAATAATCTCAAATTTGAATAATAAAGGATTTTTTAAAATGAAAGAGTTTAATTTTTGGTGTAAAGAAAATACCGACCATGGCGAATGTGCTGATAAGGTATGCGATTATGATAACTGTTGCTGTTATGCTCACTGTGAGGAATGTATATTTTATCTTACAGATTCCCCTTCTTGTGATAATTGTTCTGTACCTTGTTATGATGATTAATATTTGCTTGTGAAAATCTTTAGCACTATTCAACTAAAAAAAAACGGCTCTCCACAATAGCGGAAAGCCGTTTTTACATATTGGTCGGAGTGACCTGATTTGAACAGGCGACCTCTACCACCCCAAACACAAATAGAAAATTTTAGGATATAAACCGCCGTATTTTGTTTAAATATCGGCGGTTTTATTGTGCATAGAAATATTACAAAAAGTTCAGCTTGTTAGTGCGTTATTTTAACAATTTATACATTGACACGAAATATTACAAGCATTTACGCCATTTGCTTAATGTTATATAATATAACTGTAGTCAAGAGAACTACAAAAAAATATTAATTGATTTGGAGGTATGACAAGATGTATATTGTCCGTTATCATGAGGAATATAACACAATGTTTATTCGCAAGAATGAGGAATGGAAAAAGACACACTCAGAGGGCTTGCCACACCTCACGCCGCACAAATTCCGTCACACTTTCGCAAGTCTGCTTACTTCTAATGGAGCTGATGTCAAGACAGTTGCCGACCTGCTCGGGCACACAAAGCTTGACACCACAAATATTTATTTGCACTCTTATGATGATTTACGCCGTCAGGCGGTCGATAAGATACAATTAGATAATTAATTTAACAACCGCACCGAGGGCTTTTGGTCGGAGTGACCTGATTTGAACAGGCGACCTCTACCACCCCAAACACAAATAGAAAATTTTAGGATATAAACCGCCGTATTTTGTTTAAATATCGGCGGTTTTATTGTGCATAGAAATATTACAAAAAGTTCAGCTTGTTAGTGCGTTATTTTAACAATTTATACATTGACACGAAATATTACAAGCATTTACGCCATTTGCTTAATGTTATATAATATAACTGTAGTCAAGAGAACTACAAAAAAATATTAATTGATTTGGAGGTATGACAAGATGTATATTGTCAAAGGTTTTAAGAAAAACAGTGGAGTTGTTAAGGAAACTGGCAAGGAGTGGGAAAACTACACGCTTTTTTGCCTAAAGGAAAGTAAGGACGAGAAAGTGATAGGATATGAAATACATATCGCTAAAGTTTCAACAAAGGTCTTGCAGGAAACTTTTCCTAACTCTGCGGCTATCATTGATAGCCATGTAAATATTAATTATGGCGTTCGTACTTTCGGCGGTGCTGAAAAGCTTTTTGTTGAAAGTATAGACATAATCGATTAAGAAAGGAGATTAAATTATGCCTATTACTGTTCTTACAGGTGAAACAGCTTCCATTACTTCGGGAGTAACAACTATTACTGATCTTGTGTCACAGGTTTGGACACTTATGACAAGCAATCCGCTTGTTATGGTTTTTGTAGGTGCATCGCTCCTCGGCGTTGCAATTGGCGTTATCAGAAAGCTTACACATAAGTAAGCCGTATATCTCGCTTGTGCGGGGCGGTTAATCCGCTCCGCATTTTTTATTTTAGAAAGGAGAAAAAAATATGAAAATAAAACTTCGGCGGTTCGTGTCAATCCTCTCCGCTATGGTGTTAATGATATGTTGTGCCGTTCCTGCGTTTGCTGTTGATACTGTTGAAAAAAATGATTTTTCAAAAGTTAAATGGTCTGTCGTTAATAGTACTTCTGATATTCCTCATTCTTCTGATGTTATTTCTTATTATTCTGAACATTTTGACACTCTCCCTCAAAATTATGCTTTGATTTATACAAAAAACTCTTCAGGCGATGTTAATACTTCTATGATTTGGCTACCTGATGATGCGTTGATGTGTTATTATTTTACTGATAATCAGTTTCGTTATTTGTCTCATTCTGATTTTGATATTTCTCGTGTTTCTATGTATTTTTATGCAAATGGTAATAATTATAAATCTTTTTATTCATCCTTTCGCTTTGATAATTCTCCCACACCTGACTACAAATATTCGGGTATTCTTTACCATTTTGGCGTAGACGGCTTTGATATTTCTTCGGCAAAGGTTTATATACATTCAAAATTGTATGATTGGGATAATTTTGATAATAAATTAGAGCCTTCCGCCCCACCAGTTCCCTTTACTGTCGATTATTCCCCTGCTCTCTCTGAGGGCATGAGCCGCAAGGGAACTCTTGTCGCTCCGGGTGCAAGTAATGACGGACAGGAAATTGAAAGCAATGGTCTTAACGTCCGTGTCACACTAACGGACGAATTTTTAAAACTCCGTGACAGCTATGATGAACTTAAAGATTATACATATGAATTTGTATGTTATATTACTACTTCCCCGCCTGAAAAGTCGTCTTATGAAGAAAGCGTTAAAAACGCTGTTTATACTTCTTTGGACTATGGCAAATATATGTATACTACAAGCGGCGTTGTTGATGATGTTACGGACGACAATAAAGAGCCTGCAGAATGGATAAAGGCAGAGGGCATAAATGCAGGTTACATTATTGGTAAGGGTGGCTCTGTCAAGAATGTTACTATCAATCTTGAAAATCTTGATAGTTCACAGTTCACAGCCGATACAAAGCTTTATATCGTGGTATATGGTCGCTTGACCTCTCTTTCAGTTCCTACTCCTGATTACTTTGACCTTGACAATCAAGGTTATTTGTGCAATCAAGGTTCTTTGAATACAAAGCAGATTGTAACAGTAAATGCTGACCCCGAAACAGGCGAGGGAACAGACGTTGTAATGCCTGATTACTATTGTGTAACGTCAACGGCATTTAATTATAAAGATTATCCTGAATATAAGCCGAAAATCTTCAAGAATGGTGCTGAAATGGATACAAACAAGCCGTTTACTGATTACCTTGATAAGAAGTTGACTCCTGATTATATGTATGATTATGATATGGATAAAAACGGAGAAAGCGGTCTTGCTCCTGACGATTTCGAGAAGTATGAGGAACAAAAAAATCTTGATAAAAATTTCGGTTCTGTTGATTTCGGACTTGACAGCATTAAATCAGTTTTTGACGGCTCGTCCGACTTTTTCAAGTTCTTAACTGCAAGTATCGGCATTTTGCCCACAACGTTTTTAACTATCCTCATCTCTTTCTTTGTTGTCATGTTAGCAATATGCGTTGTTAAATGGGTCTTGAAATAGGGGGTGCAAAATGGATTGGTTTTCACTTATGAAGTCGCTTTTTGTTTCAATTCAACACTTAATGTGCTTGCGTATTCGTTTCGGTGAATTTAGTTTTACAGTAGGTGCAATGATTATAGGATTGTTTGTTATATCCTGCTCCGTTGCCCTGTTACGTTATCTTTTCCACAATACATAAGGAGTTGTTAAAATGGTTGCAATATTAAAATTATTCGTCCTGTCACTGATAGTAATTCTTGCTATCAGTGCAGTTCTTGGCGTGGTTGCGTTCTTTATGGACTTGCACGCCTTTAAATCTGAAAAAGACTTGTTGCTTCCTCGTAAACGGCTTATAGAAGCACTATACCAGGAACAGGAGTTAAAAAAGCAATCGGCTGAACAGCCACAGGACACGCCACAGAGCGACAATCAAGAGCCTGAGAAAGAGGGGTGGTAAATGTGTTATATGATGTTCAAAACGCCTGTTATCAGTTGCTAAAGCTCCTCGGCTGTGACTTAGCCGCTATTGACGTTATTAAAACGTGGAAACAATTCGGTGTGTTGTGCATTGAATTTGTGTTCGCTTGCTTAATGCTTTTCCTGCTTTGGAAAATGCTTTACAATGCTATGATACGCTTTTTCAATCCTCGGAGGTAGCAATGTTCTTTTTACCGCTTTATATCGCACTCACTGTCGAGTGCATAATACTTATAATATTCTTTCTGAAAGGTGATTAAATGGTTCTATTCGATTACTTTGTACGTCTGCCGTCCTTGGCGGCTTATACTGCCTATGATAAGGCTACAGCTTTATATTTTAATTGGTCGCAAATATTCAATGGTTGGGGCATACACTTATTTGTCGGTAAATTCGGAGCAGGTAAAACCTCGCTTATGGTCGCTGAAGCTTATGAACTCTGTCGCAAATATCCGCAACTTCATATCTTGACAAATATCAATATCAAAAACTTCCCCGATTATACTGAGATAATCCCCTTGAACACTGCACAAGATATCCTCAACGCCCCTAAAAACACGCTTGTACTTATTGATGAAATAGGTACTATATTCAATAGCCGTGACTTCTCGGGCGGTAAATGTGCCGTTCCTAAACCTTTATTTCAGCATTTGTGCCAATGCCGTAAACGGCGTATGATGATATATGCAACAGTGCAACGTTTCAACTTGCTTGACAAACAAATAAGAGATATCACCGCAGATGTGACCGCTTGCCATACGCACTTCAAGCACCCATTCTGCCGTATACAGACAGGTTACACCTATGATATAGAGGAATACGAACTCTATTCGGAAAATAAGGCTTATACTCCTGCTCAGATGTATAACCGCACATACTTACAAACAAATAAACGCCGTCAGCTCTACGATACATCACAGCTTGTCACAAATATGCTTGCTAAAGAGTATCTCAGTGATGAAGAAATACTCGCCAATCGTGAGGGCATAGAGCCTAACACACAGCCACTTGACCGAAAGCAAAAGAAATCTATTCGTAAGCGGAAAAATGCTTGGTAAATGAAACAACTCGCAGTGGTTGCCGTTAGGCTCACTGCGAGTTGTTGTCTTTGTTGTAATTATTGCCCTGACTAAATCTATTAATCAGTATCATATTAGTGTCTAACAAGTTCTTGTTCATCATTTCAAGTCGCTTGTTTGTTTCCTGTAATTCCTTGTAGGTCTTTTCTGTGTTGCCTGCTGTGCAGATTATCGCAACAAACAATATTATGTTGATTATGATAGCAACTATTGCTATCACAACAGCCGTTGCAACTGCTGTTTCGCTCATTTCAATTAAACCCATGTTCTCACCCCTCGTCTGTATGTGTCTTTATTACAATGTGGCTGTCCTCTGCTGATTTTATCTCCTGTCTGACAGCATATTTCAAATACCCTGCCTTTGACATTCCTAGTTCTTTTGCTCTGTCCTCTATCATTCTGTTAAACCCTTTAGGTGCTTTAAATTGCACTTTCTCTGTGTTTTCCTTATCCCATTTATCACGGGCTTTTCTTTGTGCTTCTGATACTGCCATTAAATCACCACCTTGCTATTATTATACATCATAATTTAGTAAATGTCAACAATTATTTCTACGGTATCCCGTAACAGTTTCTTTACAAATAGTTTACTATATATATGTATATCTCTACGGTATCCCGTAGTATAATATATACAGACAAAGGGAAAGCGGATAACCCACAAACCGCAGAAAGGATTGATTATAATGAAAAATATTATGCCAACAATACCAACTGCAACAGAGCTTGCAATTAAGTATGCAAAGCGTGAACAGCTTAGAATTATTATCGAAAAGGCTTATAATATTCATGCTGATTGCGAATATGAAGCTTTATCAAAGCTGATTGCAGAACTTAAGCAAATGCTTGAAGAAACATAAAACTTAGAATATGAAAGGGTGTTTAAAATGAAAAAACTAATTTTATATCGTGTTGATTTTGACATTGGTTAATATTTTTTCTTTTTTGGAAAGATGATGACGATTAAATCTCGAAACTTTGATAGGGAGAACAATTTCCCCTTTGTCAATACCTACTTATGTCCTTCTCAACCAAACCCCGCTCCTGCGGGGCGGTCGGTCTGCGACCGTTTCAGACGGCGTAGCTGTCGGAGCCGTCGGCTCTGGAGATTTTCGGCTTGCGAACTTTCGACTTAGACAAAGGTAAAGAGCCGAAAACTGCACGAATGTGCAGCTCTTTCACTTGTTGGGTTTTTCTTTTGGAATCTCTCAACCCCTCGGAAAAAGTCGGGGTTAGTATTACCCCCGACTTCTGATACATGATACAAAGTAGTTTAAACAGCGTAAATGCGTGTTTTCCCATGTCACAAAATTTTGTGACAACTTCTGATACAAGATAAGGTGGTGTTTCTATATATGGCGGAGTTTAATTGCCGCTCTGCTTTCTGTGTTATAAATAACCCTCGCTACGATATTACATACAAGCACAATGAAGAGGGGGAGATAATCAAAGACGAGAACGGCAAGGCGGTTATATTAAAGCAAGAGCCTACGGAGTATCACTCATTGACAGAACAACAGATATGTGATGATGTTCTTAATAAATGGGTCGGTGATGATGATAAGCGAACAGGAGCGGTTTTATTCTGCGTGTCTGCCCTCGGTCTTGAACACTTGCATTGTGTGTTTGAAAGTGAGAAGACGTTCCGCCCGCTGTCTGCCTTGAAAAAGCTTTTTCCTAAAGTACATATTGAGATAACCAAAGGAAACAAAAAGCAAGTCGAGGATTATATAAACAAGGTTGGCAAGTTCGAGGAAAAGGGCGAAAAGATTATAGCAAAATCGCAGGTCGGTGAGATTAAAGGCTGTCAAGGCAAGCGTAACGATTTGATTTCAATGTCTGATATCCGTGACCTTATTTACAGCGGACAAACTCCAAACGATATTTACCGACAGTTTCCGCAGGCTATCAAGTCCAAAACTGCAACAGAAGAGTTATTTTATTTGTATCGTAAGGACAACACACCGCCCGAACGTGATGTCAAAGTACATTGGCTGTTTGGCGGTACTGGGTGCGGAAAATCATACACATACATTGAACTTTGTGAAAAGCATGGTGATGTAAATATCTATCGTGTGACCGACTATGACCACCCTTTTGACGGCTACCAAGGCGAACCGATACTTATTCTTGATGAGTTCCGTGGGCGTATCTCATACAGCTACTTGCTCATTCTGCTTGACAAGTACCGCTCTCAGGTATCTGCACGATACAGCAATAAAATGACGTTATGGACGGAAGTATATATAACCTCGCCGTTCCTGCCTACAGAACTCTATCAAAAGGCGGCTGAACGTAATGACGGCATAGACAAGCTTGAACAGCTTACAAGGCGTATTGATGATATAGTGTATTGTTTCAAATATACCGCCGAGAACAATAGCGGCACATTTTATTGTAAATACAACGTTGATTTTGACCTGCATTGTGATAGCCACGCTATCCGTGAACAGTGTTCACACGTTCGTCACGAGGTTTCACAAATGGGATTGTTCACACTTATGGACGGCTTAACGTCAAAATTTGTTGAAAATAAATCGCAAAGTTAGTGTCACGAGGAAAATTTTTAAACTCTGAAAGGAGCAAAGCGACTGTAAGAGGTTAAAAATTTAGGCAATGGAACGATTGAGCAAAGTAAAATCGGTCGCTTGCCGTTCCGCCACAGCGTCAGCCGTGGCATAAGTGACACGATAAAGAAAAGCCAACTCAAAAGCCGAAAAAGCAAAACAAGCCAAACAAAATAAAGTAAAAATATTTAATGTAAGAAAACGGCAATTTTACAACGCCGTAAAAATATGGTATAAATAAATCAGGAGGTACACCATGAAGCAAAAAGAAATTTGCAAGGAAGAAATTAACCTGTTCTATTTGTGGCTCTGTGGCACGATAGGCAAGGAGAAAGGAGAGGATAAAAGGATTGTGTATCTGTGCTGTCCTGCTGAGCGTGATACGCTCCTCAGAACGTTTCTTGAAGAATACAACGCACAGCACCGCTACAGTGCATTTAAAAAGGCTTTCAAGCCTACCACACGCATTATTACAACAAAAAGAGTGTAGTCATTATAAACCCATGTACGCCAATACATGGAATGACTACACCCAAATAACACCCACGCAAAAGGAGTTATTACCATGAAATTTAAAGATTTTTATTACAAGGACTTTCGCCCCTCTTATTTAGAGGGCGTTGTCCGCTACCCTGAGCAAACCGATTATGTAATTGAGCAGAATTGCAAGCCGATTAACGGCAAGGAACTTTCAGAAATCGGTCTTTCTGATCTCAATAACCTTATCAAGATATGTGATGATACATACTGCATTGACAGAGTGAAAAAGCTCCGCAGTGTCCTTAAACGTATCATGCGTTACGCTTACGCTTGCCGTTATACGCCTATTGACCTATCTGCATTCGAGTTAAGGCGGTGCAGAAAACGCCCTGAAACAGTGCAACAGCTATCATTTACGGCAGAACAAGCCGCCTTTCTGACTTCGGGCGATAGCACTATAATGAAGATGTTCCGCTTTGAGTGCTTGACAGGTCTACGCCGTGAGGAAATACTCGCCTTGCGTTGGGAAAACGTTGATTTAAAGGCACGCCGTATCTTTGTTTGTCAAACTGTAGTTGTTCTCAAAGGGCGTGCAAGATTGGTCGATGATACTAAAAATCACAAGTTCCGCTACGTTGAACTTAACGAAACGGCTTATAAACTTCTTCTTACACTGCCTGTTACCTGTGATTTCGTTTTTGGCAATCCACGTTCAAAGAATTTTCTCAGCCCTCGCCGTTATCATGAGGAATATAACACAATGTTTATTCGCAAGAATGAGGAATGGAAAAAGACACACTCAGAGGGCTTGCCACACCTCACGCCGCACAAATTCCGTCACACTTTCGCAAGTCTGCTTACTTCTAATGGAGCTGATGTCAAGACAGTTGCCGACCTGCTCGGGCACACAAAGCTTGACACCACAAATATTTATTTGCACTCTTATGATGATTTACGCCGTCAGGCGGTCGATAAGATACAATTAGATAATTAATTTAACAACCGCACCGAGGGCTTTTGGTCGGAGTGACCTGATTTGAACAGGCGACCTCTACCACCCCAAGGTAGCGCGCTACCAATCTGCGCCACACCCCGACAACGTATATATTATACCCGATTTGGATACAATAGTCAAGAGTTTTCAGTCAAAATAAAAAAATTGCAAAAAAGGTATTGACATTCACATTCATTTGTGATATAATAAATAAGCACTCAGGAGAGAGCAGTAAAAAAGCAGTAAATATCGCGGGATGGAGCAGTTCGGTAGCTCGTCGGGCTCATAACCCGAAGGTCGTTGGTTCAAATCCAGCTCCCGCAACCAGAGAGAAGGCTGTTGCAATTGCGACAGCCTATTTTTTTTTGTTGAATAGTGCTAAAGATTTTCAAACGCAAGAATTTTTTCATGTAATTCAGAAGCGAATTTTTCAAGAGCAGACTTAGACCAAATTAAATTCGATTGATTTTTTTTGAGTAAATCAAGGGTATAACTATAAGCAGCTTTATAAATTTCATAATCGGATATAGCAGTAAGAGTAATCAACCCTTTTTCATAGTACGAATCCATTGCAAACATAAGCTGAAAGCATATCCTACTTAGTCTTTCTTCTTCAACATCATTATCTAAATTTAAAATAATATTTTGCCACTTTGCATTATAAACACGATACGCAAAAGCAAGAATATAATAATTATCAACAGTATCAAATTTTTTCATTTTAATAAACCTTTCAACTTGACATTTAGTAAAATTTGTGTTATACTCGGATTTACAAAGCGGAGGATATCCGAGTTTGTGTGTGATTATGTAGTCGGTGTGTTTTGACGGATAGCCGACTACATTTTTTATGCTTCTTCAAGCATTTGTTTGAGTTCGTTAATCAGCTTTGATAAAGCTTCATATTCGCAATCAGCATGAATATTCTGAGCCTTGTCTATTATAATTCTAAGCTGTTCACGCTTTGCATACTTTATCGCAAGTTCTGTAGCTGTAGGCATGTTCTGCATTATCCTCACTCCTTTCAATTTCCTCCGCTGTGAAAGTTCCCTTTATCTCTTTCACTATATATATTATAGCATATCGGGTACAATATATCAATTGATAAAATAAACAAATATATAGGGTACATATTGTGCATTATGTATATTGTACACATATATAAAATGTAGTATAATATCAGTAAAGGCGGTGATATTATGGCATATTCAGAAGCACAAAAAAAAGCAACTGCAAAGTACATGAAAAATAAGCTTGACGATATCAAGGTGCGAGTGCCAAAGGGCAAGCGTGAAGTCTACAAAGCCCATGCAGAACGGCAAGGCAAGAGCCTGAACGCCCTTATAATTGAACTACTCGAAAAAGATATGCAGGAGCATTAAGCCCCTGCATTTTTTTATTAATCATTTTCCTGCTGTTTTGAATAATCTCTCATAAATTGAGGGGCGGAACAATTTTCACAAACAGTTGAATCCGTAAAATGATAAACACATTCCTCACAGTAACCATAACAGCCGCACTCAAAAAAACCGCATTTCTTATTATCACACTTACCGAAATCAGTATTTTCCTTGCACCAAAAATTAAACTCTTTCATTTTCAACATTCCTTTCAAAATTCTCAATAATCATTTCAAGAACATAGCTCACATAAAGCAAAAACACCCCTATATGAGCCGTAAGCACTACCCTCATAAGTTATCACCCTTGTAAGGTGAAAGCTTATAGCCTATCGTTTTCGACATCTGAGCTTTATTCTCAGCAGATACATGAGTATATGTATCAGCCGTAAGCTTGTATGTACTGTGACCGAGCCACTCCGAAACCTCTTTCATACTGAAACCGCTATTAAGCATAAGCGTTGCATTGCTGTGTCTAAGGTCATGTATACGAATTTTCGGTAAATCATTCTTGCGGAGCAAGTCTTGAAAGGCGTGCAATACATAATCATAGTGAAGCGGTACCCCCTCAGCGTTCACACACACATAATTCCTTGCCTTGCACAGTGGAGCTTGTCTGCTATAAAGCTTATGCAAGTAGTCAAGTTGTTCATCACTTAGAGGAAATTCACGGCGAGATTTTACAGTTTTCATTCTCTTGTTTTGACTTTCGACCCAATGCCCTGACTTATAGTCTTTTATCCTCGTTCTTGTTTCACGGATATAAAGACAACGCCCGAGGAAGTCAACATTCTCCCACCGCAAACCGAGTATCTCAGACTTGCGAAGTCCAAACCACACAGCGAGATACACAAAGCTTTCTATCTGAGTACCATAAGCCACACGCAGGAGCTTCAAGAGCTGTTCTTCTGTATAATATGACATTTCATTTTCCACCTTTCGAGGAAGTGAAAAAGCCGTGTAAGGATTTTTGCTTATAAAATCGTTCTTATATGCGTAATTCAGACACGCACGCATGACTTCATGATGTTTACGGAGCGTATTCACAGAAAGCCTTGTATCATGCAGTATGTGCCTTTGATAGCCCTCTATGTGCATAGGCTTGACATCAACAAGTCTAAATCCTTTGCTCTTGAAATAAGGGTAAAGGTATTTTGTTATGATACCTACATAGCCATCATAAGTTGACGGAGATTTTCTGTAACACGTTTCATTATTCCATACTATGATATAGTCACAGAACAAAATTTTATCCGTGTCAATGTTTTCAATGCTCATTATCATTTTGCCAAGGTCCTTTCCTGATGATAGTTGTTATAGATTTTTACCTTTGTCACGTTATCAAGCTGATGAAAGACGGCTCTTGAAAGCCTGTGCTTGCGGAGATATTCAAGGAAACTTTTTGATTCAGTTGCAGGCGAAGTATTACGTAAAGCCCTAACAATATCAGAATTGCAATCGTTATTATAAAAGCTTTCAAGTATTTGTTGCTGAACATTTTCAGACAATGACAAATAATGATTATAACTAATCCTGCAAGTATCAGATAGAAAACGTTGAAAAGCAATAAGCATTTCATCATTCATTTAGTTCACTCCTTTCAAAATAATCATCATATTCCTTGCGGTATTCGTCAGAGTAAATATAATCAAGGAAATCTGCAATATTATCAAACCTAGCTGAAACTTCTTCAAAGTTCGGAATAATATTTACATTTGTATTGTATTTATACTGATTAGAGGTATAAGGTTTTGTGATAGCCAACTTTGAAACGCTATCAAAATCGGTATTACTGTATATGATCTGAGGGTCACGATTACAATTTCGACTACTCCAATAATACTTGCCGAATATCTTATTATTGCCCTTTGTTATATATTTTGTGATATAGAACGCAAGAGCCGCCGAATTATTTTCCACAGGAATAGCCGTGGAAAAGCCGTATTTCCATTCAGGGATATTATATACAACGTTTCTAACGTGCAAGTTTTTTTCCTCAATAGTCTTTAATGTCACAGGCTTGTTATATCCAGTTACGAGCCTTGTGCCTGAATCGACCATATCAAAGCAATCATTGATAAGAGCGTGGCAATGTATACCGCCGTTCTTATGCCTTTCAGGAATGAGCAAGTATTTCATATCTTTCCGCTTGACCTGATTTTCAAGCCACCGCCTAAGTTTTTTCTTAACAAAATCAGCATTAGAAAAATCGTATTCACTACCATTGAAAGTGATAGTGAGAAAATACGCCCACTCATTTGAAAAGGCTATATCAAAGACCTTGTCTTTTGCACGCTTTAATATATCTGTCCGTTCCCCTCTTTCCTCTTTTGAAACCTTTGCAGGCTTTTTGATTATCTCAAACATATCTGTTTGAACATCTTCTTCCTGCTGAGATTTCTCAAATTTCTCCCATTTTCGTTTAAGCTGTAATATTTTCTGATTTTGCTGATATTCTTCAAGGTTTTTGTCAACGAATATGTAATTGTTGCAATAAGTTGTTGTTGAAGAGCCGTCAGCATAGATTTTTGTTTTAGTATTTTTTAAAACGACCTCAGGGGGTAAATCATAAAAATTTGCCATTTTCCCACCGCCATTTTAGTTTTTGACGGAAATTTGCGGTTATTATCAAGTATATAACCGCAAATTTCTAAGCTTGCAAGCTGTTCGCCACGGCGCACGCAGGAGCGTGCGCACGTGGCTGAATCAATCTTGCATAGCTTTTAAAATTCTGCTTGCTATTTTCTCTTGCTCACTCGTCCGACCGATTTTCAGCCCCTTAACAATTTCTTCTGTGTCATAAAGCGACCTTAATTCATCAGTAGCACAGAATGTTTCTTTCCATTCTTTCGGACGTTTCCTCGTTCCTGCACTGCCCTGCTCTCCGTTAATGAGATAGTTTTCTTTTGTATAGCACTTATTGACGATAAGACGTGAATTAAAATACGCCTTACAATCTATGATATAATTGACCTGCTCACGAATTATTTTTGTACACCTTTTCCACTCCTGAGCCGACCCCCATATACACTTGTGTAAATGCCGTTGCAGTGAGATATATTCGAGAAGTTCGTCCGGAGCATCTTTCCATGATTGAGAATTAAGAGTCAGGTGCATTTCATCGAACAGAAACAGCACGCCTTGATTAACACCGTTTTCGTCAATATTCTCAACGTTCAAGATATCTTCCCAACAATCAAAAAATCTGTCAGCCACTTCCGTATGAAAGTTAGCACAGATAAGCACTTTCGGAAATCTACTCTTGACCTCTTGCGCACGTTTCACCATGCTTATAGTTTTACCTCGACCGCCCAAGCCGTTATAGAGATACAGTCCATACATATTGAACGGAACTTCTTCACCTTTAAGCCGCTTTCTAATAGTCTTGAAAGTGTCCTTTACCGACAGAGGGAACGCATGAAGCACAGGCGTACCAAACAGCATAAGAAGCACGATAACACCCACCACAACGCTTCCCAAGGCGAGAGGTATAAGCATAGCTTTCCAATTGATATTAGCAAATGCCGACCACATTATAAAAGCCCCCTTACAAAGTTCACAAGTGCAGATACAAGCAGAAGTCCGAGAACAAAGAAAATGCTCTCAAACATCAATTCAAGATTTAAGAATTGGTCAAGCTGATAAAGAAAAGAAATCATACCCCTAAGAGCCGAATAAGCTTCATCACTTATTGAGAATGACTTAAAGAACGGCAGACTAAAGAACAGCTCTACTATTTTCGCAGTTATCATTATTCTCCCTCACTTTCACTTGATTCATGAAGCTGTATTCCGAAGCAACGGAACAAAGCCTTAATTGTCGCATAGATACAGATAGCGTACATTGCTATAGTTGAAGCATTGAACAGCGCACTCTTAAGCTCGTTCGGAGCGGAGTTCATATTAAAATCAAAGTCCTTTCCGAAAAGTGTAAACGTAACTGAATTTGATGATGATTGCTTACCCTGCTGAAAAGCTTTTCTCAACTTTGCATAAGCAGGAAACTTGCTTTCTATAGCAACATTCAAATCTTTTGAGTTAGGTACAAAAAGATAGGTCACGAGCTTCTTCAAGTCGACCACGAGATTATACAGTGCAATGCCGATATTTTTAACAATAGTCCACAAACACTTGCCGAGCCACTCAAAAATGCCTAAGAAGTTAAAGAATACAAATTTCAAAGCCGCCCACAGCCAACGGAAGAAGCCTGTAAAAGCATTCCAAAGAAATTCAACAACAGCTTTTACAAAGTCTGCTATGCCGTCCAAGTCATGAAACATATCAAAATTAACGTAATCTCTTATATCAGGAAAATCAGTATCTATATAATCAGACAATGACGGAAATTCTTCATAGTCTTTCTTCTCGCTGAAAGGCTCTTTCTTGTGACTATCTACAGTATCAACAAGACTGTACTCATAACTTGCGGCACAAAATCTATCCTTATATAACGCTTCATCACCCTTACCCTTAGCCGCTATGAGGAAGAAATAAAGCTTGCCCGTATTTTCAATATCTTTGTTACTGTTATACCGCATAATGCCGTCACGCATAACATTCAGAGGGATTGAGCCATGCAAAGGGTTTTCTTTCGTGAAATCTCCCGAAGTGTCCATAGGGAGATAGTACCAGCCGTCAGAGTTAGGATAATCCCATTCTGATTGATTAGACACGGCAATGTTTACGTTGTATACATCATTATCATTTTTCGGTTCAAAATTAAACAAAAAGTTTTTGCTATCATCATCATAAGTAATAGAAGCTTTATATGGTTTCGCAAATGGACTTGATACATCAAGTTTATCTCCATTATTGGTAATGTTAACATTTGTAGCATAAATGTGATTAAGATTAGAATGTGATTGTTCATCATCATCAACATATAAAGAAAAAGAAGATACATCAACATTAGCACGATATTCTAAATCATCTATGTCAGAGTTACCATAGTCAGAAACACGAGCCTTAATAAAAGAATTAGTAAAAGATGATGAATAGCGACCATGTGTAAGAATTAATGTATCATTAACCAAAATATCATCAGGAATAAAGAAAATGTAATACCACCAATAATACTGTGAACTATCCTCAGAATATGTCATAATATAATGAGAATTTTCAATATCAATATTGTTATTTTTTGCATAATCAATCATTTGTGAAAATCGTTTCACACGAATAACGTTACTAGACGAACCACCACCGCTAACATCATCAAGTGCAAACACAGGCAACACGCAAGCCGAACACATCACGATAAGGGCAAGCACTAATGACAGCGTTGCTTTAAGTTTTCTATTTATCATAATTCCCCCTTAAAAATTGGCATAATAAAAGGGCAGTTCACTGAATGAACTGCCCTCGTTGCTGTCAGGCTTACGCCTTTACGTACTTTTTGAACATTCTGATAGCAATGCCGATTACAGTTGTCAGAGTTATCACAGGGATAAGAGCGACAATAGAATCGGAAACGCCCTGAATAGCAGAGTTAGCGAACTGTGTCATAAGTTCACCGATATTTACGAGAGTATTGCCACTTTCTGCAGTTGTAGAAACAGGATTCATTAACACATTCTCCTTTCTTAATTAATTAAGCTATATATCCACTTGCCAAACTTGATGACAAGATAAATACCGATAGATATTGTTATCAAAAAGCATATAGTGCCTAAATATGAAATTGTAATATTTTGATTATTAATTATAGTGTGCTGATTTTCGATAACAGCCGACATAGTATATTCATCAGTCTGCTCAGAGGTAGAAACAGACGATACATCAATTTGTGAAGAAGTGACATCATTCAACGCCCACAACCTCAATTCCCTGAGCCTGTCGCTCCAGTTCTTTAACACGGAACTGCAGTTTAGAAATTTCTTTATTTTTCTTATCAATTGCCTTAAAGCAACGAGTAAGGCAATAAAACAGGGCAAGCGCCACCACCAAGCAAAAATAAAGTGCGTATACTGTCATGTTCAAGCCCCCTTAGATAATGACCGCTTCAAGCTTCTTCTTATCGTTGTAGAAATACTGGATTTCCGTTCCGACAAGTGCTCCGATATCTTTCATAGACACATCTTTACCGAACACGTTTCCTCTTTCGCTCCAAGCACACTTGCAGTCATTGGCGATAGTGTAACCGACACCCTGAACGAAATTTGAATCATCTGCCAACTTGTTTTCTATAGGCTTTTGCACCTGTAGCACCAAGTTGTCATAGTCGATTGATTTTCCGTTATCGTCCGTAAATGTGCCTTTCTTGTGGATTGCTCCTATAAGTATTCCTCTCATGTTTTTTCCTTTCTGCGGTTGAGGTTATCCGCTCACCTTTACTTTATGTTTAGGTCATATGTAACCTACAATTAGCATTATAGGTCACATATAGCCTATTGTCAAGACTTTTAAGGTCACTTGTGATATAATTTGTTTACTTAAACAAAATTAAGGCGATTAAATTATGATAAATTACCAAAAGTGTAACAACAAAGGAGTGACAAAAATTAGTACAAATTATTATCCAAGGTTGAAAGACCTCAGAGAGGACAAAGATTTAAGCCAAGAAGATGTGGCAAGAATACTAGGGACAGAGCAATCATATTATGCCAAATATGAAAACGGCGTAAGACCAATCCCATTTGAAAGAGTAATAAAGCTTGCGCTTTTTTATGATGTGAGCATTGACTATATAGCAGGATTGACAAATGACAAGCGCGGCAGAGGATACAAGGAGCAAAGCAACGGAAAATACAACATAACACAGAAAAACAGCCCTAAGGCTGTTATCAAAATCAAGGAGGAAAAGTAAATGGAAGCGGTATTAACAACCTTAACATTTTGGTTTATAGCCGGGCTAATCGTATTTATACTGATAATCATATCAATCATTGGAACATGGTTTGAAGCACGTGAAATGCGCAAGGAACTGGAGCAGGTCAACGCATACCTTGCAACGCTCAATGACAACTTGATTATAGGTTTTCAGAACAACGACCGCCAAAGCCGCAACTTCTGAGAGCCTGCCGCCCTCGTTCCTGCTTTCCTGAACTGTCGCTCTTGCCGTGTCTTGCCGCCCTGCGGAGCTTGTGCGCTCCCCTGCACTGTGCTGTCGCACCTGCCGTGCTGTGTCGCCCTCGTGGAGTTTGTGCGCTCCCCCTGTGCTGTGCTGTCGCCCCTGCCGTGCTGTGTCGCCCTTGTGGAGTTTGTGCGCTCCCCCTGCACTGTGCTGTCGCACCTGCCGTGCTGTTTCTCCCTTGTGGAACTTGTGCGCTCCCTGCGCTGTGTTTGGTGCGAACTGCGTTCGCAATAAAGGGGGATTCTTGAGCGGCGTTCCCCTCTTTTTGGAGCATTGAAAGCATTGAAAACATTGAGAGTGTTGAAAAATCATAGATTTTCCAACACTCCCAACATTTCCAACACTTCCAACACCCCAAAAATTCACCCCCTAGCCGCTCGCATGATAGATTTCACAGATATATCGCTCAGCTCTTTTTCTTTTCTTTGAATGTGCGTTGCTTTTCTCGGGGCTTTTTCTTTGTGGTTTTGTCCGCTGTTTGTTTGTGTTTTTGTTTTCTTTTTCCGTGTTTTTTTTTATTTTTGCTCTTGTGGAGCTTGCCTTGTGTCGCTTGTCGCTCAATGTGAGGGCTTGTGACTGCTTCCGTGAGTAGTTTTCCCTCGTTGCTTATCACTTCTCCACGGGGCTTATAGTTACTTTTGCGAGGGGCTTCACTCATGCTGTTTGTTGCCTGCTAGTTCTCATAACCCGAAGGTCGTTGGTTCAAATCCAGCTCCCGCAACCATATTGGTGATACCAAATGGATACTCACCTTAAAAAGCCCGTGTTTACGGGCTTTTTTGATATTTAGAAAACAAAAAATTTTAATGTAAAACCGTGGATGCTTTTCACCAGTTTTCACGAAAAAAAGGGAGTCGAACCCTACACAACAAAAAATATCGAACATAACGGCAGACTTTGAGTATATTTTGCTCTAAGCCTGCCGATTTTTTATGAAAAAACATTCACAAAGTTTAGAAGGCTGTTTTGTCAAATATCACGAAATGTGATAAACGACAAAGCGGTCTTTTTTTATTTCAAAGGAGGCTTGATAACAAATATACTATAAAAAGGGAATCTAAAACGACTGGAGGTGATCAAGTAAAAAATGAACAGCAGTCAGACCGAGGACATGACCGAAGAACCCGATATGGGAATGACGATGTGAGGTGTTATATGATTTACAACGAAAAGAAGGTAGAAATGCTCAGGCAGAGATATCCCGAAGGAACTCGGATATGCCTTGACAGTATGGATAACGATCCCCGTCCGATTCCACCAGGTACTAAAGGCATAGTTCAATTTGTGGACGATGCGGGTACTCTGCACTGTAAATTTGATAACGGAAGAACGCTTGGGGTTATCCCCGATGTGGATAAGTTCCATAAAATCGCTCAGGAACAGAGTCAGATTGATAAGCAAACAGAGGAAAATATTGAGTGCGAGGAAATTACAGAAACGGAAGATCTTGAAGAAAACGAAGAAATGAATATGTCAATGTAACGGTTAAGTTTTGAAAAAGACTTAGCCGTTTTTTTATTACAAAAAGGAAAGGAACGGTGATAAATGATAAAATATTTCGAAGCGTTTGCAGGAATAGGAGCGTTCCGTTCGGCTTTTGAAAAAGTAGGCGGGTTTGAGTGCGTCGGATGGTGTGAAATTGACAGATTCGCACAGAAAGCCTACAGAACGCTGTATGACACAAAAGGGGAAATTTTTTATGAGGACATCACAAAAATCGATTACGGAAATATGCCGGATTTTGATCTGCTCGTTGGAGGCCCGTGCTGCCAATCGTTCAGTGTCGCGGGGCGCAGACTCGCTTTTGAGGACGATAGAGGAAACCTGTTTTTTAACTATATCCAAATCCTTGAAGCCAAGCGCCCCCGTTACTTTATCGCTGAAAACGTACCCAACCTGCTTGGTATATCGCAGGGGGAATGTTTCAGAATCATCCTTGAAAAGATTTCTGAACTGGGGTATAGTATGTGCTGGCGCGTGCTTAACTCTGCCGGATTCGGAATACCGCAGTCAAGAAGAAGGCTGTTCCTTATCGGATATCTTGGAGACAAATGTCCCTCAGAAATACTGGCTTTCGGAGGAAATGATGAGGAAAATTGCGAAAAAAGAAAACCTGAACAGCTGATAGGCGGCAGTCAGGGTTCGAGAGTTTATTCCACAGACGGCACGGCTGTTACGCAATGCAGCGGTTCGGGCGGCATGGGCGGTAAAACGGGACTTTATTTCATAGACTGCAATCCCGATCCTCAGATGACAGACATTGCAAGATGTGTTACCGCACGTCAGAACAGCGGAGTATCTCATCATAGAGGAGAACATTCCGCTGTTTTTTGTGATTTGAACGAAAATCCGCAGATTACAGAAAATGCCCGATGTCTGCATACAAGAATGGATTTGGGAGTAACAAACGAAACTCACAAAGGCGAACGTTCGGGAGTGCTTGAAGAAGCTCCTAGGGCGATAATCAACCCATTTAAGGAAACTACCCGACAGAACGGTCGCAGAATAAAAGAACCTAATGAACCGATGTTTACGCTCACGGTTACGGACAGACACGGAATAGTACACAAAGGCAGAATCCGCAGGCTTATGCCTGTGGAGTGCTGGAAATTGCAGGGATTTACAAAAGAGCAGTTTGAAAAAGTCGCTGAAGCAGGTATGTCCGACGCACAGCTTTACAAGCAGGCAGGAAATTCAATTACGGTAAATGTGGTTGAAGCTATTGCAAGAAATTTACTGAAATTTGACGAGGAGGAAAACGCAAATGAAGAATATGATAAAAATATTTGAAAATGACGAATTCGGAAAAGTGAGAACAGTCATTAAGGACGGCGAACCGTGGCTTGTAGGAAAAGATGTTGCGGAAATTTTAGGGTATTCCAACACAAGGGACGCTCTTTCACGTCATGTGGATACCGAGGATAAAACCACCGTCGTGATTTCCGACAGTGGTTCAAATTACAAGAGCAAGACCACTATTATCAATGAAAGCGGCTTTTACAGCTTAGTTCTCTCAAGCAAAATGCCGAGAGCCAAAGAGTTCAGGCGTTGGGTGACCGCCGAAGTCCTCCCCACCATCAGACGCACCGGCGGCTACGTTTCCAACGAGGATATGTTCATCAAAAACTATCTCCCCTTTCTCGACGAGCCATACCGTGACCTGTTCCGACTTCAAATGACCATTATCAACAAGCTGAATGAACGTATCCGCCACGATCAGCCGCTGGTGGAGTTTGCGAATCAGGTGTCAAATACCGATAATCTTATCGACATGAACGCAATGGCAAAGCTTGCGAGAGCGGAAAATATCCCCGTCGGCAGAAACAAGCTTTACGGCTGGCTCAAAGGAAAAGGCGTTCTTATGGCGAATAATCTCCCCTATCAGGCGTTTATCGACCGAGGATATTTTTCCGTAAAGGAGTCGGTTTTTGAAACTCCGACTATGACAAAGACCTATCAGCAGACGTTTGTGACAGGAAAAGGGCAAAGATTTGTGATCACTCTGCTGAGAAAATATTATGGCAAGGAGATGGGATAATGCACACAAACAGAATTAAAGCTAAAGTGGACTTCAAGTTCTGCCTCGGCAGTATTCCAGCAATGCTGAGAGCCACAAAGCCCGTACTTTCGGAAAGGCAGTACAAGGAGCTGTGTAACGAGGTCAATAAAGCTGACGGCTATCTTGAACAGAAACGTATTATTTTTTCATATGTTGACCCTATAATCAAGGGTTGAAGTAAACACAATTAAATAACAACTAAAGTCGTTTTGCCAATGACAGAAAACTTCTGTAATTAGCAAAGCGACTTTCTTTCTGTCATTGGCTTTAAACGACGGAAAGGAATTTCATGAACAGTTTTATGTCATGGTTAGGCGGTAAAAAGGCATTGCGTGACGCAGTACTTGCAAGATTTCCGCCTTACTATGAACGATATATCGAGGTTTTCGGAGGTGCAGGCTGGGTTTTATTCCATAAACCGCCCGGTATGGATTTTGAGGTATACAACGATTTTAACGGAAATCTTGCAAATCTTTATCGCTGTGTCAGGGATAACCCGAATAAGCTGAAGTACAAGCTTCGTTATGTCCTCGATTCTCGTGAAGATTTCGACTGGATTGCTAGTCTTCACAAGCGAGGTCTGTTCAGCAGATTTCGTGATGTTGACAGGGCGGCGAAGTTTTATCAGCTTATCCGTTACAGCTACGCAAGTGGACTTGACAGCTTCGGCAGTCAGCCGCATTCAATATGGTCGGATTTCCCGATGATAGACTTGGCAGCAAGGAGATTGCAGAAGGTAGTAGTTGAGAATAAAGACTTTGAAAAACTGATACGGCAGTACGACCGCCCTGTCAGCTTTTTTTATTGCGATCCACCGTACTTTGCAACCGAAAACTACTACAAAGACGTTGGTTTTAAAACCAAGGATCATATTAGGCTCAGGGATTCGCTAATGGATATCAAGGGCAAGTTTCTTGTTTCCTACAATGACTGTCCTGAAATCCGTGAACTTTGGGATAAGCCTAATATTCACATTGAGGAGATCAGCAGACTGAATAATCTGGCGCAGAGATACGACGGCGGCTGTCAGTATGCGGAGCTGCTCATATCCAATTACGATACAAGCGAGAGATTACAGGCGGTTCGCCAGCTTTCGCTGTTTGACGATGAAACAGACAATTTGGAGGTATAATTTTATGAGAAAGATTATTTTTGCACAGGTACTCACAACCAACGGAACTACCGTATTTTCGGGACTTTATGATGAAAACGGAAATCCTGTTGTTGTAGAAATGGAGTGCGATGATAACGGAGTGACGCTTACGATATGGCGCAATGCTCCTGAAACAGAACGTCCCGACTGCGGCATCTCGGAGGAAGAAATAGAGAGGACGTGTTCAATGTATGATGACTGTAACGAGTGTCCACTGTGGGATTATTGCAATGAAGATGAGGAGGTTTTGTAAATGAAAATACTTGTTATTGAGCCTGAAAAAGCGCCGTATGAAAAGGAAATCGGCGATGATATTCACGATATGCAGGCAATAGTCGGAGGGTGTATCGAACCTATATATTTTGAGCCGAAAGAAACTGCGATTGCTTGGTGCAACGATGAATTCCTGCTTAACGGTTCACAGCCTAATCGTATTGTGGGAAATGTTCTTGTACATGGAACTTTCTTTGTTTCAGGAAATTATATGAACGAATACGGCGAATGGGACAGCTGTTCACTTACCGATGATCAGATCAAGAAATATTCCGAAATGTTTGAAACTCCCATTATCGTATTGGAGCAAATGCAGGCTACGGAAATTGAGGTAGAAAATACTCCCGATGAGGAAATGGCGGATGAACCTGAGCCGGAAATAACGATGTAATAAAAAGTAAAGTGTTGTAATTTAAAATCAAAGGAGAAATGCATTTTATGTTTAAAAAATCCAAAATATTAAAGAAGCTTGGCGCAGGGTTTATGGCAGGCCTCTGCGCTTTTTCTATGCTCGGTTCATCTGTGAGCGGAGCGATAACAGCAAATGCCGCAAGTACTTCGACCGAAAACTCTGCGTTTCCGTCTTCCGATACGGTGATCGCAAAGGCGGCAACTTTGCTCGGAACACCGTATACATTTGGGAATAAGGGGTACTGGTACGCATACAATCAGGGACAGTATACTCCTCTGTCGGTGCAGACGATAAATAATCTCGGCATCGACTGTTCGGGACTTGTGTACTATACGCTGACGCAGCTTGGATACAAAACATCGGGATTTTCATGGAATAATCCTGTTCCCGTTGATACCGATCACTGGCTGACAGTCAGCGATAACTGCACAATCACTTATGACGGTGTGACTTCAAAAGTCGATGTTGAAAAGCAGAATATTAAGACCACGGACCGTCCGTATTGGGAGTGTGCCGACGGTTCAAATATTACTCCCGGTTCTGTAGTGGTGGCTCAGAATCCATATGGCGAAGATCATGCGTGGATTTACATGGGTGAATTTGATTCAAAAAACGATGTTGTTTCATATCTGAAATCTATCGGTGTATCCGAAAGCCTCATAAATTCCAAAACAGTCGGCGACGGAAAAGGCGCAGGCGGCAGGCATTGGAGAATAGAGTCCAACGGTTCGGAGGGTGTTGTGATCAACAACAAGACCGACGGTAAAACTGCAACTGCTATGAATATGTCGGCGTTCAGGATCACAAAGACCGACGTGACTTTTGAGATAGATAAGTATAATACAAATGGTGATCTTGTGGGAAAATCAAGCGTTGATAATTCTACAGCGGTATATGGAATCTATCATGATAAGTCCTGCAAAAACAAGGTTGCCGAAATCAAAATCGGCAGCAATGGAAAAGGCTCTGTAAAGCTGCCAAGCAAGACTTATTACGCAAAAGAATTGAAGGCTCCAACAGGTTATTCAGTTGATCCGACCGTATATACAATCAAAGCAGGAAAAAACAAGGTGAAAGAGGACTATGAAACAGGAACAATCAAAATTAACAAAACTGCCGAGGATGGCATAATCAGCGGCAGGGAGTTCAATATATCCTATACCTATAACGGAAAATCTCTTGCCGAAACTGATAAAACCAATGCAAAAGGCATTGCGGTATTTGATGATCTGAGGGTAGGGTAACGACAGTGCGAGATGGCTCTGCGAAAAAATCTCTGTAAATTAATCAACTGTGATAAAAACGTTAGTTGGGAATGGCATAAAATTTGCCACTCTAATTTTTTTACAGTACACAATGCACTCTATAGACTAACTTAGATTTTCTCATCCGCTCTATAGAGTTGCTTGGACTTTATTATACACCAAAGTTCAATTGTTTGGAAGTCGTGGATTTATTTTACGCTTACATAAAATCAACACATAATGTCCCAAAAATACAAATAATTTGTTTGCTTATTTGTAAAAAACACCATTGACAATTGCCGACTTTTGGAATATACTTAATGAGTTAGACAATATCGTGTCTCATTTAATGCTTATTCTGTTTTAAAGGTGATAAAATGGTAAAATGTGAATTAATGCGAATTTTCAAAAGTACAAAGGGCAGATTAATTATTTTATTGATGTTTTTGCTGCCATTAATAGATTTTATTCAACATATTTATAATGACATTATTTTATTTGGTTCTTTTGACCCTGAAAATCACCCTGCTTTTACAAGCTTTTTGTCAGGTTCAACAATGGGGCATTTTACACAAATACTGCTTTCTTTTATATTGCCATTATATTTCTTGCTTTTATATGCGGATAGTTATACAACCGATAGAAACAGTGGCTATTTAAAATGTCTGATAATGAGAGTAGGAAAAAAAGAGTATTACAAAACAAAATTTAAAATTGCAGCAATTGTTCCGTCTGTAATAATGTTTTTCTCTCTGCTTTTGAATTTCTTATTGTGCATAATTTTTTTTCATAGCGGAAGTTCGTTCGGAGGCATGGAGGAATACTATCATGATATGAATAAATGGTTTATATTTGGCTATAACCACCCATATATTTACTATTTTATTTATATAATAACCTACTGCTTCGTCTGTGGTCTTTGTAGTGTTTTAGGATTATGCTTTTCAATTATTTTCAGAAATCATTATATAGCTTACCCTGTTTCATTTTTTGTTTGGATAATTCAGGCAATTTTTCCCTACGGTGTCGGAAATTCCATACAACCTTTTACTGAGTACGGATTTAATCATTATCTTTCAGGCTTAATTATATTTTCAGCTACTGTATTGATGGTTTTTATAGTTACTTATTTTATGGGGTTAAGAAACAAAGATGAAATATAAGAAAAAACATTACATATATTTTTTACTGACATTTATTTTCTTTTTGTTCTATCACTTTACTGTTGAAAGGAAAAACAAATATATATCCATGGCAAATGGAGATAATTTAATTAAAGATGCAATTGATAATACAGTGAACACTGCCGGATATTTGTGGTATAACAACACAGCAACAATTTATACATTATTGTTTGCATTTCTGTTTGGTAGTACTCTCTTGAAGCTTAATTGTCAGAATGTTATTCGAATTTCAAGAGAAAAGATTGGAAATAAAAATCTGATAAATTCAATTTTTTGCTCTGTTATGTTTTCAGTTGCCTTTTGCCTGCCACATTTGATTTTTATGTGTGTGAATTTTAGTAAAAATATACTATTTCAAATAAACTTTTTTGATATTTTTGCTCTGCAATTTTCAGCATATGTTCTTTATTATCTGTTGACAAGTCAAATTATGATATTTCTGTACTACATTACATTAAATTCTATTTTAAGCGGTATTCTTGTATTTATAGTTAATTCTGTTATGATGTTTATTTATAAACTACTGCATCTTAATACACCTATATTTTTTACACTTGTCTGCACCAAATATTATAATACAGATATGAAAAATTTGAATATAGTTTCAGATGTTCTGATGTTTGTTCCAATAATAATTGTGTTTGTAATTCTGAATAAAATCAAAATAAAGAATAGAGATGTTTTGTAATTATTTAAATAAGAACAGAAGTATCTGATCTAATGATAAGTAAATCTCATCACTATTTGAAATTTCAATACTTATGGATTGCTTCTTGTCAGTGAGAGATATATGCCCACTTCTGACGTTTCAATGAAGCAGGGGACTCACACTATGTTAAAAAAATGTTATTATATATTCCGATAATTTTTCTTTCGGCACTTTTTATGCAAAACTCTCTTCCCAGCAGAGGTCTTTTAGGTTTAATTGAAGGGGTAAATATCAGAAACAGCAATATGCTTGTTGCATCGGATTTTCTGTTTATTTCACTGGTTGTTTTCAATTTATTTGGCAATTGTGAAAAATACCTTTATGGTTATGGAAAGTATGAGCTTTTGCGATATAAAAAAAGAACTTTAATCCTTGGGAAAATAATTCTGAAATCATTCTTGTCAGTATGTGTATTTTGCCTGACCCGGATAATTATCTATGCTTTTTTATTATTTATCCGCAACGAAAAAATTATTGATTTTACAGTTGCAGATATTTCAAATTATATTTTCACAAGCATTTTATCATTGTTCTTTATCAGTATACTGCAAATATTGGTTGAACTGAAGTTTTCATCATTTGCAGGCGTAATTACAGCTTTTTCATACTACATAGTTTCCACAATTCTGGGTGGATACTTTATTGAAAAGGAGCAATATTTTCCGTTACTGTTTTTAACTACAAACTTTTCAATGAAAAACCGGACAGATTTAATATCAGCTGATTTTGTAGATTTATACATTTTATATTTAATTTTGGCTTTTGCAATTATTGTATGTATTTTTTTATGCAGGAAAATCATAAAACAAAAAGATATCTTTTAGGAGGATATGCAATGTCTGAAATAATTATAGAGAATTTATCCAAAACAATAAAGAATAATAAGATTCTTGATAATGTAAATCTGACTTTTGAAAGTGGTCATGTTTACGGACTTGTTGGCAGAAACGGCAGTGGAAAAACTATGCTTTTGCGTGCCATTTGCGGCTTGATTTTTCCTGACAGCGGCAAAGTAATAATTGATGGCAAGCAGTTGCATAAGGATATTTCTTTCCCTGAAAGCTGTGGCATAATTATAGAAAATACAGACCTTTTGCCTAATTTTTCAGCTTTTGATAACCTGAAAATGCTTTCAGAAATAAAAAATACAGCTAATGATAATATGATAAAATCTGCAATAAAATCAGTAGGACTCGACCCCGACAGCAAGAAAAAAGTAAAAACTTTTTCACTGGGAATGAAACAACGATTAAGTATTGCTCAGGCATTATTTGAAGATCCTGACATTCTCCTTTTGGATGAGCCTACAAACGCTCTGGATGAAGATGGTGTCAATGATGTCAGAAGAATCCTGTTAGAACAAAAGAAAAAAAACAAGCTTATAATCATTGCAAGTCATAATAAAGAGGATATTTCGCTTTTGTCCGATACAGTTATATCAGTTTCCAATGGTAGATTTCAGCGTAAGTAATAATATGTTTTTGTAATAAATTGGGAGGCTTTTAAAATGAAAAATAGTTTAAAGAAGAAAGTTATAAGCATTAGTATGTGAGTTGTTGCAGTATCAACTTTAATGATTCCAAGTGTATTTGCAGCATATAAAGATAATAATATAGGTTTTTCTTTTAGAATTCAGGGTAGTGTAGATAATGCACAAGCTCCTAAGTCAGAATTCAGGAATACAAGTGATAACTCTAATAGTTGGAAAGTACAAATGAGTAAATCTGGTGAAGGTCAACATACTATTACAAATTTTTGGATAGTAAACAAAAATGGTAGAAGTGCAAGTTCAGAATATTCTATAAAACAAGGAGATTCTGCACGATATAAGAGAGCAAATGATAATGGCGATCATATAAATGTTTATCTTACTGCTGAAAATAATAATTTTATGTCTTCTAAAACATATACTGTAACTGGATATTGGGATGAAGAAACAGGTGTATATTTATAAAAAAATAGTAAGCAAAAACAATCAAATATAAAGTATTATTACAAATGAACATATTTTTACTCATAAAGTGATCTCATTTCCCACTTAAACAGACCCTCTGAAGAAAAGTCTGTAAAAAGTCAGTCAACTGTGATATAATAAAAATAACACAGGAGGCTGATTTTTTATGGGAAGAAGAAAAAGAGAACCAATGAGCGAAGGAAAAAAGAACATCATCGGAATGCTGCTCGAGGAGTATGGTATCCGATATCACAGACCGCCTCCTTCCGCAGATAGAGGACTGGCAGAAACGTCCTCTTAACGAAGTTTATTCCATTATATTTATTGATGCTGTACATTTTTCTGTACGATGCCGCTGAGAAACTGGGACCTAGTTCTGTGAAAGCAATCAGGTCTATATCGGTGATAAACTAATATGCAAATTTGATAGCAATTATACAATTTCAGGACTATCGTTTGATAGTCCTTTTTTCATGCCCAGATCACCCACAAATACCACAAAAAGATCGGTCAGTAATCCCATTTGGGATCTACTGACCGATCTTGCTGTTTATTCACTTGCACAAAACGTAACGCCAGCCTTAAATCAACGTTCCTTGTCCGTCAGCTCAAACCTGATACTGTGCAGGTCAAGCCCATTCTGCGCAAAGTATATCCTGAAGGTTGTGAAGCGTGAGAACATAGGCGTTTCCTTTTCCATTGAAACAGCCTTGCCACCAGTGCCGTTGAACGTGAACGTACCCACCGCAGTTCCCATGCTGAACAGCGTCATAGGTATCTGCGCAAGTTCACTCTGTGTAGAGCTTGCCGTAACTATCACCCTGTAAATACCGAAGTTTGATAGGTCAAGAGCAAAGCTATAAGAAGTGCCTTTCTTTGTGTCAACATCACTAAGGTCAAGAGTTATGTCACGGTCTACCTTGTAAAACTGTACAGGCTTGTCGTCCTCCTGCTCCTCGTCCTCTCGGTTTATCACCTTGACAGTATCTCCTGTACCCTCCGCACGCTTAAGAGCATTAGTGTGAAGAAGAAATCCGCATATGTTCGCCGCATTTCTCTGAAGCTCACACCTCTCTATACCGCCATTTTCAAGGGCAACAAGCGTGTTGTCGTCATTCTTTTCTCCGTCAGGACAAACCATGTAAACATCGTTCTGCGCCCTAGCCATAGCTGCAAGATCCGTCTTGTCAGGCTCTTTTCCACGAACGTTTATGTTCGCCCACCAGTCCGTCATGGTGAAGCCCTTGAAGCCCCATTCCTCACGAAGTATCACTGTGTTAAGGTCAAAGTTTCCTGCCGTCCACAAGCCGTTTACTCTGCCATATGTGGTCATAACAGAGGAAGCTCCTCCCTCTTTTACCGCTATCTCAAAACCCTTTAGATATATCTCCCTGAGTGCTCTTTCCGATACCACCGAGTCGATAAAATGCCTGTTTGTCTCACGATTGTTCGCACAGAAGTGCTTTATCGTACCTGTCACCCCTGCACCAGCCATGCCCTTTAACTCAGCCGCCGCCATTTTGCCCGTAAGAAAAGGATCTTCCGAGAAATACTCAAAGTTTCTGCCGTTCAAAGGGTGTCTGTGAATGTTCATTCCAGGGCCAAGCAGACAATCCACCTTGTTAGCCGCCATTTCAAGCCCCATAAAAGCGAAAAGCTCACTTGTAAGCTCCTTGTTGAACGAAGAAGCTATCATAGTGCCGTTCGGCAGGCTGAAAGCCTTTGTGCCGCAGTCAAGTCTCATGCCCGACGGACCGTCAGAACAGCAGCCAGCAGGTATGCCAAAGCCATTGAGATTTTCCGACACTCCCCCGAACGCCGAAGCCGTACCAGCCGTGACCCTGGGGCTTCCCATGCCCTCGCCCCTTATAATGCAGGAAAGGTCATAGTCTGAAAGCTGTGCAATAAATTCGTCCATTGTGTTCTTGCCGTTCTTAACGTCCCAAAGCTTTATGCCCTTGTCACCAGTGTATGCTATCTCTTTCGGAAGCTTCTCCAAACGCCTTGCACTCTCGTCAATCTTTGATAAAGGCACAGCCTCTCTGCCAATGCTGAAAGCTCCGCCCTCGCAAACAGGCTTTATCCTCTCAAAACTCTCCACAGGAGCAAGCGACTGAGTGAGCCTTTCTGTTACCAGATCCTCACCTTGCTCAAAACTGCAAGCATATTCCGCACTTCTCACGTCACTGCCCACATAGAATTTATATTCCCCTGCTTCAAGCACATAGCATGACTTGTTGCCCGTCACACCCGAATCGTCATAAGAAGCAAGCTTTGCGATATCCACTGCTATCTCAACCACCTGCTCTTCCTGTGGTACAAGCTCCCTGGTCTTTTCAAAGCCGCAAAGCACTCTCGCCGCCTTGCCGAGCCTTCCCTGCGGAGCTTCGCAGTAGACCTCTATTACCTCTTTGCCCTTGTAAGAACCGATATTTTTCACCGATACAGAAAGCTTCACAGCCCCCTCTGTTATCTCAGCCTTTTCCGTCTTTATCTCAAACTCAGTGTATGAAAGACCAAATCCGAACGGATAAAGCACCTTGTCTTTAGCAAAAGTCTCAAAATAGCGATATCCCACATAAATATCCTCAGCGTAAATATCCCTGTTTTCCTCCCTGCCGAAATTAGCGTCCGAAGGGTAGTCCGACGCCTTGTATGCGATAGTGTCAGGAAGCTTTCCGCTTGGGCTGACCTTTCCGGTCAAAACGTCTGCTGTACCCTTTCCGCCTGTCATTCCCCCCTGCCAAACATAAAGCACAGAGTCAGGAGCAATTCTGTTTATGTCATTCATATCAATGATATTTCCCACGTTGAGAAGCAAAACAACTTTTTTGAAATGCTCCCTCACCACCGTGAGCATTTCTATCTCGTCATCGCTTAGCAAATAAGAGCCTGCCTCCAGCCTGTTGTCCTGCTCCTCGCCTGCCGTCCTGCCTATTATCACAATGGCAGTTTCACAGCTTTTTGCAGTTTCTTTGACAAGCCCCTCGTCAAGTGGCATCTCTTTCTGCGACCAAGGCTCTCCACCCCAGCCCTCGCCTAAGTCGAATGGGTTTTCCTTGTCCCATTTTCTGTATGTGTCAAGAAGTTTCTCATTGACCTTTATGCCGTTATCAATAAGCCCGTCCAGAATGTTCACGACCTTAGTAACGTTCACCATTCCTCCCGAGCCTGTTCCGCTTTTATAATAATGAAACTGTATGCGTCCGAAAACAGCCACCTCTTTGTCTGTATCAAGTGGCAGAGCATTATTTTCATTTTTGAGCATAACGATTCCCTCAGAAACCATTTTCGCCGCAGTATCAAGATATTTGTTCCAATCAAGTATTCTTTCCATAGCTTTCACCTTTCCAAATTTTCTATTGAATTTCAAAGTGTATTATAGCACAACCCTCCCACCTATTCAATAAAGATACTATGAACAATGGGTTTACTTTTTATATAGCATATCCTGTCCTAAGGAAAAATATTGCACAATGTGTTTATTTGTGCTATAATGAGTATATATGACTGCACCGCACGCTTCTTGTTCGGTGTTCCTTATTAAAAAAATTATTGTCGGAGGGGTAAAAGTGGATAATATCGTCACTGTCGGCGGACACATAAACGCATCTATAAACTTTGCCATGCAGCAAAACTATGTCCCTGTCATAAGAAGCCTTGTAGTAAATAACAACTCAGAGGAAACCCTTGAGAATATCGGACTTAAAATAACCTTTGAGCCTGAGTTTGCAAAGGAATTTACATATCATATCGGCTCTATCCCCGCAAAAAGTTCTGCCGAAATATCCCCCGTGAGAATATCTACCAACACAGATCTTCTTTTCTCTCTTACAGAAAAAATGGTGGGCAATATCACCATTGAGGTGCTTCAAAATGGTGAAAATATCTTCACCTATCAGAACACTATAGAGCTTCTCGCCTGCGATCAGTGGAGCGGTTTGAACATAATGCCTGAGATGATAGCCGCATTTGTTACGCCAAATCACCCTGCGCTCTCCCCAGTTATTCATGACGCTTCCACGTTCCTGAAAAAGTGGAAAGGCGACCCCTCTTTCACAGGCTATCAGACCAACAACCCAAACAACGTGAAGCTTCAAATGGCAGCAATTTTTGCCGCCCTTGTTCAGCAGAAAATAGTCTACAACGATCCCCCTGCAAGCTATGAGGTCATAGGTCAGAGGATACGCCTGCCGCATAAGGTCTTGGAGCAAAAAATGGGTACTTGTCTTGACCTTGCGGTGCTTTATGCCGCCTGCCTTGAAGCGGTGGGACTTCACCCTCTGCTGTTTTTCATGACAGGTCACGCATTCTGCGGCTGTTGGCTTGAAAACGAAACTTTCGCAGATTGTTGCGTTGACGATGTTTCCGCCATTGAAAAGCGCATTGCAGAAAATGCCGAAGAAATGCTCCTTGTGGAGTGTACAGATTTGGTTGACAGCAATGTTCACGATGTCGAGCGTTTCGACCATGCCATGAAACACGGCAAAGACCATATAAGCAACATGGAATTCCAATGCGTCATAGACATTATCCGCACCCGTGGAAGTGGCATAAGACCTATCCCTCTGCGTCCCGAGCAAACCTATTCAGGTATGCAGCTTGCAGAAGAATCCGACAAGCCAAAAGAGATGCTCGCCCCCTCCGAGCTTAACAGCTCGCTTCTTGGCAAAGTGGCAGAGGGCAACGATAAACCCGTCACAAAAATGCGCATATGGGAAAGAAAGCTCCTTGATTTCAGCCTGCGAAATTCTCTTTTGAACTTCCGTGTCACAAAGAACACCATGCAGCTTATGACCGCCGACCTTGGAAAGCTTGAGGACGAGCTTGCAAGCGGAAGTGACTTCCGTATCATGGAAATACCTACCGAGTGGACAGTTTCCACTCGTGACGCAAAAATATTCGCTATCGAGAACGAAAAGGACCTTGTGACAAATATCGCCGAGAACGAGTTCAAAAACAACCGCATAAGAACGTTCCTTAATGAATCCGACCTTGACGCCGCCCTTAAAAGCCTCTACCGCTCCGCAAAGGTGAGCATGGAGGAAAACGGCAGCAACACCCTTTTCCTCGCTCTGGGACTTCTCCGCTGGTATGAAAGCGACCTTTCCGAAAAGCCACGCTATGCCCCTTTGGTGCTTATTCCTATAGATATCGTCCGCAACACACGCAATAAGGGCTATATAATAAGGAGCAGACAGGAAGAAACTCAGATAAACGTCACGCTTCTTGAATATCTCCGCCAAGACCACGGCATCAGTATCACAGGTCTTGACCCTCTCCCACTTGACGAACACGGCATAGACCTGCCACTTGTTTTCAATACTATCCGTCAGGCGGTCATGGGCAAAAAGCGTTGGAACATCGAGGAATATGCCTTCATCGGTCTGTTCTCGTTCAGCCAGTTCGTAATGTGGAACGACCTTCGCAACCGCTCAGAGGAGATAAGCCAAAACAAGGTGGTGTCCAGCCTTATGGCTGGCTCTCTCACCTATGCCCCAGAGGATATAAGCATAACCCCCGAGAATATAGATTCCGACCTTGACCTTGAAAACATGGCAGTGCCAATGAGCGCAGACTCCTCACAGCTTGCCGCCATTGCCGCAGCAGGAAGCGGACAAAGCTTTGTCCTCCACGGCCCTCCGGGAACAGGAAAATCTCAGACTATCACCAACATGATAGCAAACGCCCTCTACAATGACAAGTCTGTGCTGTTCGTTGCCGAAAAAATGGCAGCCCTCAACGTGGTGCAGAAACGTCTTGCAAACCTAGGGCTTGACCCGTTCTGCCTTGAACTCCACTCAAATAAAACAAACAAGACCACTGTCCTTGCAGCGCTTGACAAAGCCCTTGAAGTGGGCAAAATAAAATCTCCCGAGGAGTATTCAGCCGAAGCCGCAAGGCTCAAAGCTCAGAAAGCCCAGCTCAACGATACCATAACCGCACTTCACGAAAAGCGTAACTGTGGTGTGACCCTTTATGAAGCTATATCAGCCTATGAGCGCAGTATATCCGAAAAAGACAAAATATCAGTTTCAAAAGATATCTTTGCAAACCTGGCAAAAGAAACTCTCGACCGCTTCAGCGACCTTGTGCATAGATATTCAATAGCCATAGCCGAAACAGGCGACTTTGCCGACTTCCCACTTAAAGATATCGGCATTACATCATATTCTATGGAACAGCGTGACAAGTTCCACACTGAAGCCGCCGACCTTGCCCAAAAAGCCACCGCTTCCTCTAAGTGCGCACAAACTCTCGCACAGGCTTATAGCTACAGCGGCGACCTTGACAAGACAGCAGTAAAAATGCTTTCTGACATATACAAAGCTTCCACCGCTGACGGTGAACTTCTTGACGGACTTCTCTGCGCACCTCACTATGATATCACCTTGCAAAAGATCAAAGATACTCTTGCCATAGGAAAAGAGTATACCGCTCTCTGCACCGATATCCTCAGCCATTTTGAAAAAAGCATTTTTGACTTTCCTGCGTCAGAATCGAAAATGCTCTATAAGCAGGCAGAGCAAAGCTGGTTTTTGCCAAAAGCCATGAAACTTGGCAAGCTTGTAAAAAGCCTAAAGCTCCACGCCAAAGACCCTGCTTCCGTTACAAAAGCAAACCTTGGTGAAATTCTCGATAAGCTTTGCACCATAAGCGAAAAGAAAGACTTCCTGCGAAGCCTGCCGTCAGATGTAACAGCGCTTCTCACAGGTATTTACATGAACGAGCAGACCGATTGGAATGTCCTTGAAAAAGCCGTTTCAAAAACCGACAGCATTATGAATGCCATTAAGCAGAAAGCGGGTGCTGACCCTGCACAAATGGCTCAGACTATCGGAAAAGCAAACTGCACTTCTGAAGGACAGGCTCTCTCCTCGTTCCTTGAAAAGCTTTCAGCCTTTGAGGACAGCTTCTCAGCCAACATGACCGCCATAGAAGCAAGTGCAGATTGGCTTGGCTTATCTACAGAAAAGCTTAATACCTATGCCGAAAACGCCGATAAGCTTAGATACGCCGCACAGTTCAACAGCGTTGACAAAGAGCTTTCAGACAACGGACTTTCAGGTGTCAGCGAAAGCTACCGCACAGGCAATGTTGACAGCGAAAACGTAGAAAAAGCATTCTCCTGCACAGTAAATTATCAGCTTGCACTTATGATAATAAACAGCGATAAACGTCTTAGCCAGTTCAGCAGTAACAGTGCAAACGACCTTATCACACAGTTCAAAGACACTCTCGATAAATTCTCACGCCTGACTATACAGGAGCTTTTGGCTCGTCTTTCCGCAAAAATACCTGCCCAAGGCTCAGCCTGCGCTTCCACCTCTGAAATGGGCATACTCAAACGTGCCATAAAGAGCAACGGCAGAATGATGTCACTTAGAAGCCTTTTCGATAAGATACCAAATCTTCTCCGCAAGCTCTGCCCTTGTATGCTCATGAGCCCCATATCAGTTGCACAGTATATAGACCCGTCATTCCCGAAATTCGACCTTGTTATCTTTGACGAAGCTTCACAGCTGCCAACAGCCGAAGCCGCAGGCACTATCGCAAGGGGCGAGAACGTTGTTATTGTGGGCGACCCTAAACAGCTCCCACCAACAAACTTCTTCTCCTCAAATCGGATAGACGAAGAAAACAGCGAAAAAGAAGACCTTGAAAGCCTCCTTGACGATTGCCTTGCTATCTCCATGCCGCAGCAATATCTCAAATGGCATTATCGTTCACGCCACGAGAGCCTTATTGCCTACAGCAACATGAAATACTATGACAATAAGCTTCTCACATTCCCGTCCCATAACGACCTCATTTCAAAGGTGAGCATTATCCACCCCGAGGGTCACTATGACAAGGGCAGAACAAAGCAGAACAAGGCGGAAGCAAGAGCTGTTGTTGACGAGATAATAAGACGAATGAGCGATGATAAACTCCGCAATGACAGCATAGGTGTTGTAACATTCAGCTCCGTTCAGCAAAATCTCATTGACGATATGCTCTGCGAAGAGTGGGCAAACCACCCTGAGCTTGAAGAGCTTGACAGAAAGTCACCAGAGCCGGTCTTCATCAAAAACCTTGAAAACGTCCAGGGCGACGAACGTGACGTTATACTCTTCTCCGTCGGCTATGGTCCTGACGAAAAGGGACAAGTTTCAATGAACTTCGGTCCTCTCAACCGTGACGGCGGCTGGCGAAGACTTAATGTAGCAATATCCCGTGCAAGAAAAGCCATGATAGTCTACTCTGTCCTCCGACCTGAGCAGATAGACCTTTCAAGGACACGTTCCGAGGGCGTTGCAGGACTTAAAGGCTTTCTGGAGTTTGCCGAGCGTGGAAAGCTTGCCGTAACAGCCCACAGCACCACAAAAAGCACAAGCGACAGCACTGTAACAGAGTGTATCGCAAAAGCCATAAAAGAGCTTGGCTATGGGGTGAAATGCAACATCGGAAGCTCCGAGTTCAAAGTTGATATCGGCATAATCGACCCTGACAACGAAAAGGAGTATCTCTTGGGCATACTCCTTGATGGTGAAAACACTCTCCACAGCTCAACCGCACAGGATAGATTTATCCTACAGCCAAGCGTGCTTAACGGTCTTGGCTGGAATATCCTGAGAGTGTGGACGCTCGATTGGTTTGACGATAAGGACCGAGTTCTGGGAAACATAAAAGCCGCCATAGACAGCGCACCAAAGCATGAAGCCGAAACCGTTCCCACCTCAAAGCCTGCCGTCTATTCCACATCGCAGTTTGAAAGAGAAGAAGCTTCCGCCCTCACATCAGCCTTTGCACAGCCCTATGTGACCGCAGATATTGGCATAATGGGTACATCTGATGACTTTTATAAGCCCGAAAACAAGCAGAAAATAAGGGAAACAGCCGAAAAGATAATCGCTGTCGAAGCACCAATAAGCGAGAAGCTTTTCATGAGAAAAGTTTTCACCGCATGGGGCATAACACGAAGCGGCTCAAGAGTGGAAAGCATCTTTGCCGATGCCGCACAAGGCGTTTCACCATTCGCCACAGCCGATGAAAACAGAGTTTTCCTTTGGAAAGAGGGACAATCCCCTGAAAGCTATTCTATCTATCGCACAAGCGACGATACCAACAAGCGAAGCATGGAGGATATCCCCTCCGAGGAGATAATAAACGCCGTGAAAGAAGTGCTTTGCCAGCAGATAAGCCTTTCAGAAACCGACCTCGTAAGAGAAACAGCCAAGAAATTCGGCTACACAAGAGCCGTAGGCATAACGGAGAGCGTAATAAGCTACACCCTGAAAAAAGCTCTCACCACAGGTCTTATCAAAAAATCAGAAAGCGGAAACATCTCCGCAAAATAATACGCAAACAAACCCAAACCACCGCCGAGAGCTTTCCTCCAAGCGGTGGTTTCTATTCATATCAGTATTTCCATTTCTCCGAGCAAAGCTGCATCTCAACCATGTGCTTGTAGATACCGTTAGCCTTTTTAAGCGCCTCAGGCTCACTCTCATGTTAGCCTGCACCCTGAACGCTGCCTTGTGAGAACACATTAGCGCAGTGATATAAAACACCATTTCAAGAACTGCAAAAGAACTTTTCTTTTTCTCTTTCATAACATGGTTATTTAAACTTGTCAAGTTTTTTCTCTTAAAGCAGCTCAAAATCTTGTAATAATATCATTTTCATGATATAATTTTATCATATGAATAAACGACAGAAAATGATAAAATGAAAAACATAAACAAAGCGATCGCCTTTGCTAAAAAAGAAACCGTCCTGATAGTGGCAATGCTCTTAGCCGTTATATCTGCATTTTTCGTCACACCTGACAAAGCATATGCAAGTTATATCGACTTCCGGACACTTGGACTTCTGTTCTCTCTTATGACAGTGACCGAGGGCTGCAAAGGTCTTGGCATTTTTGAACGCAGTGCAAAATTTATCATAAGCAAAGTCAATACCGCATTTCAGCTTTCCATAGTGCTTGTGGGGCTTTGCTTCTTTTCAAGTATGTTCATAACAAACGACGTTTCACTTCTGACCTTTGTTCCCCTCACTCTCACCGCCCTCTCAACTCTCGGTGAAGCAGGCAACAAGCTTCTCATATCCATTGTCGTTCTGCAGACCATTGCCGCAAATCTTGGCAGTATGCTCACGCCTATAGGCAATCCTCAGAATCTATACCTTTTTGGTGTATCAGATATGAAGCTGAAAGATTTTCTTGTACTTATGCTTCCCTTTACTATTGTGGCAGGAGCGATGCTTTTTCTGTGGACGCTTGCAGTGTGTAAAAAGTCAGGAAAGCTGTCTGTCAAGACAGATATAACTGCTGAAAACTTCAATACATATTCGACTAAAGACAAGACAAAGCTTTCAGGATACGTCCTGCTTTTTGTCCTTTGCCTGCTTACAGTTGCAAGGCTTATCCCATGGCAGATAACAACCCTCTGCGCACTTGCTTTCTCTGCCATTGCTGACAGAAATGTGCTTAAAACAGTTGATTACTCACTGCTTCTTACTTTCTGCGGATTTTTCATCTTTATCGGAAATATGGGCAGAGTAGAGATTTTCCGCAATGTACTCAGCAGCATAATAAACGGTCACGAGCTTTTTATTGCTGTTGCCGCAAGTCAGATAATAAGCAACGTTCCATGCGCTATACTCCTTTCAGGCTTCACCAACAAGCTGAACGCACTTATAATAGGAACGAACATAGGCGGCCTTGGCACTCTTATCGCCTCCATGGCAAGCCTTATATCCTACAAGCAGATATGCCGCAGCCACCCAAATATCAAAGGCAGATATTTCGCATATTTCACAGCCGCAAATATCGCTTTTCTCGCTGTAATGGCTCTGACTGTAAAGATCGCATACTGAAATAAGTTTTCTATACCCTGCCCACTTTATCTGCATAACATTTTCGCTAAATGCCCACACTATCCGCAGGAGGTGTTTTTATGCTTGAATTTTTTGCAGGAACGCTGGTAGGCGGTTTTGTGGGCGTTGTGACAATGTGCCTTTGTATCACCGCAGGCGAAAGCGACCGTCACGATGAACGATGATGTTTTACACAGGTAAACTTCGTGATTTTCACCAAAAAAGCCACCGCAAAATTTCCCTTTGCGGTGGCTTTTTTTATGCCTGTCCGTATTGACAAATACTCCGCTTTGTACTATAATAGTATCATTGTACTTTAGCAAGTAAAAACGCAAAAGCATAAAAGCTTTAAAGCGACACATGAAGTAAAAGGAGTGTATTGGATTGACAGCAAGGTGGATAGTATTGGTATTATACCTTGCACTTATGATAGGCATAGGTGTTTATTACCGCAGAAAATCGGCAAGCGTCAATGATTTTGTACTGGGAGGACGAGGTCTTGGAGCATGGTTCACAGCTTTCGCATATGGAACTTCATACTTCTCGGCAGTAATTTTTGTAGGCTACGCAGGAAAATTCGGCTGGAATTACGGTGTGGCTTCCACATGGGTAGGAATTGGAAACGCCGTCATAGGCTCATGGCTTGCATGGAAAGTTTTGGGCAGACGTACAAGGATAATGTCAAAGCACCTTGAGGCAAAGACCATGCCTGAGTATTTTGAAAAGAGATACAACAGCAAGCCTTTGAAGATAGTTTCGGCACTTATCGTGTTCGTATTCCTTATCCCTTATACGGCTTCGGTCTACAACGGCTTGTCAAGACTTTTTGAGAAGGGCTTTGGCATTCCTTACAAATATTGTATAATCGGCATGGCAGTTTTCACTGCGGTGTATGTTATCATGGGTGGCTACAAGGCTACAGCACTGAACGATTTTATTCAGGGAATAGTAATGCTTGTAGGCATTGCGGCGGTAGTGCTTGCAGTGCTTGGTGAAAACGGTGGCCTTGGAAATTCTCTTGACCTGCTTGGTGATATTCCTGACGCAAGCGGTGAAAAGGGTGCATATTCGTCACTATTCGGCCCTGACCCTATAAACCTTGCAGGCGTTGTTATTCTTACCTCTCTCGGCACATGGGGACTTCCGCAAATGGTGCAGAAATTCTATGCAATAAAAGACGACAAGGCTATCAAAACAGGCACCATCGTATCCACATTCTTTGCAGTAGTGGTAGCAGGCGGCTGTTACTTCCTTGGTGGCTTCGGCAGACTTTTTGTCAAGAGCGCTGACGGACTTCCTGAGGGCGGTTTTGACGGAATAGTTCCGACTATGATGGAAAAGCTTCCTTCACTGCTTTTCGGACTTGTTATCGTTCTTGTGCTTTCTGCTTCAATGTCAACACTTTCATCGCTTGTGCTTACATCAAGCTCCACTTTGACCATCGACCTTATCAAGCCTATAATGAAAGAAAAAATGGACGAGAAAAAACAGCTTATCACAATGAGAATTTTTATTGCCGTATTTCTTATCATCTCAGTTGTGCTTGCAATAATCACGCTTGAAAATCCACAGACAGTAATTTCAACTCTCATGTCTATCTCATGGGGCGCACTTGCAGGAGCATTTCTTGCGCCGTTTATGTACGGACTTTTCTGGAAGGGCGTAACAAAGGCGGCCTGCATGGCAAGCTTTATCGCAGGAGTAGGCATAACAGTAATACACATGGCATACTACACCCTTGCAGGTCACACAGGAACACTTTGGGGCATAAACCTTGCCTCGCCTATCAACGCAGGCGCATTTGCAATGCTTTTCGGACTTGTTCTTGTACCTATCGTTAGCCTTATCACAAGGCAGAGCGACGCTGACAAGGCTCATGCTGAAAAGGTGTTCGAGTGTTATAATGACAGCGAAATATGATTTCACATGGCTTACATAATTGAAACGCAGACAGGGACGGACTTTGTTCGTTCCTGTTTTTTATGCGGATAATGCAAATGATATAGTGAGCGAAACGACAAAACAAGCGGGCGAACGGTGTTCGCCCCTACGATTTTGTTGCCGTGGGTTTTAGCCTTTTTTATTCAATTTTCAAATTGCATTCGGAGTATGACACTGGGTATTATGCCCTAGGTTTTGTATACACAAAATATCACAATGCACGCCCACGTCCTGATACAAGTACTCTACAGCCTGTTCCAGAATCTCTCATCGTATTCACTAAGTCACAGGGCTTGTACGTGCCCGCAAGTATCTAAGACGCCTTCTACTTATCCCTGAAAAATGCTCTTTTTGTTGCATAAAAAATGCAACAATTAATGGATTATTGCCAAATTAAATCATAAATCATTTGTTTGCACAAATTGACCACATGAATTTTGTATAATATCCACTGTAGGGGCGAACAGTGTTCGCCCGTTTTCCTACCTGAACTAACTTTTGGGGGTCCACATTATTAATGTGTATACAGACACCAAAAAGTTCCATAAAACACCGTTCAACACCTGAACGCATTTTATGGAACTCTTTTCAGATTATAAACTTCTTCGCCTTGTTTACAATACTGCGGTCGTTTTCGTAAGACAGGACCTGTCCTGCCCTGCCGATCTCGACCCAGCGTATGTCTGCGATCTCCTCTTCCTGAGGAGTGTAGTCGGTGTTCTTTGCTTTGCCGATAAAGTAGACAACGATCTTCTGCGTGTCCTTCCTTGGTGAATAGGACACTATCTCCCGAAACGTGGTATCAAGATTTACGTCTATCCCCGTTTCCTCCATGATCTCACGCTTGGCAGTTTCTTCCTCTGTTTCATCGCCCTCAACGTGACCCTTTGGGAATGACCAATGACCGCTGTTGATATGCTTTATCAGCAGTATCTCGGTGTTGCCGTGATACTTTCTGTAAACGATAGCACCGCAGGATTTTTCATGCAGCATCATTTTTCCTTTCCGGAGCTTAGCCCCAATATTTACTCATTGATTTAATTATATCACAACAGCCCTCATTTGTCTATACCCTTTAATAAATATACTCCCATTTTGTGCATATTCCACAAATCAGGTAAAATAAAAAAAGCCGTGCAAAAGCACAGCTTTTTGAAACAGTCAAAGATTATTCCTCAACCTTGTTCTCGATATACTTAACAATATCGCCAACAGTCTTGATGTTCTCGACCTCTTCATCAGGGATCTCTACATCAAAGCTCTCCTCGATGCTCATTACAAGGTCAACTACGTCCAGTGAGTCAGCGCCGAGATCCTCTGTGATAGAAGCCTCCATAGTTACTGCGTCCTCTTCAACGTCGAGCTGCTCTACGATAATGTCCTTGATCTTATCAAATACCATTACTTTACCTCCATTCTGTACTTTACTGGGTCTGCCGCTCAGCGCAGCATTTATGTCAGCCGCCGCCGCTCATAAGTCGGCAAATCATTCGGCATGATCATCAAAAAACTCATTCCTGCGAACTTTCCTCAAACTCGCCCACAGTTCTAAACTTATTATACCGCCCCTCAAGCAATTCGTCAAGACCTTTTTGCAATTTTCTTTTCAAAGCGCCCTCGATATAATCAGAGATATTCTCCGCAGTGAGCTGTGGGTCGTTATGTGCGCCGCCGTCGGCTTCGGAAATTATATGGTCGCACACCCCAAGTCTTGTAAGATCCTCGGCGGTTATCTTCATTATATCACAGGCTTCACGCTCTCTTGTGGAATCCTTCCACAGGATACTTGCAAAGCCTCTCGGTGATATTACTGAATAGATAGCGTTTTCAAGCATTGCAAGCTCATCGCACACTGCAAGAGCCAGCGCTCCTCCCGAGCCGCCTTCTCCGAGTATTATGGAGATAACAGGAGTCTTGAGGGTCATGAACTCCATGATGTTTTTGGCTATCGCTTCGCCCTGACCACGCTTCTCAGCTTCTACGCCGCAGAATGCGCCTGCTGTATCAACAAGGCATATAACAGGTCTATGGAACTTCTCAGCCTGCCTTGCAAGCCTGAGAGCCTTTCTATAGCCCTCCGGGTGTGGCATACCGAAATTGCACTTCTGATTTTCTGCAAGATCTCTGCCCTTTACCTCTGCGATAACTGTAACAGGTATGCCCTTAAAATAGGCTATGCCGCCCATAACAGCACCGTCATCACCAAAAAGTCTGTCTCCGTGCATCTCAAAGAAATCGTCGAATATAAGAGGGATATAGTCCTTAGCAGTCGGTCTGCCCTTGTGTCTGATTATATCAAGTCTTTGACAAGCTGTCAGCTCACTCATTTGAGGACACCTCCTTTGCTGGCTTATGAAGTCTTAGTATATGAGCGAGAACTCTTCTCATTTTCTTTCGCTCAACTATCATATCAACAAAGCCGTTTTCAAGCATGAACTCGGCAGACTGAAAATCGTCAGGAAGCTTCTGCTTGATAGTACCCTCTATGACACGTCTGCCTGCAAATCCGATTAGCACCTTTGGCTCTGCGATTATAATATCGCCCAGTGACGCAAATGAAGCTGTTACACCGCCTGTGGTAGGGTCGGTCATAACTGCGATATAAAGCAGACCTGCTTGGTTATGTCTTGCCACTGCTCCGCTGGTCTTCGCCATTTGCATAAGGGAAACTATACCCTCCTGCATTCTTGCTCCGCCTGAGGCTGTGAATGCGATAACAGGGAGCTTATTTGCGGTGGCGTATTCGATAGCTCGTGTTATCTTTTCGCCCACAACGCTGCCCATGGAAGCCATCATATAGTTGGAATCCATAACGATTATAACTATCTTCTCGCCTCTTATGGCAGCCTTTCCTGTGATAACGGCGTCTTTAAGACCGGTCTTTTCTCTCAAAGCCTGCTGTTTTGCTTCATAGTCAGGAAAATCTATAGGATTTTTTGATACCATATCCTTATCAAATTCCTCAAAGCTACCCTTATCTATGGTGATATCAAGACGTTCTTTTGCGGTAAGTCTTGAATGATAGTTACAGTGAGGACAAACCTTGCCGTTTGCCTGAAACTCCTCCATAAAAGTAACGTTTCTGCATCTTGGACACTTGAAAAGCAGACCCTTTGGGATATCGGTCTTTTTCTTGTCATCGTCCGCCTTATCGCCGTTAAATCTTACTTTAACGACAGAAAACAGATCTTCAAGCATTATTCCTTACTCCTCTCATCTGCCAAAATGTCGGTACGGTTAAGAAAACCGTTATCGTAATTGCCCTCTAAAAACTCCGGGCGTCTTATAAGCTTGAGCTGGAAATCAACATTGGTTGCAACTCCGTCCACGATAAACTCAGACAGCGCCCATGTCATTTTTGCAATAGCTTCTTCTCTATTCTTACCGTGAACGATGAGCTTGCCTATCATGGAATCGTAATAAGGCGGTATCTCATAGCCCTGATAAACTGCGGTATCTACTCTTATTCCAGGGCCTCCGGGGATAAAGAGCGACTTTATCCTGCCAGGTGACGGTCTGAAATCAAGAAGCGGATTTTCCGCATTTATACGGCACTCTATTGCATGACCTGTCAGCTTTATATCCTCCTGCTTTATAGACAATCTCTGTCCTGATGCGATAAGGAGCTGTTGCTTTACAAGGTCAACGCCTGTGACGGCCTCTGTGATAGGGTGTTCCACCTGTATACGGGTGTTCATTTCCATGAAATAGAACTCGCCGTTTTTATCCACAAGGAACTCAATAGTGCCTGCATTCCTATAGCCGCAGACCTTAGCGGCTGTACAAGCGGCTTTGCCCATTTTCGCACGAAGTTCCTCATTCATAAAGCTTGCAGGGGAAGGGGCTTCCTCGAGGACTTTCTGATTTCTTCTCTGCATGGAGCAGTCACGCTCGCCCAGATAGATAACGTCACCGTAATTATCTGCAAGTATCTGTATCTCGATATGCTTAGGGTCTTCTATGAATTTCTCGATATAGATCTCGTCATTACCGAAGCAGGCAAGAGCCTCCTGCTTTGCGGCGGTCATCTGCGCTTCAAGCTCATCGTCGGAGTGAACGATCCTTATGCCGCGTCCTCCGCCGCCTGCTGAAGCCTTTACCATAACAGGGTAGCCAAGATCTCTTGCAAGGGTATGCGCCGCATGGATATTTGAGATAGCGCCGTCTGAACCCATTATAACAGGCACACCTGCTTCTTTCATTGTTTCCTTTGCCTGCGCTTTATCACCAAGCATTTCAATAGACTCGGCTCTTGGTCCTATGAAAGTTATGCCGCACTTTTCGCACATTCTTGCAAAGGACGGATTTTCAGACAGAAAGCCAAAGCCCGGGTGGATAGCATCTGCACCTGTTATCTCGCAGGCGGAGATTATCGCCCTGACATTAAGATAACTGTCCTTGCTTGGTGCAGGACCTATGCAGACTGCCTCGTCTGCTATCTGAGCGTGGAGAGCGTTTCTGTCGGCGGTTGAATATACCGCAACAGTATGTATGCCAAGCTCTCGGCAGGCTCTTATAATGCGGACAGCGATCTCGCCTCTGTTCGCTATCAATACTTTTTTGAACATATTATGCCTCACTAATTATGACTAGAATAAGAGATACCTTACTTTATCGCAAAAGTTATCTCAGCGGAAACAGCCTTCTTGCCGTTTACAGAAGCAAGTGCCTTTCCAACGCCGATAGGACCCTTGACTTTGATTATCTCCACCTCGATATCCAGCTTATCACCAGGCACTACCTGCTGACGGAACTTACAGTTGTTTATGCCGCCGAACAGACCTATCTTGCCCTTGTTCTCAGGAAGTGAAAGCAGTGCAACTGCACCTGCCTGCGCACACATCTCTACCATAAGTACACCTGGGGTAACAGGATAGTTCGGGAAATGTCCCTTGAACCAAAAATCCTCAGCCTTTATATACTTTGTAGCCTTTACACGCTTGCCCACTTCAAGCTCGTTTACCTCGTCGATAAGCAGAAAAGGGTCACGGTGAGGGATTATTTCCATGATCTGCTCTTTATTCAAAACAACTGCCATTGTCTTTCCTCCAAATCAGTTTAGTCAAGTATCATTATGGTCTGATCGAACTCAACAGCGTCACCGCTGTTTACGCATATCTCTCTTACCACGCCGTCAAATTCGCTCTGTACTTCGCTCATTACCTTCATGGACTCGATAATGAAGATAGTGTCGCCCTTCTTTATCTTGTCGCCAACGCTTACGAACGGCTTTGAATCAGGTGACGGAGCGGCATAGAATGTTCCCACGATAGGGGCTTTAACTGCCTTGCCGCCTGTTACCGGCGCTGATGTTGCCGACGCTTCTGGTGCTGTCTGGGCAGCAGGTAAAGCTGTGCCTACAGCCATTGGCATAGGCATTCCCATTGGTGCAGGAGGAGGGCATTTCTTGCCCTTTACTGTTATCACCTTGTCGCCGTCAGCTATTGTTATCTCACCGAGGTCTTTATTCTTCACGATATCGGCAAGCTTCTCTATTGTTTCAAGGTCAAACTGACCATAAATTTTTTCGCTCATATCAGTTTCTCCTTATCAGTCGCACTTCTTGATACAGATAGTAGCGTTATGTCCGCCAAAGCCCAGAGAGTTTGAAAGTGCTGCATAGACAGGCATTTCTCTGTTGCCCTCAACGCAGTAGTCAAGGTCGCACTCAGGGTCAGGAGTGGTGTAGTTTATTGTTTTATGAACAAAGTCGTTCTGTACAGAAAGTGCAGTAACGATAGCTTCCATGCCGCCTGCCGCACCAAGAAGGTGACCTGTCATAGACTTTGTGGAGTTTATGACCGTCTTTCTTGCGGCTTCTTCGCCAAGAGCAAGCTTGATAGCTGTTGTTTCATACTTATCGTTAAGACCTGTTGATGTGCCATGAGCGTTGATGTAGTTCACCTGCTCAGGCTTCAGACCTGCTTCTTCATAGGCATACTTCATTGCATGAGCGGCAGCCTCACCTGTTGGTGATGGGCTTGTCATGTGATAAGCGTCGCCTGTTGCGCCATAGCCTGCTATTTCAGCTATGATATTTGCACCTCTTGCTTTAGCGTGCTCATACTCCTCAAGGCAAAGTATGCCTGCACCCTCGCCAAGGACAAAGCCCTGTCTGTTCAGGTCGAATGGAGTTGAAGCCTTGTCAAGCTCTGTTGCCTTTGAGAGAGCCTTCATATTGTTGAAGCCGCTGAGTGCAAAATGAGAGATACAAGCCTCTGAGCCACCGCAAAGGCAAACGTCAAGATAGCCGTCCTTTATTTTTCTGAAAGCTTCGCCGATAGCGTGAGTACCTGAAGCGCAAGCTGTGGTGGTACAGAAATTATCGCCCTTAAAGCCTGTATGCATTGCAACAGTACCAGCCGCCATATTGCCTATCATCATAGGGATAAAGAATACGGACACCTTATCAGGCTTTTCGTTGAACTTTGTGACTTCCTTTTCGGTCATGTTAAGACCGCCGATACCAACGCCGATTATAACGCCTGCTTTAAAAGGATCAACGTCCTTGAAATCAGTGCCGGCCATGGCAAGAGCCTGCTTTGCAGAGCACACAGCGAACTGAGTAAATCTATCCATTCTCTTTGCCTCTTTTTTGTCTATATACTCTGTGCAGTCAAAATCCTTGACAGCTCCGACTATCTTTACAGGGAAATTCTCGGTATCGAACTGGTCAACATATGAAAGACCGTTCTTGTTAGCCTTGATGTTCTCCCAAAACTCTTCTACGTTCTTTCCAAGAGGGTTTACTGTACCCATACCTGTGATAACAACTCTTCTCATTTAAACACTCCTTAGTATCATTTAAAACATATCAAATCTACATTCCGTAAAACAAATTTACATGGCGTAAGATGTCCGTCACGGTGAGTGACTACATCATAAGTCCGCCGCTTATTTCTATTACCTGTCCTGTAACGTAGCTTGCGTCCTTGGAAGCAAGGAAGGATACAACGCCTGCTATCTCGTCAACTTCGCCGTAACGCTTCATTGCTATCTGATTTATCATAGCCTGCTTCTGAGCGTCTGTAAGCTTGTCTGTCATAGGGGTCTTGATAAATCCAGGGGCTACAGCGTTGCAGGTGATACCTCTTGAACCAAGCTCCTTTGCAACTGTCTTTGTCATGCCGACGATAGCCGCCTTTGTTGCGGAATAATTTATCTGTCCAGGGTTGCCGTAAAGTCCTGCAACGGAAGCAAGATTTATTATCTTGCCTGACTTCTGTCGCATCATAACGCTGCCCACAAATTTTGACATATTGAACACGCTCTTCTGGTTTACAGCAACTACCATATCGTACTGCTCCTCGCTCATACGAGCCATAAGACCGTCACGAGTGATTCCTGCGTTGTTTACGAGAACGTCAATAGTGCCGAAACGAGCCTTTACTGCCTTGACTGTTTCCTCTACCTGTGCATAGCTTGAAACGTCGCAGATGAACTTTTCACACTCTACGCCCTCTGCCTTTATCTTATCCATTATATCGTTATCTTCAAACATTGCCTCAGAGATGTCATTGAGAGCAATATTATAGCCGTCCTTTGCAAGTCTGAGTGCTATTGCTGCACCTATTCCTCTTGCAGAACCTGTTATCAATGCTGTTGCCATTTTATCTTCCTCCGTCTTTTACTTGCCGAGAAGCTTTTCTGCTTCTGTGAACATTTCCTCTATCATATCCTTTGCAGGCTCGACCTTCTTTACCATGCCTGCGATAGCTCCACAAAGGAAAGAACCCTCCTCAAGGTTGCCGTCCTGAACGGCTTTTCTCAGCGAACCGAGGGTTATCTCCTCGAACTCCTCAGGTGTGATTGTGCCGTTTGCTTCGCCGCTTGCAAGCTTCTTTGAGAACTTTGTTTTAACGTTTCTGCATGGGTGACCTGTATATCTGCCTGTTACGATACTGTCTGTATCCTTAGCCTTTACAACAAGCTCCTTATAAACAGGGTTTATCTGACACTCCTCTGCGGCAAGGAAACGTGTGCCGAGCTGTACGCCCTCTGCGCCAAGCATGAATGAAGCGGCTATTCCTCTTCCGTCTGCTATTCCGCCTGCGGCGATAACAGGTATCTCAACTGCGTCAACTACCTGTGGTACAAGACACATGGTTGTGTTCTCACCGATATGTCCACCTGACTCTGTTCCCTCTGCGATAACAGCGTCAGCGCCTGCTCTTTCCATTCTCTTTGCAAGAGCAACTGACGGAACGACAGGTATCACCTTTATGCCTGCTTCTTTCCATGCAGCCATATACTTGCCTGGGTTGCCTGCACCTGTTGTTACGACAGGTACGCCCTCGTCTATAACGAGCTGAGCGAGGTCGTCGGCATTAGGGCTCATGAGCATGATATTAACACCAAAAGGCTTGCCGTTTACAGCCGCCTTTGTCTGTCTTATCTGATCTCTCAGGTAGTCGATAGGTGCAGAGCCGCCTGCGATTATGCCAAGTCCGCCTGCGTTTGAAACTGCGGAAGCGAGAGTATGCTCAGCTATCCAAGCCATACCGCCCTGAAAGATAGGGTATTTTATACCCAAAAGTTCAGTTATTCTTGTCTTTGTAGTAGTCATAGTAGTTCTCCTTATTGTCAAAAGCAAATTTTATGCCATAATACATAATAACAATTTATTATGTACCGAATATAAACTGTATATTGATTATCAATACTCGAAAACAGCCGCACCATAAGTAAGTCCACCGCCGAAGCCTACAAGACAAATCTTGTCGCCTCTTTTTATCCTGCCTTCTGCAACTGCGTCGCAAAATGCGATAGGGATAGATGCGGAAGATGTGTTGCCGTAGCGGTCGATATATACCGGGAACTTGTCCATTGAAACGCCAAGGTGCTTTGCGGCAGTTTCGATTATTCTTATATTTGCCTGATGCGGCACTATCCAATCAAGGTCATCAGGGGAAATTTCGATCTTTGCACAAGCCTGCTCAACTGCATTTGGAAGTGCCTTTGTGGCAAACTTATAGACCTCTTTGCCGTCCTGCTTGAAGAAATAATCCTTTGTTTCAGGCATATCCATATCAAATTCCTCGCTATTAGTTCTGAAAGCGTTCTCAGACTTCAAAGCACGGGAAGCAAGATACTTTGCACCGTTTCCGTCTGCGCCAAGGAAGCTTGAATATGTAGTATCCTCTGCTGTTTCAAGGACGAAAGCGGCTGCGCCGTCACCGAAAAGCACGCAGGAAGAACGGTCGGTATAGTCAACGAATTTTGAAAGCTCCTCAGAAGCCACCAAGAGAACGGTCTTTATTCCATCTCCTGTCTGGAGATATCTCTTTGCGGTATCAAAGCCGTAAACAAAGCCTGCACAAGCAGCGTTAAGGTCAAATGCGATACAGCCTATCGCGCCTATCTCTCTCTGGATAAGGCAGGAAAGTGACGGAGTGAAATAATCCCCTGTTACTGTTGTGGCAATAATAAGGTCGATATCCTCTGCCTTTACTCCTGCGTCAGCCATTGCAGCCTTTGCCGCCATTGCTCCAAGATAGTATGTAGGCTCGCCATTTGTGATGTGTCTTTGCTTGATGCCTGTTCTCTGAGTTATCCACTCGTCGCTTGTTTCAACGATCTTTGTGAAATCCTCGTTTGTTGCGACCATTTCAGGCACATATTTGCCTATGCCCTTGATCTTTACGCCTGTTACTTTACTTCCCACTGATTTTTCCTCCTGAAAATTCTATATTATATATTGTATATTTCCGCAATTTGTGCTATAATGTTCTTGTTCCTATGGAGCAAATCAAAATATATTATATCAAAATATAATTAGTTAATTTTTTAACTATATAACACATATCATAACATTATAATTATAAACTGTTTTTTTAGATACGTCAATAACAAATTATGAACAACTCTTGATGAATTTAAACATTTAGAGAATTTTTCACAAGTTTTAGGGCGTTAGTTAATATTATGTGTCTATTCTTGAAAATATCTTGCAAAAATTAAATCATAAAACAATAATTCAGTGGAGATAACTTTCAGAAATTTACAGATATGAGATAAGGCGGCTTTGATATTATCAGGCGGCTATGTATAAATTTAACCACAAAGGAGTAAAATTTTATGTCAAAAAATATTTTTTTGTTTTCAGGTCAAGGCTCACAGTATGTAGGAATGGCTAAGGAGCTTTGCGAAAAGTATGATGCTGCAAATGCGGTTTTCGACACAGCGGAAAAGGTGCTGGGATATGACCTGAGAGCGGTAACATTTGACGGCCCTGACACTGAGCTTAACAAGACAGTGAACTCACAGCCTGCTATAATGGCTTGCTCGCTTGCCGCTTTTGAAGCCGCAAAGGCTGAGGGCATCACATTTGACGGGGTAGCAGGTCACTCACTGGGCGAATATGCTGCTATGGTAGCCGCAGGTGTTGTAACTATTGAGGACGGCTTCAAGCTCATCAAGGCGAGAGCGGCAGCTATGCAGAAAGCTGCAGAGGCTAACAGCGGTTCAATGTATGCTATAATCGGTCTGCCTGCTGAAGAGGTCGAGAAGATATGCGAGGAAACAGAGGGATATGTTGTTCCTGTAAACTACAACTCAGCCGTTCAGACAGTTATCGCTGGTGATACTGCGGCTTGCGAGGCGGCTGCGGCAAAGTTTGCGGAGATGAAGAAAAAGGCTATAAAGCTCAATGTTGCTTCCGCTTTCCACTCAAAGCTCATGCAGAGTGCGGCTGATGAATTTATCGAAACTGCAAAGACAGTTGAGTTCAAGACTGCAAACGTTGATTTCTACTCAAACGTTCTTGGAACAAAGCTTGAGGATTTCTCAGATATGCCCGATATGCTTGCCAAGCACATCGTTTCACCCGTTAAGTTCACTTCTGAGCTTGCAGAAATGGAAAAGGCAGGCTATGAGAACTTTATCGAGCTTGGTCCTAACAAGGTGCTTACGGGTCTTGTAAAGAAAACTCTCAAGGGCAAGAACGCTGTGAACATTGAGAACAATGCCACAATGGAAAAGGCTCTTGCTTCTCTGAGCTAAAATATCGAGGGGAGAAAAATGAAAAAGGCTATGAAAAGGGCTTTGCTGTTGGCATTGACGGTGGCAATGCTTGTTTGTCTGAGTGCCTGTGGAAAATGTGCGTGGGAGATAAAGATAAACGGCAAGGATATACAGATACCATGCACTCTGGACGATATTGGCGAGGAATATGAATACACGCTGGATTATCCTTTTTCGGGAAACTCAAACGGCAAGGGGATATTCTCGGTGGCGCTTATGCAGGACGGCAGTATAATAGGCACTGTTAAGGTAGAAGCGGACAGTGTTGACAATATTGACAGGAAGTCGAAGATACGTCAGATAAGTGCGGCGCAAAGCAGTTCCGATAAAAAGGGAATGAGCATTGCAGGGGTAAAATGCGGTGATGACAAGACGGAAGTCAAAAAAGTTTTCGGCGAGCCTGACAGTCCTGACGCAGACGCATGGAAATACAAGAAGAGGGGCTTTTTGGCGACTTTCTTTTTTGATGATGACGGCAAGGTGACAATGCTGAGCATATCAGACATTGATGATGAAGATACCTGATAAAAGGCGGTGTATAAAATGAAACGCAATGACTACATATCATGGGACGAATATTTTATGGGCATTTCACTGCTATCTGCACAGAGGAGCAAGGATTCTCACACGCAGGTAGGGGCGTGCATAGTTTCTCAGGACAACAAGATATTGTCAGTAGGCTACAACGGTATGCCTACCGGGTGTTCTGATGATGAGATGCCGTGGGACAGGAACGGAGAGTTTCTTGACACAAAATATCCATTTGTGTGTCATGCCGAGCTTAACGCCATTCTCAACCATGCGGCAGGAAGCCTACAGAATGCCAAGATATATGTTTCACTTTTTCCATGCAACGAATGTGCAAAGGCTATCATTCAAAGCGGCATAAAGGAAGTCGTTTACTGGGAGGACAAATACGCCGACACTGACGGAGTTAAGGCTTCTAAGAAAATGTTTGAGCTGACGGGGGTAAAGATACGCAGGTATGTGCCTACTAATAGGGAGATAACTATAAGGCTGTAAAAGGCAATTATCCTGCCGAAACAGTTTCAGGCGACAATGCGGGCGAACACTGTTCGCCCCTACTGTACATTGTGCGGTTATTAAGGTTTGTGCAATAAATTGCAAGTTGCCCCTACAGATATACATTATTAATATGCGGAAATTTTTTATAAAGAAGGAATGTAAAATGTCAAGAAAATACGCTATACTTGGAGAAACGCTTAAACACACTATGTCGCCTCCTATACACGCTAGACTTTTTGAACTGAAAAACCGTGAATACGAGTACGAGATACTTGAAGTAAAGCCTGAGGAACTTAAAGACAAGGCGGAGTATCTTAATTCTCTTAACGGCTACAACATCACTATTCCACACAAGATAGGCATTATCGACTACACTGATGAGCTTGACCAGTCGGCAAAGCGTTATCACTCAGTGAACTGCGTTGACAACAAAAACGGCAGGCACGTTGGCTACAACACTGACTGTGACGGCTTTCTCAGAACTGTTCGTGCAATGAATATCGACTTCACAGGAAAGATACTGCTTATAGGCTGCGGCGGAGTAGGCAGAATGATGGCAATTGAGGCGGCTCTTGCCGGGGCTGACCTTTACATTGCGGTACTGGAGAGCGATATGCCTTTGGCTAAGCAGGTAGAGAAAGAGATAAAGGCTATGAAGTCTGACGCTAGGATAACTATTGTTCTAAACACTGAGATACCGACCGACGTTCACTACGAGCTGCTTATGAACGCTTGCCCTGTGGGAATGTATCCTAAGACAAACGCCTGCCCTGTTCCTGATGAAGTAATCGAGGCGAGCGGTGCGGTATTTGACGTTATATACAACCCTCGTGAGACTTTGCTCATGCAGAAAGCCAAGGCTATGGGCAAGAACGCTGTCGGAGGCATGGCAATGCTTGTTTGGCAGGCGGTTTCCGCTCACGAGATATGGGACGGCGACGAATACACAGACGAGGAAGTTCAGTCTATCATAGACGAAATGGAGATCGCTGTGGAGAAGGATTTTAAGTAAAATACATTATAATAAGGATAGTAAATATGAGACCAATTTTTTTGTGCGGCTTTATGGGCTGCGGAAAATCTACTGTGGGAAAGATCTTGGCGAAAAAAATGGGCTGTCAGTGCGTTGACCTTGACAAGTATATCGAAAATACGGCAGGAATGAGCATACCTGAAATATTCGACAAATACGGTGAGGAGCATTTCAGGAAGCTTGAAACCGAGGCTCTTGCAGCATTTGCTGACATTGGCGGCGTTGTTGCAACAGGCGGCGGAGCATTGCTTTCGGAGGAGAACGGCAAGGTGGCTAAAAGATCGGGCATGGTGGTCTTTATTGACACATATTTCAACACCTGCTACGGACGCATAAAAAACGACCCTAACAGACCTATCGCTTACAACTCCACCAGAGAACAGCTTTTAGAGCGGTTTGATTATCGAAGACCTTTATATCTTGCCCACTCACACTATGTCATAAGCGGTGGTTATCCGCCTATCGTCATCGCTTCTAAGATACAAAAGCTTTACAAGAGATTTGATTTCGGGCAGGGCTGATTTAGCTCTTCCCTGCAGGGGCGACCTTCATGCCCACTGTTTTCGGACTTATCGCAAACCATGCGAGCCTTAAGCTCATGCCCGTTTATCTTGCATTTTTCTTCATACTTCTGCTTGTGATGATATCAAAAACGGAAAAGCTTTGTCATAATAAATAGTACGGCTTGTGCAAACAGTACCAAATTATTTGTATTTTGGATAATCAAAAATAGCTATTTATAACGAATAATCCAAAAAGTCTGCAAGCACTGATAAAAAATGTTGAAAATCCTACCGACATGTTGTATACTTATGATATGAAGACGTTATATTAAACTGCCATATGACAGAAGGGAGCTGCAAATGGACATACAGAAAACCGTGCTTGTCGTTGACGACAGCACAACGAACCGATCTATACTTTGCGACATACTACATTCTGACTATACTGTGATCCAAGCAGAAAATGGCATACAGGCTCTTACAAAGCTAAAAAGACAGGATAAAAAAGTTGACGCTATAATACTGGATATCATAATGCCCGAAATGGACGGATATGAGTTCATGAATAAAATAAAGCAGAATAAAACCTTATCTCAGATACCTGTTATTATTCTAACAGAAAAATCAGACAGAGACACTGAAAAGAAGGTGCTTGAAAGCGGTGCGTGGGACTTTGTTCCAAAGCCTTATGACGCTGAGATTATAAAGCTAAGGCTCAAAAACGTTATCGCAAGAAGTCAGGTATCGCTGCTCAAAGAGCTTAATAACGTTATGAACTACGACCTTCTTACGGAGATATATTCAAAGAATAAATTTTTCAGTGCATCAAAGGCACTTCTTAAGGCTAATCCTGACAAGCAGTTCGCTTTTCTAAGACTAGATATCGACCGTTTCAAGCTTATAAATTCATTTTTCGGCACTGCGTATGGAGACAGACTGCTAAAGCGTGTTGCAAAACGTATAAGAGATTTTGCAAAAACAACGGAATGCTGTACCTTCGGTAGGATAGACGCTGACGTTTTCGGTATCTTCACCCCTTATCAGGGCAAGGAAGAAACAGTAAAGCAGATAGAGCAGGCTGTTGAAGACATGAAAAAACTGTCCGCAAGCTATAACATCATGATCGTTTACGGCGTTTATGTGGTGACTGACAGAAGCCTGCCAATATCCTTCATGTGCGACCGTGCCGCTCTTGCCGCTAAAACTGTAAAAGGGCATTATATGAAAAGCTATGCTTTTTATGATGACAAAATGCGGCTTTCTCTCGAAAATGAGCAGAATATAATAAATGAAATGAGCGACGCTCTTGAAAACCACGAGTTTGTGCCTTACTATCAGCCTAAGTATGATGTAAAGACAAACAAGCCTGTGGGTGCGGAGGCTCTTGCAAGGTGGATACACCCTACCAAGGGATTTATCTCACCTGGTGTGTTTATCCCTATATTTGAGAAAAACGGCTTTATCTCAAAGCTTGATTTCTACATATGGGAATGCGTATGCAAACAGCTCAAGGAATGGAAAGACAAGGGAGTACCGCTTTTTCCTGTGTCTGTAAACGTTTCAAGGGTAAACCTTTACAACCCTAATCTTTCAAAAATAATAATCGAACTTACGAAAAAGTATGACGTTGACCCTAAGTATTTCAACATCGAGATAACGGAGAGCGTTTATACTGACGACAATGTAATGATAGATGATATAACTAGTCAGCTCAGAAATAATGGCTTTACTATCCTCATGGACGATTTTGGCAGCGGCTATTCTTCCCTGAACGTACTCAAAGATGTTCAGGTGGATATGCTAAAAATGGACATGATGTTCATGTTCAAGGCAAAGTATGACGGCCGTGCAGAAACTATAATTTCTTCTGTTATCAGAATGGCCAAATGGCTCAATATCCCTGTTATAGCGGAAGGCGTTGACAGAGCGGAGCAGGTAGAATTTCTGAAAAGCGTAGGCTGTGACTACATTCAGGGTTTCTATTATTCAAAGCCTTTGCCTGCGGCAGACTATGAAAAGCTTATTTCAGATCAGGAGGAACAGCCTGTGCCTGAGAACAGGACGTCAGTAAACGACTTGCTGTGGGGCAAGGGCGGAGGATTGCTGACATATATCGACAGCATCGACCAGCCTGCTACGATATATGAATGTTTTCCGAATGGCACAGTGGTAATGGTATGTTCAAACAAGGCGTTTTCACAAAAATACGGCTATGGCAGCAGTATTTACGGCAAACTCAATGTTAAGAACTGCATTGACAGCGAATGCAAAGAGAAATTCACAAGCTCTGTAAACAAGGCAATAGAGAGCAAGGACAGAGCAGAATGTGTTCTCAGTATGCACGAGATAAACGGCAAGAAGCACTGGTTCAAGACGCATTTACGATTTGTCAGCGAAATGGGTGTAAGCTCTGTACTTATAGCGTATTTCACGGACGTGACCGACATGGTGTTGACGGATAAACGCATAAACGACTATAAGAACTATATCCAAGATGAAATAGACCGAAAGCACAAGATCCTTATCGTCAGCAACAACAGCGACGCACGCTGTCAGCTAGAAGAGATACTTTCTCAGGAAAATACTGTTTTCACTGCAGAAACCATTCAGGCAGGAAAAAAGCTTCTTCTTAACGAGGATATCGACCTTATTTATTTTGACATACAGCTTATTTCCAAGGACGACGAATTTCCTCTTGACATTGATGAGAGAAGACTCCCCGTTATTGCTATAACCCAGGCTCACGGCGTACTTAAAGGCATGACAAAATTGAAGAACAGAGTTTCCGACTTTGTTATGAAGCCGTATATAGATGAGCTGGTACGCCTGAGAACGACCAATCTTATAAAGATCAATATTTCAGGCAGTGCAAACGAAAAATATTTCAGCCGAACTAAATGATTTGAAAAGTCCTCTGAGATAAACGGAGGACTTTTTTCTCTTGTTAAGCAGTCAGCTTTATTGACAAAATATACACTATCTGATATTATATAGGTATGAATGCTGAAAGCGAGGGAGAAAAAATGTATCTTGACAAGTGGCGTGTGGCAATAAGAAATTTGAAAAATTCGCTTTTTTCATATCCAAACACGGCTCAAAGCTGTTTCCCTGACCCTATCACGGACGACACAGTGTTTTACTGCGTTCAAGGTCTTGTATATGGCAGTCAAAAGTTCCCTGACGGAAAATTCATACGCAGTTCTCCTGTGACCTCGGTATACTCTGAGGACGGAAAGCTTTTTGCCAAAACAATAAACAACGTTTATGAGCTTAAAACGCCAAGCGATTATTTTGACTGCGATATTGCTGAAAATGCCGCACAAAAAACAGGAAGCAGTGAGCTTGCTGAAACAGCTAAAATGCAGAGAGAAAAGCTCAGGGCACAGCTTGATAAATTTTTCACGATCTGCCAGAGGCTTTGTGATAATGAACAGGCTGACGTTGCAAATGAGTTACCTGAAGATACTCTTGTTATATGCTATTACGGCACTGACCCACATGGAAACAAGATGTTCTACAAAAATGAAGATATGGTAGTGCCTGTTTTTGCATATGTGACCGTTGGGCTGGTCATTGATTCTGTGGGGCTTGCGGAAAGCGAGGAAAAGCTGGATTTATGGGATACGCTGGGGAGATATTATATCGACAGCGAGCTTATGGAGTTTTATGACTGTGACACGAAAAACCTTATTTTCTGCAATTTGACGAACTCTCCTATATATGTCACAATTTACGAAAGCTCCGCTGCGATGCTCTGTATGCCGAACACGGCTAAGATAGCTTCAAGAAAAGTAAAAGAAAAATAAAACTTTTATCCGTCTGAGATCTCAGGCGGATTTTTTTATTGCACAATATAGAAAAGAACGTTGAAAATTAATAGAATGTTAAACTTTTAACGTGTCATAGCAATTGAATAATCGTCGAAAGTGTAGTATAATTTTCTTATATAGTTGTTTTTTGATGTAAAATAATATATTTAACTATTTTTTGTATCGTGAGGAAAAGATCATGGAAATTTTAAAACAGCGTATTCTTAAGGACGGAGTAGTAAAGGAAGGAAACGTTCTCAAAGTCGATAAATTCCTTAACCACCAAATGGACGTCAAGCTTTTCAACGATATCGGTGAGGAGTTTGCAAAGAGATTTGCAGGAACAGGCGTAAACAAGATACTCACTATCGAGTCATCCGGTATCGGCATTGCCTGCATTGCGGCACAGCATTTTAACAACTGCCCTGTTATTTTTGCAAAGAAAACTCTCAGCAAAAATCTTGACGGCGAAATGTTCGTTACTCAAGTAAAGTCCTACACAAAGGGCGTTACATATGACGTAATGGTATCTGAAAAATATCTCGGCAAGGGTGACAAGGTGCTTATTATAGACGATTTTCTTGCTAACGGCTGTGCGCTTATGGGACTTATAGATATTGTAAAGCAGTCAGGGGCTGAGCTTGCGGGAGCAGGTATCGTTATCGAAAAGGGCTTCCAGGTTGGCGGAAAGACTATCCGTGACATGGGTGTAAAGCTCGAATCTCTTGCTATCGTTGACTCTATGGACAACGGCACTATCACTTTCAGGGACTAACGCACAAGGCGTTACCAATAAATATTTTATGGAGGAAGATCAAACATGAAGGTAAGACGTATTCTTGCGCTCGTTCTTTCTGCGGCTCTTGCTGTAACAGCTCTTACAGCTTGTACATCTGCTAAGGACGAAGCATCACAGAAGTCGGCTGACAAGCAGACGACAACTCTCAGCTATGACACTGTAAAGATCGGTGTTATACACATCGGCAACCCTGCCGACGGTTCAGGCTACACATATGCTCACGATCAGGGTATCGTTGGTATGCAGAAGGAGCTTGGACTTAAAGACGATCAGATCGTAAGAAAGAACAACGTATCAGACAGCGACCCTGCTGCTACAGAAACAGCTATCCGTGAGTGCATCGAGGAAGGCTGCAACATCATCTTCGGCACAAGCTGGGGCTATATGGACAAAATGGAATCCCTCGCTGAGGAATATCCTGACGTTTATTTCTGCCACGGCACAGGCTACAAGAACAACGGCAAGAACCTTAACAACTACTTCGGAAGAATTTATCAGGCAAGATATCTCACCGGTATCGTTGCAGGTATGAAGACAGAGTCAAATCTTATCGGTTACGTTTCCGCTATGGGCAGCGAGAACTCTGAGTGCACAGGCGGTATCGACGCTTTCGCAATGGGCGTTTATTCTGTAAATCCTGACGCTAAGGTTTATGTAAAGGTAACAAACAGCTGGTATTCACCAACAGAGGAAACAAACGCTGCAAAGGCTCTTCTTTCTGAGGGCTGCGACGTTATCGCTCAGCACTGCGACACACCTAACCCACAGCTCGAGGCTGAAAGCGCAGGCAAGTGGGGCGTAGGCTACAACACAGATATGTCTAAGGACGCTCCTAAGGCTACACTTACTTCAACTCTTTGGAACTGGTCTGCATACTACACATATCAGGTAAAGCAGATCGTAGATGGCAACTGGAAGTGTGAGAACTACTACGGCGGCATGGCTGACGGTCTTGTAGACATCGCTCCTCTGAACAAGGATCTCTGCACAGAGGATATGCAGAAGGCTGTTGACGAGGCTAAGGCTAAGCTTGAGGACGGCTCATTCAACGTATTTGACGGCGTTATCGAAACAAACGACGGCAAAACAGTTGGCGAAGAGGGCAAAACTCTTGACGACGCTACTATCACAGGCGGAATCAACTGGTACTTCAAGAACGTTGAGGTCAAGTAATAAGGCTTAACAGCTTAACAAAACATTTATACGGGCGGTGCAGGTTGCCGCCTGTTTTGTTAATGATATGAGCATACGGCAGCAGGTAATTCTGCTGTCGGTTTCTGATGACATTAGCAAATCTAAGGAAGTTCATAAAAAGGAGCTGAAAGTATGAGTGAAGAAATATCTGCTGAGATCGCTGTAAAATGCAGCGGTATAACAAAAGTTTTCGGCAGCGTGGTTGCAAACGACGGCATTGATCTTGAAGTAAAATACGGTGAGATACTTGCACTGCTGGGCGAAAACGGATCAGGAAAGACCACGTTGATGAATATGCTTTCGGGTATCTATCACCCTGACAAGGGCAATATCTACATTGCCGGCAAGCCTGAGGCGATAAATTCACCTATGGATTCTATCGAACTTGGCATAGGCATGATACATCAGCACTTCAAGCTTGTGGAGGTGTTCTCCGCCGCAGACAACATTGTGGCAGGCACAAAGGGCAAGCTTAAAAGCAAGGGTGCTGTAAGAGATGAGATAAAAAAGATATCTGAACAGCTTGGTCTTGAAGTTGACCCTGACAAAAAGGTATACAATATGTCCGTCAGCGAAAAGCAGACAGTTGAGATACTGAAAGTGCTTTACAGGGGTGCTAAAATACTTATTCTTGACGAGCCTACGGCGGTTCTTACTCCGCAGGAAACTGAAAAGCTTTTTAATATCCTGAGAAAAATGAAAGCTCAGGGCTGTGCTATCATTATCATCACCCACAAGTTAGGCGAGGTAATGGATATATCTGACAGAGTGACCATACTGCGAAAGGGCAAGAGCGTTGAAACTGTAAACACAGCAGAGAGCAGTGAAAAGCAGCTCACTGAGCTTATGGTGGGCAAGGCGGTGGAGCTTTCAATAGAAAGACCTGAACCTGTGAACGTAAAGCCGATACTTAACGTAGTCGATCTGACGGTAAAGAACTCTGAGGGAAGCATTGCTCTCGATGACGTAAGCTTTGTTATAAACAGGGGCGAGATACTTGGTGTGGCAGGCATTGCAGGAAGCGGTCAGAAAGAGCTTTGCGAGACTATCGCAGGGCTTCAGAAGATAGAAAAGGGCGCAGTGCTTTACAACAAGGAGAACATCATAGGCAAGACACCTAAGGAAATAATAAATCTCGGCATAAGCATGAGCTTTATCCCTGAGGACAGACTTGGAATGGGTCTTATCGCTTCGGTGGGTATGACGGACAATATGCTTCTTAAAACATACAAGCAGGGCAAACTTTGCTTTGTGGACAGAAAGCCTGCTAAGGAGCTTTCAAAGGAGCTTATAGAAAAGCTTGAAATAAAAACTCCGTCAACGGAGCTTCCTGTAAGAATGCTTTCGGGCGGAAACGTTCAGAAGGTCCTGCTTGGACGAGAGATACACAGTGAGCCTGACCTGCTCATAACCGCATATCCTGTTCGTGGACTTGACATCAACTCATCATATCTTATATACTCGCTTCTTAACGAGCAGAAGAAAAAGAACACGGCTGTGCTTTTCATAGGCGAGGACCTTGACGTTCTTCTGGAGCTTTGCGACAGGATAATGGTGCTTTGTCACGGCAAGATAACAGGTATTTGTGACGCCAAAAAGGTCACAAAGGAACAGGTAGGCATGATGATGACAGGCTCGACAATGGAGGAGGTGCTGGGCATTGGCTGATATTATAAAAAAAGAGCCTCTTATAAGAATAGCCAAGCGTGCTGAACGCTCAAACAAGCAAAAGCTTATCATAAGGCTTCTGTCGGTGCTTCTGGCTATTTGTGCAGGCGGAATATTCATTCTTATTCTTGGCAAAGATCCGTTTTCATACTATGCGAAAATGGTAAAGGGTGCTTTTATCGGCAAGAACGCCGCAAGCCCTTTTATGCCGTTCAAAGAGACAATAAAGATAATGATACCGCTTCTTATATCTTCTCTTGGCATTACGCTTGCGTTTAAGATGAAGTTTTGGAATATCGGTGCAGAGGGTCAGATAATAATGGGCGGAGTTTTCGCTTCATACTTCGCTCTTTATCATTACGATATGCCTCACTATCTGCTTTTCATTGTGATGTTCGTTGCGGCGATGATAGGCGGAGGACTGTACGGCATTATCCCTGCATTTTTCAAGGCAAAATTCGACACAAACGAAACTTTGCTCACCCTTATGCTCAACTATATCGCACTTTATGTTATAGACTGGCTCACAAAGGGCGCATGGCAGGATCCTGAGTCAAAGGGATATCCTAAGATAGCAAGATTTGACCTTAACGCATGGCTTGACTCGCTAGGCGGTGTGCAGATAGGCTGGGTGATAGGTCTGATGCTTGTGGTATTGGTATTTATCTATCTTAAATACACAAAGCAGGGCTACGAGATAACTGTTGTATCAGACAGCCATGCAACTGCAAGATATGCAGGCATAAGCCCTAGCAAGATAATGATAAGAACGATGTTTTTGAGCGGTGCTATCTGCGGTATCGCAGGAATGGTACAGGCTTGCGGAACAGAACACACACTTTCAACATCTGTTGCAGGCGGAGTAGGCTTCACGGCTATCATAGTTGCATGGCTTGCAAACCTCAATCCATTCGGCATACTTGTGGTGTCATTCTTATTCGCAGTCCTTGAAAAGGGCAGCACTGTGGTATCGTCTGAATTTGTTCTTTCACCTTACTGCTCGGACGTTTTGCAGGGAATAATCCTGTTCTTCGTGCTTGGCTGTGAGTTCTTCATCAGATACAGATTTGTAACAAGAGGAGGCAGGAAAAATGACTAGACTTATTTCATTCCTTGCCCATGCGGTATATATGGGTACTCCTCTGCTTTTCGGCACAGTAGGAGAGATACAAAACGAAAAGGCGGGACACCTTAACCTTGGCGTTGAGGGAACAATGGCAATGGGCGCTTGTGCAGGCTTTATGGTAGCATACAAGACAGGAAGCCTTTGGCTTTCCATACTTGCGGCATTTCTTATGGGTGCGCTTGTTTCGCTTATCTATGCTTTTCTTACCATAACAATGATGGCGAACCAAAACGTAACAGGTCTTACACTGACTATATTCGGCACGGGACTTTCAAACTTCATAGGCGAGCAGATGATATCCGCTTCACCTACAGGCAACCTCAAACTGCCTGACGGAGTGATGAGCAGTCTGAAAAACATTGACATACCGCTTCTCAGCAAGATACCTGTTCTTGGAGAGGTGCTTTTCTCACAGAACATTTTCACTTACCTGAGCATTGTTATCGCTGTGATAATGTTTATCTATCTGAAAAAGACTAAGGTGGGTCTTAACCTTAGAACTATCGGTGAAAATCCTGCTGTTGCGGACGCTGTGGGAATAAGCGTTGTGAAATACAAATACATAAACGTTCTTATCGGCGGAGGAATATGCGGAATAGGCGGAGCGTTCTGCTCAATGGTAATAAACGGCGGTGTTTGGATGGCAAACAGCGTGAACGGTCTTGGCTGGATAGCTGTAGCGCTTGTTATCTTCGCTGTATGGAATCCTGCAAGGGCTATTTACGGAGCGTATATTTTCGGTGCATTCATGGTGCTGAAATACTACTTCCCGAAAAACCTCGGCTTCACTGTTCCTGAGTCATTCTTTGATATGCTCCCATATCTTGTAACGGCTCTTGTTCTTATCATCACTTCAGTGAAAAAATCAAGAGAGCGTTCACAGCCACAATCCTGCGGTATAAATTATTTCCGTGAGGAGAGATAGGATATCGAAGCTTGGCATTGTTTTCAAAGTGTAAAATAATTCTCAAGCCCTGAGAAAGCGGGCTGTCGAGGGCGCCAGCCCCTACAATATATTACAGATAATACCTAAAGCAACATATTTAAAAGCTCTGCATTTTGCAGGGCTTTTATTTTGTCCTAGTGACAAAATGCAGAAGGTGTTCATAGCCTAATTACGATACAACAAAAGAAATGGGCGACCAAAGGTCGCCCATACACTTTGTTAGGTTATGATAAACTGTTTTACTTCGCCTTTGCCGAAGCCACAAAAGATTTGAGCTCCTCCTCAGGCATATAGCCGACAGTTGAAGCAACTACCTTGCCATGTTTCACAACAAAAAGGGCAGGTATGCTCGAGATACCGAAAGCGGATGCAAGCTCGTTTTCCTCGTCAACGTTGACCTTACCCACCTTTACAGAACTGTCCTCCTCAGAATACTTATCCACCAGTGGTGAAAGCATTTTGCACGGACCGCACCATGCTGCCCAGAAGTCAAGCAGGACAGGCTTTTCTGAGTGCATTACTTCGTTTTCAAAATTATCCTTTGTTATGACCTTTACAGACATTTTTCACAGCTCCTTTTCTAGTCCTTGCTTTTGTAATATAGCATACAATGGCAGAAGCCTTCAAAATTCGGGTCGGCTATCTGCTCACGGAACTCTTTGCACATACACTTGTTTTCCTCTGTGCGCTGTATCCTGCACGGACAATAGCCACCTGTGCGTTTAAGCCCCTCTTTTATGCTCTTTACCATTTCTTTATCATCATTAAGACGTACCATTACTACCTATCCTTTGCAGATATGCTTAGATTATTCCTTGACAAATGCCTTTACTATCTCGCCGATATACTGATAGTGATAATCCTTGTCAGAATACCATTTCTCATCGTTTTCGGTATCAACAAAGCACTCAGGCTTCATCTCCTGAACATAAGCCTTTTTGCATACAAGCACCATATCAGCTTCCGCAAAAGCTGTTACCTCCACGCCGTTTTCAGACACGAACACAGGGGTCAGACCTGTTTCCTTTGCCTTGTCGCAGTCACGTCCACTATGTGAGCCACAGAATGAAAGTGCCTTTTTATAGTCCTCTTTGAAAAAGCTTATGGTGAAATATTCTGCCTTGTCGATAAATTCCTTTGTATATCTCTGTGGTCTTATAACTGTGGTGAAGGTGTTCTTTCCCCACATAACGCCTGCAAAGCCCCATGAAGCTGTCATTGTGTTCCAGCCACTCTCGTCGCCTGCTGTTACAAGAAACCACTCCTTGCCTATCTTTTTGTATGGATTGAAGTCAAGGGTATCAAGCTTATCTGCCGCTACCTCTTTGAAACCGTTGAAACTGCTCATTTTCATTACCGCCTTTCAGTATTATGTCAGACTTATCATACTTATTGTACACCAATATCGTATAGAAAACGTCTGAGTATATTATATATCATTTCTTATGAAATTGCAACCCCTTGAAAGCCCTGAAATATTGTACAAAAATCGTTAAACAGGGCTTTTTTGTGTTGCTTTTTTTGAAGAATAGTGATATAATTGAATTAAGTATTTGTAAAGCTGTTTTTGTGTTTTTGGTTTAGCTGTTTTATTTTATGCCGTTACAATACTCGATATGTATATCTTTTGAAGATTATACAGAATAAATTGTATATTATCTAAAAATATACATTAAAAAGCCTTGAAATGTGTATAAATATAAAATTTTTATGCAAAAGCACTTGACAATGCTGTATAAAGGTGTATAATAATTTTATCGGCATGAGAGCCGTGAAAATATTATACAAACATACTTACTACAAACAATGGAGGAATTTTGTTATGGCAAAAGAGATCAAAAAAGTTGTCCTTGCTTATTCCGGCGGACTTGATACATCTATCATCATTCCGTGGCTCAAGGAAAACTACAACAACTGCGAAGTAATCGCTGTTTCAGGAAACGTTGGTCAGGGCACAGAGCTTGACGGTCTTGAGGAAAAGGCTATCAAGACAGGCGCTTCTAAGCTCTATATCGAGGACCTTACAGAAGAGTTCATCGAGGATTATGTATATCCAACAGTACAGGCTGGCGCTGTTTATGAAAACCAGTACCTCCTCGGCACTTCATTTGCTCGTCCAATCATTGCAAAGAGAATAGCTGAGATTGCTATCAAAGAGGGTGCTGACGCTATATGCCACGGCTGCACAGGTAAGGGCAACGACCAGGTTAGATTTGAGCTTGCTATCAAGGCTTTCGCTCCTGATATGCAGATAATCGCTCCTTGGAGAATCTGGGATCTTAAGTCAAGAGAGCAGGAGATCGAGTATGCTGAGGCTCACAACATTCCTCTGAAGATAAACAGAGAAACAAACTACTCAAAGGACAAGAACCTTTGGCACCTTTCACACGAAGGTCTGGATCTTGAAGATCCTGCAAACGAGCCACAGTATGAGAAGCCGGGCTTCCTTGAAATGGGCGTTTCACCTATCATGGCTCCTGACAAGCCAACTTATGTAACTATCCACTTTGAAAAGGGTATCCCAACAGCAGTTGACGGCGTTGAGATGAACGGCAAGGAGCTTGTTACAAAGCTTAACGAGCTTGGCGGTGCAAACGGTATCGGTCTTGCTGACCTTGTTGAGAACAGACTCGTAGGCATGAAGTCAAGAGGCGTTTATGAAACTCCAGGCGGAGCTATCCTTTACAAGGCTCATGAAGTTCTTGAAACTATCACACTTGACAAGGAAACTGCAAGAGTTAAGCAGTATCTTTCAATCAAGTTTGCTGACATTGTTTACAATGGTCAGTGGTTCACTCCTCTCCGTGAGGCTATGAGCGCATTTGTTACAGAAACACAGAAGACTGTTACAGGCGATGTTAAGCTCAAGCTTTACAAGGGCAACATGATAAACGCAGGTGTAACATCTCCATATACTCTCTATGATGAAGAAGTTGCTACATTTGATGAGGACAATGTTTACAATCAGGCTGATGCAACAGGATTCATCAACCTCTTCGGTCTGCCTATCAAGGTAAGAGCTAAGCTCGAGCAGAAGAGAAACGCTAAGAAGGACTAATAGCGTTGCTCTGGTCAACAGAGCATAAAGGTGTATAACCTTAAAAAGTTTGTATAATATTTTTCACGGAGGTTTTGATATGTCAGATAACAACAGCATTTTTGAGCCTGCAATAGACAAGAAGGTCGAGATCTCTTATGACAGCCTGCCGAACTCCTCTTTTGAAGACGTAAACCTCGGCGGAGCAAAGTTCTCGAACGTAAATCTTAAGGAAGCCGTTTTCGATGACGTTAATATGGACGAGACACATTTCAACAACGTCAGCATGAAAGAAAGCGACTTTGCAGATATGTATATGGTAAACACAAAGTTCTTGGGCGTAAATCTCAGCAACTCGAGATTTGGCTGCTCTATCATGAACAATGTTGAGTTTAAAAATCCTGATCTTAAGAACTCACAGTTCATTCACTGTGACCTTACAAACGTTGAGATAAACGATTGCAAGATAGACGGTCTGAAGATCAACGGCGTGGATATCCAGAAGCTGCTTGAACAGCACGAAAAGGAAATTTGATCCGCACTTATTGAAATGTATCGGGGCAGGATGATCCTTTGGGGTCATTTTGCCCATACATTTTTTATATTTGATAACTTGAAATAAACATAAAGGACGGTTTTAAAATGGCAGGAAAAATGTGGGCAGGAAGATTTACAAAGGAAGTTGACGAAAGAGTCAATGATTTCAATTCATCTATTTCCTTTGACGCAAGAATGTACCGCTATGATATAGAGGGTTCTATGGCACACGCCACTATGCTTGGCGAGTGCGGTATAATCGAAAAGCACGAAAGCGAAAAAATAGTCCAGGGACTTAAGGGTATTCTTGCGGATATCGACGAGGGCAAATTACAGTTCGACCCTACTGCAGAGGACGTTCATATGTTTGTTGAGGCTGAGCTTACCAAAAGGCTTGGCGACACAGGCAAAAGACTTCACACGGCAAGATCAAGAAACGATCAGGTGGCACTTGACGTGAGAATGATACTCAGAGCCGAAACAAAAGAGATAATCGAGCTTGTGAAAAAGCTTGAACACACTATCCTTGACATTGCAGAGAAAAATCTCACAACTGTTATGCCGGGATATACTCATCTTCAAAGGGCACAGCCTATCACATTTGCTCACCACCTTATGGCGTATGCAAATATGCTTCTGAGAGATATTTCAAGACTTGAGGACAGCTACAAGAGAACAAACATCATGCCTTTGGGAAGCGGTGCTCTTGCATCTACAACTTACCCTATAAACAGACAGAGAGTTTGCGATCTGCTTGAATTTGACGAGATAACACAGAACTCACTTGACGGCGTTTCGGACAGAGATTTCTGCATTGAGCTTTGCTCAGCTATCTCACTGCTTATGATGCACCTTTCAAGATTTTCTGAGGAGATAATCCTTTGGTGCTCATGGGAGTTCAAATTTATCGAGCTTGACGACGCTTATGCAACAGGCTCGTCTATCATGCCACAAAAGAAAAACCCTGATGTTACTGAGCTTATCAGAGGCAAGACAGGCAGAGTTTACGGCGACCTTAACACACTGCTCGTTATGATGAAGGGTCTGCCACTTGCATACAACAAGGATATGCAGGAGGACAAGGAAGCTATCTTTGACGCTATTGACACTGTTAAGCTTTGTCTTAAAACGTTCGACCCGATGCTTGCTACAATGAGAGTTATCCCTGAGAACATGAGAAACGCCGCAGCCAAGGGATTTATAAATGCTACAGACTGCGCTGACTATCTTGTTAAGAAGGGTATGCCTTTCAGGGACGCTTACAAGATAACGGGTACTCTCGTTCACACCTGCATTGAAAAGGGCTGTACACTTGAAACTCTCCCATTGGAGGAGTACAAGAAGCTCACTGACAACTTTGACGAGGACGTTTATGACGCTATCAGCCTTGACACCTGCGTAATGCAGAGAAAAGCGGCAGGCGGTCCTGCGCCTGAGTCTGTAAAAGCTCAGATAGAATATGTCAGAAATAAGCTTTGATAAACACCGCTCCCCTGTTAAGACGGCACTGCTATATCTTGTGCTGTGGGAGCTTGCGACAGTTATAATGTGGCTTTTTACGGCTAAGCTTTTTGTGATATATCCGCTGTTTGCAGTGGGATTTACGGTGGTGTACCCTGTGTGTACATGGTGGGCTTGCTACAGACACGCTAAGAACTACGGCTTGAAATGGTATGTTGCGCCTGTGATGATAGCGGTTTCGGTGATAGAATATATCTTCGTGGAGGAAGCAAGGTCGGTAGTGCCGAACTTTATCGTACTCACTGTGTTGACCGCTGGCTTCGCTGCAGGTCTTGGAAACTGCTTTGCGGATAAGGACGCAATAAACGCCGCAAAGGAAGATAAAAAGCGTAAAAAGCTGAAAAAAGAACCTGAATACAAGAACATTTTGGACGATAATTAAAAGTATGCGGACGGCTAAAGAGCTGTCAGCCAAACGGGCGAACACTGTTCGCCCCTACAAAAGTTTGCATTTGCATGAGCATACAGATTATTGACAGACAAAATCATAAAGTTTTATAAAAGGATATGAAGAAAAAATGAAAACAAGAGTTTTTATTGACGGAAAAGAAGGAACAACGGGACTTCAGATATATGAGCGTTTTCAGAACAGAAATGACGTTGAGATAATGCTCATTGACGAGGAAAAGCGCAAGGACGTGAACGAGAGAGCAAAGATGATAAACTCATCGGATATCACTTTTCTCTGCCTGCCTGACGCAGCGGCAATAGAGGCGGCTTCACTTTGCACAAACCCTGATGTCAGGATAATCGACGCTTCTACCGCTCATAGAACAAACCCTGCATGGGATTACGGCTTCCCTGAGCTTTCCGAAAAGCATAGAGAGAATATCCGCAATTCAAAAAGAGTTGCAAACCCAGGCTGTTATGCAAGCGGCTTTATAAGCCTTGTTTATCCTCTCGTAAAGGCAGGAGTGCTTCCTGAGGATTATCCTGTTACCTGCCATGCAGTTTCAGGCTACAGCGGCGGCGGAAAGAAAATGATAGCCGCTATGGAGAGCGAAAATAAAACAAAGGAAATGTATTCTCCACGTCAGTATGCACTTGGGCAGAAGCACAAGCATATCCCTGAAATGCAGGCGGTGTGCGGACTTAAATATAAGCCTATGTTTAATCCGATAGTTGACGACTATTATAATGGTATGGTTGTTTCTGTGCCGCTGGTGACAAGATGTCTGACAAAAAAGTATACACCTGAGAATATCCATGAAATAATGGCGGAGCATTATCTTGGTCAGCATTTCGTTAAGGTAATGGAGCTTGGCGGAACAGAAACGCTTCCTGACGGATTTATCGCAGCGAATACATTGGCCGGAACAAATAATATGCAGATATTCGTGTGCGGAAATGAGGATCAGATATTGCTTATGTCGAGATTTGATAACCTTGGAAAAGGTGCAAGCGGCGCAGCAATACAGAATATGAATATAATGTTGGGGATAAACGAAGCAATGGGGTTGGAATAACAAAAAGCAAAAAACAAACCAAAAGCACCGCACAAAAAATCGCCGGTGCAGGGCGGCGTTAGCCCTGCCGAGGGACGGGGGCGAGCAGCCCCAGCGGGGGCAAAATAAAGCCAAAAGCAAAATCAAACCCAACAGGGGGCAGAGCCCCCTCCACAAAAGTACGGTCTAAAAAAAGCGGCGGACAAAAAAATAAAACAAACCGAAGTAAAATTTCTCAATCAAGCCTAAAAACCAACAAAACTCCGCCGCTTTTGTCATTTGAACAGCGAAGCGTCTTCAAATGACTCGCCAACGGCGACAATAAGCTCCCCCACAAAGGAGAGCAATCCCCGACCAATGAGTGCGAATATAAAAGTGCGGAAAAAATAAGCGGGCAAACGCTGTTCGCCCCTACAGAAATAATTAATAGAAAAAATCTGTCCTGATCTAATTAGTGTGAAAATTTTGTAAGGAGTTTTGAATATGAAAGAGATATCAAAGAAAAATTTCGACGGCTATAAGTATGTAGACGGCGGCGTGTGTGCTGCAAAGGGCTTTAAGGCTAACGGTCTTTATTGCGGCATAAAGGAAAACCCTACAAAAAAACCTGACCTCTGCCTTGTGGAGTCTGACGTTATGTGTTCAGCCGCCGGCGTTTTTACTCAGAATAAGGTCAAGGGTGCTCCTGTTACTGTTTCTCAGAAAAATCTTGCTAAAACAGGCGGCAAGGCTAAGGGCTTTATCCTCAACTCCAAAAACGCTAACACCTGCAACGCTGACGGTGAGGAAAAGGCTTACAAAATGTGCGAGATGACTGCCGAGAAAATGGGCGTTAAGCCTGAGGAAATTCTTATCGCTCAGACAGGCGTCATAGGTCAGATACTCCCTCTCGAGCCTATCGAAACTAAGATAGACGAGCTTTATGAGGGACTTTCCTATGAGGGCAACGAAAAAGCCGCTATTGCTATCATGACTACTGATACAGTGAAAAAGGAAGTTGCTGTTGAGTTTGAGCTTGACGGCAAGATCTGCCACGTTGGCGGCATGGGCAAGGGCAGCGGTATGATACACCCTAACATGGCGACTACGCTCAATGTTATCACTACAGACTGTGCTGTATCTTCCGAAATGCTCAAAAAGGCTCTTACTGATATCGTCAAGATAACATATAACTGCCTGTCTGTTGACGGCGACCAGTCAACGAATGATACCTGTGCTGTTATGGCTAACGGACTTGCAGGAAACCATGAGATAACAGCCGAGGGTGAGAGCTACGAGGTGTTCAAAAAAGCTCTTTATATAGTTATGATGAACATTACTAAAATGCTCGCAAAGGACGGCGAGGGCGCAACTAAGCTTCTTGAATGTACTGTTACCGGTGCAAAAGACCTTGACACCGCTATAATCGTTGCAAAGAGCGTTATATGCTCGCCGCTTTTCAAGTGCGCAATGTTCGGTGCTGACGCTAACTGGGGCAGGATACTCTGTGCTGTTGGATACGCTGAAGCTGATTTTGACATAAACAAGGTGGACGTTTCACTGTCATCAAAGGCAGGAGAGATACACGTTTGCCACAACGGCGCAGGCATAGAGTTCTCTGAGGAAGTGGCTAAGACCGTTCTTCTTGAGGACGAGATAACAATAAGCGTTTCTATCGGCGACGGCAACGGCACTGCCACTGCATGGGGCTGTGACCTTACATATGATTATGTTAAGATAAACGGCGATTACAGAAGCTAAGACATAAAATCAGTATAGGAAAGAAGAATGAGAAATGGACATAAGCAATAAAATCAGAAGTCAGATACTTATTGACGCTCTGCCGCACATTCAGAAATACCACGACAAGATAGTCGTTGTAAAATACGGCGGCAACGCTATGACAAATGCTGAGCTTAAAGAAGCTGTTATGAGCGATATCGTGCTTTTAAGCGAGGTAGGCATAAAGGTAGTTCTTGTTCATGGCGGTGGTCCTGAGATAAATGCAATGCTCAAAAGAGTCGGCATTGAAAGCAAGTTCATAAACGGTCTGAGATACACTGACGCTGAAACTATAGATATCGTTAAAATGGTGCTGTGCGGCAAGGTAAACAAGGAGCTTGTTTGCGCTTTGCAGCTTCACGGCGGAAAGGCTCTCGGTCTTTGCGGCTGTGACGGTCAGATGATACTTGCGCAGAAGCTTGACAGCGAGGTAGACCTTGGTTTTGTGGGAGACATCAAAAAGGTAACAACAAAGCCTATAGTTGACGCACTTAACAACGGTTATGTTCCTATAATCTCCACAGTTGGCGTTGGCGAGGACGGACAGTCTTACAATATCAATGCTGACACTGCGGCGGCGAGAATTGCTTCTTGTCTGAGAGCGGAAAAGCTTATCCTTATGACGGATATAGTTGGTCTGCTGGAGGACAAGGACGATGATTCCACACTTATCCCACAGGTAAACGTCAGCGATGTGCCTTATCTCAAAAAGAAAGGCATCATAAGCGGCGGAATGATACCAAAGATAGACTGCTGTGTTGAAGCCGTAAGACGTGGCGTTAAAAAGACCACTATCATTGACGGCAGAGTACCGCACTCGATACTTATCGAGCTGCTCTCTAACGAGGGTATCGGTACACAGTTTATATAAAATATCAATACATATTGAAAAGAGTGATGAAAATGAACACCATAGAACAGTTCAACGAACACGTTATGCAGACCTATGGCAGAATAGGTCTTGTTATGGAAAGCGGTCATGGTCAGACGGCTGTTGGCGAGGACGGAAAAGAGTATATCGACTTCGGCTCCGGTATCGGCACAAACAGCCTTGGCTACTGCGACGAGGATTGGGTGAACGCTATCTGCGATCAGGCACACAAGATACAGCACACCTCAAACTACTATTACACAAAGGTACAGGCTGACTTTGCAAAAAGACTTTGCGAGGCAACAGGCTATGAGAAAATGTTCTTCGGCAACTCGGGAGCAGAGGCTAACGAGTGCGCTATCAAGCTTGCAAGAAAATACAGCTTTGACAAATACGGCAAGGACGCTGAGAGAAATATCATCATTACCCTTGTAAACAGTTTCCACGGCAGAACGCTTTGCACTCTTTCTGCAACAGGACAGGAGGTTTTCCACAACTACTTCTTCCCGTTCGTTGGTGGATTTGAGAATGTTATCGCTAATGATATTGACGATCTTATGGACAAGCTCAACAAGCTTGACAACAAGGTCTGTGCAGTAATGTTCGAGTTCGTTCAGGGCGAGGGCGGTGTTATACCTCTTCAGCAGAGCTTTGTAAACACTATCATGCTTGAGTGTGCAAAGAGGGATATCCTCACTATCGCAGACGAGGTACAGACAGGCGTTGGCAGAACTGGCAAGCTCCTCACATCTGAGCTTTACAACGTAAAGCCTGACATAACCACACTTGCAAAGGGTCTTGCAGGCGGTGTTCCAATAGGCGTGTGCCTTGCGAACAAGAAGTGCAGTGAGGTACTTGGCAAGGGTACACACGGCTCGACGTTTGGTGGAAATCCTATTTCCTGCGCAGGCGGAAACGCAGTTCTTGACAAGGTGACAAAGCCTGAATTTCTTGAAGAAGTTCGCAAAAAGAGCGAATATTTCAGAGAAAAGCTTGTCCAGATAGACGAAGTTGAGGGCGTTGACGGACTTGGTCTTATGATAGGCGTAAGGCTCAAAACCAAGAAAGCCGCTGATGTGCTTAACAAATGCTTTGAAAACGGACTTCTTATTCTCACAGCAAAGGACAAGCTGAGATTTTTGCCACCGCTGAATATCTCATATGAGCAGATAGACAAGGGACTTGCTATACTGAAAAAAGTTCTTGACGAGAAATAACAAAGTGTGTAGGTGCGAACAGTGTTCGCCCGTTTGATACGCAATACCAAATAAAAATCAAATTACGGAGGAAATATTATGAAACATTTACTTAAAATGCTCGACCTTTCCAAGGAGGAAATTCTCGACATTCTCAATCTTGCAGACCAGCTCAAATACGAAAACAAAAACGGTATCGAGCATCACATTCTCAAGGGCAAAACTCTCGGAATGATATTCCAGAAGTCCTCTACCCGTACAAGAGTTTCTTTTGAAACAGGTATGTACCAGCTTGGCGGTCAGGCACTTTTCCTTTCAAACCGTGACCTCCAGATAGGCAGAGGCGAGCCTGTTCAGGACACAGCCCGTGTTCTTTCACGTTACCTTGACGGCATCATGATCCGTACTTTTGAGCAGAAAGAGGTTGAGGATCTTGCTAAATACGGCTCTATCCCTGTAATAAACGGTCTGACAGACTTCTGCCACCCTTGTCAGGTGCTTGCTGACCTTATGACCATCAGAGAGTTCAAAGGACGTTTCGAGGGTCTGAAAATGTGCTACATAGGCGACGGCAACAACATGGCAAACTCGCTTATCGTTGGTGGACTTAAGGTAGGCATGGAAGTTTCTATCGCTTGCCCTAAGGATTATCAGCCTGCTGCTGAGGTTCTTGAATTTGCCAAGGGCTACGGCGACAAGTTCTCAATGACAGACGTTCCTCTTGAGGCTGCAAAGGACGCTGACGTTCTGTTCACAGACGTTTGGACTTCAATGGGCGAGGAAGCTGAGACAGAGAAGAGAAAGATCGCATTCAAGGGCTATCAGATAAATGACGATATCATGGCTGTTGCAAAGGCTGACGCAATGGTACAGCACTGTCTGCCTGCTCACCGTGAAGAGGAGATAACAGAAAAGGTATTCGAGGCTCACGCAAATGAGATATTCGAGGAAGCTGAAAACAGACTTCATGCACAGAAAGCCGTTATGGTCAAGGTAATGGGTCCGCAGGAATAATTCGCATATGACAAAAGCCGTCCACGCTGGTGGGCGGCTTTTTTGTGTTGAACACATCAAAAAGGTCTTTGATGTGACGGGATAAAAAGATCCGCAGTCCTCAAAGAACTGCGGTCATAGTTAAATAACATTTTCATTTACGATATGGTAGCTTTGCAGAATTTCTGGGTCAAACTGAATGAGTGAGATCATTCTGCGTGCAGGACCGATAGGCTGGTTCGTACCTGTTTCCCACGCCTCAACAGTTTTTGTCGAAACTCCGATCACTGCGGCAAATACCGCCTGCGTAAATCCCAGCTTTTTTCGGATCGCTTTTATATCTTCAGCAGATATATCAGGCAAAGGCTCTATTCTAAGAGTTGTTTTTTAGCAGAAATTTTACCTTTTTCGTAGTCAACTGCCTCGTTAAGTCCAGTAATTATGCTGTCAAACACATTCATATTAAAGCTGGTCTCCTTCGTATTTATTATTGAAGTTGTAATATACTTTCTCATTTGGAAGCACTGCCTTAATCGGATAAACTGACATCCCAAAAGAATCTGTAAAAATAACATCTTCTCCAATATGTTTTTCAAGAAACTCATCAGAAAAATCAGATATTAAACCAATGCTGATAGCTCCATTCCTTGTAAAATTCAATCCTTCAATTTGTATACTCTTTTCAATCAAAGAACAATCTGAAGTGTGAAAAAAATTCAACAACATTTTTTGAATATCTCGTTCGATTTGAATCTGATTATCAAGATAATATCTGATTGCTTCTTCTTGTTCAAATGAAATTACAGCATCTTTTTGATTTGAGTATATACATAGATACAGGTCAAAAGTTTTATCCCATAATGTAATGATAAAGCTCTTCTTTGTGTACCAATCTGTTTTTTTAATCAAAGTTCCTAATACAGGATGCTCAATTGTAGTTGGTTTATTTTTTTTCTTTGTCTTTCCAAAAAACATAATCTCGCCTTTAAAATTTGTATGGCTTAGCCCATTACTACCTCAACATTTACTGTTGCACCATTTTCAGCTACAGGGAGAACATTGCCCTCTACTGCCTTGCCGTCAACAGTTACGCTCTTTATGCCCTTGCAAACGTGGTCAGGGTTCTTAACAGTGATGTTGTATGTTGCACCTCTGTACTGACGTGTTGCTGTCATGCCGTCCCACTCGTGAGGGATAGATGGATCTATCTTCAAGCCGTCAAAGTCAGCCTGTACTCCGAGAATGTACTGTGAGATAGCTACCATGTTCCAAGCGGCTGTACCTGTGAGCCAGCTGTTCTTGCCCTCGCCGAATCTGCTTGCGTCCTTACCAGCGATCATCTGACCGTATACATAAGGCTCTGTCTTATGAAGATCAGATATCTCCTCGTTGAATGCAGGAGCTATCTTGCTGTAATACTCAAATGCCTTGTCGCCTCTGCCTGCATATGCTTCTGCGCAGATTATCCAAGCGTTGTTGTGTGTGAAGATACCGGCGTTCTCCTTATATCCGCCCGGATATGTGGATATCTCACCATACTGGATATAATACTTTGAGTATGCAGGGTTGTTAAGAACAAGACCATACTTTGTATTGAGGTACTTGTCGATAGAATCAAGTGTCTTGATGTCAGCGCCCTCGTCCTTGCCTATTTCAGACATAACTGCGAAGCCCTGTGGCTCGATGAATATCTTGCCCTCTTCGCACTCCTTTGAGCCCATTTTTGCGCCTGTGGAATCGTAAGCTCTCAGGAACCAATCGCCGTCAAATGCAGATTCCATAACGTTCTTCTTCATCTTGTCTATCTCAGCCTGTGCTGCGGCAGCCTCATCGTCCTTACCAAGGTGCTTGAGGATAGACACATAGTTAGGGCCTGTGTATGTAAAGAGTGTTGCCACCATTACAGACTCAGCTACCTTCGAGTAGCCGCCCTCGGCTGCAAACTTAGGGTTTGTATAAGTCTGGAAGCTCTCGCCCGGAGTGTCAGAGTAGCATGAAAGGTTGATACAATCGTTCCAGTCAGCTCTCATTGCAAGTGGCAGACCGTGAGGGCCGAGGTTATTTACAACGTGATAGAATGATACCTTAAGGTGATCGAGCATTGGCTTAGCCTTTGACTCGTCATTATCGTATGGCACCATTTCGTCAAGGATAGACCAGTCGCCTGTTTCCTTGATGTATGCGGAAACTGAGAGGATCATCCACAGTGGGTCGTCTGAGAAGTCACCGCCGATATCGGAGTTGCCCTTCTTTGTAAGAGGCTGATACTGATGATAGCAGCCGCCGTCAGGAAGCTGTGTAGAAGCGATGTCGATGATACGCTGTCTTGCACGGTCCGGTATCTGATGAACGAAGCCGAGGATATCCTGGTTTGAATCTCTGAAGCCCATTCCTCTGCCGATACCGCTCTCGAAATATGATGCGGAACGTGAAAGGTTGAATGTTACCATGCACTGATACTGGTTCCAGATATTTACCATTCTGTTTACCTTGTCATCAGGTGTGTCAACATTGATAACGCTGAGAAGTCTGTCCCAAGTTGCCTTGAGTTCTTCAAGACCTGCGGCTACCTTTTCAGGAGTGTTATACTGCTCGATCATTGCGAGAGCCTTTTCCTTATTGATAGTAACGCCGTCAGCCTCGAACTTCTTATCAACAGGCATTTCAACATAGCCGAGGATAAATACAAGAGTCTTTGACTCGCCCGGAGCAAGTGTTATCTTCTTGTAGTGTGAAGCGATAGGTGACCAGCCGTCTGCAAATGAGTTGTTAGCCTTGCCTGCTTCAACAGCCTGTGGGTTATGGAAGCCGTTATAAAGACCGATAAATGAATCTCTGTCTGTATCATAGCCGTCTATCTCGTCATTTACTGTATAGAATGCAAAGTGATCTCTTCTGTCTCTGTATTCTGTTTTGTGATAGATAGTTGAACCTACTACCTCAACACGGCCTGTGCTGAAGTTTCTCTGGAAGTTTGTGCAGTCGTCCTGAGCGTCCCAAAGACACCATTCTGCAAATGAGAAGAATGAGAATGTTTTTTCTTCATTGCTCTCGTTTGTGAGAACTACCTGCTGAACTTCGCCGTTATAGTTCTGAGGAACAAAGAATGTAGCCTCAGCCTTAAGTCCATTCTTCTTACCTGTGATGATAGTATAGCCCATACCGTGACGGCACTCATAAAAATCAAGCTCTGTCTTTACCGGTGACCAGCCCGGATTCCAGATAGTTTCGCCGTCTTTGATATAGAAATATCTTCCGCCCATGTCGATAGGCACGTTGTTGTAACGGTAACGAGTTATTCTTCTCAGTCTTGCGTCCTTATAGAAGGAATAGCCTCCTGCTGTGTTGGAGATAAGTGAGAAGAATTCCTGTGTGCCAAGATAGTTTATCCATGGATATGGCGTTCTTGGATTGCTGATGACATATTCCTTTTTCACGTCATCAAAATGACCAAATTTCATCAATAATTTCCACCTTTCGTAATTTATCTATTGTTAATTAATTTCTTAATTATAACCATTGTGAAGTGTATAGCCGTCACAAAGTGATCAAGCCAACGGGCGAACGCTGTTCGCCCCTACATTTACAGAGCTGTTACATAACTCTCATTCTGCATAATGATAGTTTTTTCTATTATTCAGTAAAGAATCTCTGCCAGCACTTGAATGTGTGACCCTTTGTTATCTCCTCATATCCGCTCACTTCGTTAGGCAGGCTGAGATTAGGAGAGTTTATCATAGCTGTCATTGGTTCAGGGCAGAAATATCCTTTATTGCCCTTATCGTTCCACATATTCCAGAACTTAAATTCTTTTGACACCTCGTTGCAAACCTTATGACCATTGTCAGTATCCACAACATAAGAGCCATAGAAGTCCTTACCGTCAAGCTTGTTCATGCCTGCGGTGTACATATCGTTTGAGATATTATGCAGGGTAGGCATTTTTGTACCCTCTTTATATTCAAGGTCTTTCTTTTTAAGAGGCAAAAGCTTTTCTGTTGGCAGACATCTCTTGTCAAGCTCGCACTTTTCGATTATCGGCACGCACATTCTCATTGATTCCTCCCTGCCACCGTCGCACATTGGCGCATTAAGGCAGGTATGAGTACATATTGAAACAGGCAGAGCCTTGTCGCTGTTGTTTGTCAGGTATATCTCCTGCAAAAGACCGTTTTCAGAAAGCGTAAACGTATAGGATATTTTAAAATCCACCGGAAAATAAGAATACATCTCGTCATTCTTGTCAAAGGTATAAGAAGTAACAAGCACAACTTTTTTATCCTGTGTTGAATAACACTCTATTTCGTGTTCTCTCTTATGCACCCAGCCATGGATAAAATTATCAAGCTTTTTCTCATTTACAGGCATTTGATACACTGCGTCAGAGGTCTTTATAATGCCCTTATCAAAGCGATTAGGCAAGAAAAGAGTAGGCAGTCCCCATATCTCTCTCGCCTTATTTATAGTCTTGAGAGTGCAGTCATCACGATATCTGAACACCTCTATGCCGTTTTCCTCGTCACGAAGCCTCAGCACAGCAGCACCAAGTTTTGGTGCGATAACGCAGGAATACTTTCCCGACTGCATTCTGACACATTCCGTATCTTTAAACATGAATTTAAGGTCTATATTATTCAAAAAAGTAACGCCCCCATAATGCAAAGCGATGATCTTCCTCCCGCTTTACCATACATTTTTACTTAAACGATTAACATACAATCATTATAACATAGCCCGTCGCTTTTGTCTAGTACAAAACGCAGATTTTTATATAGAATTTTCGCTGCGTTTTTTAGTAGTTTTTTACCAAACGTTCAATGAATAATCCAAAAAAATATGACAATACTACAATCAACAGCCCGCTGACAGACGGACTGCTCTATATCTTAAACAATCAAAGGAGGAGTTTCTCATGATAGATAGGATCGCACTGCTGCTTCTCATAATAGGCGGCATAAACTGGGGGCTTGTGGGCATTTTCCAGTTCGACCTTGTGGCATTTCTTTTCGGAGGCGCTGCAGCGATACTAAGCAGGATCATCTACGTTTTGGTAGCTATTTCGGCTATCTGGTGCATTTCACTGTTTTTCAAAGACAACAGACTTGTCACCGAGCAGTAGTCCCCTGCAGGTCATGACGGCAGGAGAGGGAGCTTGTTTCAGAGGGCAGCATTTTATCACGGGTTTGCCTGCTGCATATTCTAAAATCGGCTCTCTTTCCTGCTGTCATGACCTTATTTTTTTGTTTTAAACATTAAAATTTGAACATCACAGACACTAAAAATGGATAAGATATTTTACTTTTTTAAGTCGATTTAAGTTCAGACCTCACGCAGATGTCATTGTTAGCATAATGTCAACGAAATATTTGTGCAAAATCCCGAATTTTCAGAAAATTAATAAGTTCTTTGCAACTTTTTCTTGACTATCGCTACAAAAGAGGTTATAATTTAATTGATGTTAAGGATATTGAACATAATTTGTTTGATTTAACATCCGTTTTGTTGTCTCCTTTCTTTTGTTCTACACATAGTTTTTTTTATTTTATTTTCTGCTGAGCACCGTTGCTCAGCATTTTTTTTGCCCATTTTATGCACACGTTGAAAAATTCATATTTTAGAGTTATAATGTTACCTTATGGACTAATAAAACAATATGTCAGTTCTTATCTGTCAAAACGTTTTCGTCGTGAAAGAAAGGAGTAAATAGAATATGAGATATCTTATAGTTGTTGATATGCAGAATGATTTTGTCACGGGCAGTCTTGGCTCAAAAATGGCAGAAATGATCGTTCCTGCTGTCTGTGAAAAAATACGCAGTTACAAGGCTCAGGGCAGCACTGTATTCATGACCCTTGACACGCATTTCAAGGATTATCTTGAAACGCCTGAGGGAAAAAAGCTCCCTGTGGAGCATTGCATAAAAGGCACCGAGGGCTGGCAGCCTGAGGCTCAGGTAGCTGAGGCTATCGGTGGAAGCGCAGAGGTCTATGAAAAAAACACATTCGGCTCGGCTGAGCTTGCACAGCACCTTGCTGAAATAACAAAGGCAGGGGACGAGATAGAGCTTTGCGGACTTTGCACAGACATTTGCGTGGTATCAAACGCTTTGCTAATAAAAGCTTTTTGTCCTGAATGCGAGGTCATAGTTGACGCAAACGCCTGTGCAGGAGTAACGGAAGAAAGCCACAAGGCGGCACTTGTTACAATGGCGTCATGTCAGTGCAGGATAGATAATTTTTGATTTGAGGGGGAACACCGCTTCGGTGGAATGATTTATGAGTGGTTTCAAAAAAGGTCTTAAAGACGGCATACCTATTGCTTTGGGGTATCTTTCGGTATCTTTTACATTTGGACTTCAAGGCGTAAAAGGTGGTCTGAGCTGGTGGGAAACTGTGCTTATCTCTATTTGCAATGTGACCTCGGCAGGTCAGTTTGCAGGACTTGACATTATGCTGTCGGGGGGCGGTTTCTGGATAGAAATGGCTTGTGCACAGTTTATCATCAATCTGAGATATGCCCTTATGTCAATATCTCTTTCACAGAAAGCTGACAAGTCACTGTCGGGAATACACCGCTGGCTGGTAGGCTTCGGAGTGACAGACGAGATATTTGTCATGGCAATGGGAAATATAGGGGAAGTTTCAAGGCAGTATATGTATGGGCTTATCGCTTTACCTGTAGCAGGCTGGTCGCTGGGGACTCTTATAGGTGCGGCGGCAGGAAAAATACTTCCTGAGATAGTCATAAGCGCACTTAGCATTGCAATATACGGAATGTTCCTTGCAATAATAATACCGCCTGCAAAGAAAAACAAGGGCATTGCAATGGCGGCGATATTGGCGGCTCTTCTTAGCTGTTGTTTCAAGTGGCTGCCTATTCTTAATAAGGTATCCGGAGGATTTTCCATAATAATCTGCACCGTTCTTTCCGCAGGAATAATGGCGGCTCTCATGCCTGTGAAAAATGAGGAGGACGGTCAATGCTGAGTATAAGAGATTTCTTCATTTATCTTTTCATTATGGCAGGAGTGACCTATCTTATTCGTGCCCTGCCGTTGGTGATATTCAAGGGCAAGATAACAAACAGATTTGTGCAAAGCTTTCTTTACTATGTGCCATATGCTGTGCTTGGAGCAATGACTTTCCCGTCCATACTTTTCTCAACGGGGAACCTTGCGGCTTCCATAGCAGGACTTATAACAGCCTGCGTGCTTTCATTCAAGGAAAAAAGCCTTATTATAGTTGCGGCATTTGCCTGCCTTGCAAGCTTCTGCGTGATACTTATTTGTCAGCTTATCTAAATGTAGGGGCTGGCGTCCTCGACAGCCCACCGGCTAAGGACGTTGCATATGTTCTTTACTGTTATTTAGTCATACTTTGACCTTTCTGCTATATGCGGAGAGGTCTTTATTATTACTATTTTTATATAGCATATGAAATATCGTAAATGCAGTATAAAATTTTCGGCTAGTTTCATATTCTTTTCTTGCAAATAATTCTGGGCTGTGATATAATCTTATTGTGTGAAAACGTTTACTGTTTTTGATCTATGACAAAATATATGGAGGTATTGCAATGTCAGACACAATGAACATTTCTCCTGAGCTCTTGGAGAAAATGAACAGGTATTGGGAAGCTGCTAATTATCTTTCGGCAGGTCAGCTCTATCTGCTTGACAATCCGCTTCTCCGTGAGCCACTCACAATGGATCACGTCAAGAAAAAGATAGTTGGTCACTGGGGTACTGTACCTGGTCAGAACTTTATCTATGTTCACCTTAACAGAGTCATCAAGAAATATGACCTTGACATGATCTATATTTCAGGCCCTGGTCACGGAGGAAACTTCATGGTAGCCAACACCTATCTTGAAGGCTCTTATTCTGAGGTATATCCTAACATTTCAAGAGATGTTGAGGGTATGCAGAAGCTGTTCAAGCAGTTCTCTTTCCCAGGAGGAATCTCATCACACGTTGCGCCTGAAACCCCAGGTTCTATAAACGAGGGCGGTGAGCTTGGTTATTCACTTGCACACTCATTCGGCGCTGTATTTGACAACCCTGACCTTATCACAACTTGCGTTGTCGGCGACGGTGAGGCTGAAACCGGTCCTCTTGCAACAGCATGGCACTCAAACAAGTTCCTGAATCCTAAGACTGACGGTGCTGTACTTCCTATACTTCACCTTAACGGCTACAAGATATCAAATCCAACTGTATTCTCAAGAATTTCTCATGAAGAGATAAAGAGCTTCTTTGAGGGTTGCGGCTGGAAGCCATACTTTGTCGAGGGCGACGATCCTATGACAATGCACAAGCTTATGGCTGAAACTCTTGACACTGTTATCGAGGAAATAAAGACTATCCAGAAGAACGCAAGAGAAAACGGCGTTACTGAAAGACCAAAGTGGCCTATGATAATATTCCGTTCACCAAAGGGCTGGACAGGTCCGAAGGTTGTAGACGGCAAGCAGATAGAGGGTACATTCAGAGCGCATCAGGTACCAATGACAATGGAAGCTCCTGAGCATCTGAAAATGCTTGAGGATTGGCTCAAGAGCTATCACCCTGAGAAGCTTTTCACAGAAGAGGGCAGACTTATCCCTGAGCTTGAGGAGCTTGCTCCTACAGGCGACAGAAGAATGGGCGCAAACCCACACGCTAACGGCGGACTTCTTCTGAGAGATCTCAGACTTCCTGATTTCAGGAAATACGGCATTGATGTGCCTGCTCCTGGTGCAGTTGAAGCACAGGATATGATAGAGCTTGGTGGATTTGTAAGAGATATATTCAAGCTTAATGAAGAAAGCAGAAACTTCCGTATCTTCGGGCCTGACGAGACAATGTCAAACAGACTTGGCAAGGTCTTTGAGGCAACAAACAGAGATTGGAACGCTGACAAGCTGGACAACGACGAGTTCCTTGCCTCTGACGGTCGTGTTATGGACTCTATGCTTTCTGAGCATATGTGCGAGGGTTGGCTGGAGGGCTATCTGCTCACTGGACGTCACGGTTTCTTCGCAAGCTATGAGGCTTTCATCAGAATTGTTGACTCAATGTTCTCACAGCACGCTAAGTGGCTCAAAGTTACTTCACAGCTCCCATGGAGACAGAAGATTGCTTCACTTAACTACATACTTTCTTCCAACGTATGGCAGCAGGATCACAACGGATTTACACATCAGGATCCAGGCTTCCTCGATCATGTTGCAAACAAGAAAGCAGACGTTGTAAGAATGTATCTCCCACCGGACACAAACTGTCTGCTGTCATGCTTTGACCACTGCATACGTTCAAAGAACTATGTAAACGTAATGGTAACATCAAAGCACCCAAGACAGCAGTGGCTCACAATGGAGCAGGCTGTTAAGCACTGCACACAGGGTATCGGTATCTGGGAATGGGCTTCAAACGATCAGGGTCAGGAGCCTGACGTTGTTCTGGCTTGCTGCGGCGACACACCTACACTTGAAGCACTTGCGGCAGTAACTATCCTGAGAAAGAATCTTCCACAGGTAAAGATAAGATTTATCAACGTCGTTGACCTGTTCAAGCTTCAGCCACAGTCAAAGCACCCACACGGACTTTCCGACGCTGACTTTGACGCACTGTTCACAAAGGACAAGCCTATCGTATTTGCATTCCACGGCTATCCTACACTTATCCACGAGCTTCTCTATCATCGTCACAACCGCAACCTTTATGTATGCGGCTACAACGAGGAGGGTACGATCACAACTCCATTCGACATGAGAGTTCAGAACGAGATAGACCGTTTCCACCTTGTTATGGAGGTTATCAAAAGACTTCCACAGCTCGGAAACACAGGCGCTTATCTCCACCAGCTCATGCAGGACAAGCTTGTTGAACACAAGCAGTATATTGCTGAATATGGTCTTGATATGCCTGAGATCAGAGATTGGAAATGGGATATCTGATAAAAAAGCCTTTCTATTAATTAAATATACCCACACAAAAAGGGACTTCCATTTATTCGGGAGTTCCTTTTTTGTGCATAAAAATATCCCCCGCCTTGTGACGAGGGATAAAAAGTGCTAAGTCTATGAATTACTTTCTGTTGTTTGCTATCTTTGCAAGGAGATTCAGTATTTTAAGATAAAGATAAATAACGCCTACGATAAGACCATAGCTTGCATACCATTCATACTGAGCAGGAAGCCCCTGTTCAACTGTCATCTGGATAGTTTCAAAATCGCACATAAGAAGCGCTGCGGCGATAAGAACGCCAATAACAGCGAAAAGTATGCCGATAGGGCCGTTGTTTATTGCAACGATTGAAGTGTAGATAGCTGAATGAGGTGCGAGCCATGCAAGAAGCATGAAAAGCAATCCGCCTATGATAGAGACCCAAAGGCAGGTGATAAGAGCAGTTTTCATTCTGCTTCCCACACGAACGCCCTTTGAATAGATAACTGCAAGCACTGCAACTGTGAGAAGCGTCAGTGTAACGGCTTCAACTATTATGCCTTTCCACTGCATTGCGTAGATCATTGACATAAAGGTGAGAGCATATCCCATACCTGCGGAATAGATAGAGCCTGTTACCGCCGTTGTTTTCGGAGCGAATGAAGCCACAAGTCCTGCTATTGCTGTTGCGATAATAGCGCCGACAAAGATAGCATACTCAGTGGAAAAAGCCTGCGCACCACCGCCGAAGAAGTTGTGAATGTAAAAATATGCTCCCATGCCTGCGGCGAAAACTGCAACAAAATACAAGGTCTTCATTGCAATGCCCTTATAGCTTGCCGCCTCCATGCCGTAAGTGGACTGTGCAAAAGAGCGCAGTTTTTTCACTCGTGGATTTGAATAGCTTTCAGAAAAATTATTATAATCGTTCATGAATTTGCCTCCTTTATTTTTTTCGCCAATATTTATTTTCATGGCTTATATACTATTATACATATTTTCTTAAAAAAGTCAATATGATTTTTCAGGCAACAACGCAAGGTTCTTTTTTGGGACTTGTCCGCATATGATGTAAGCAAAGGCAAAAGCACTGAAAAATCTTGTGCAGTCAAAACGTTTCGCACAATGTTATCAAGGCTATGCCAAAAAATCGGAAAGGAAGATACATTGTGCTGGATATACTTGAAAAGAAGCTTACGGAAAATCAGACCACAAGAAAGGGGCTAACAACTGCGGAAGCTGAAAAGCGGCTCAGTACGGACGGAGAGAACCGCCTTGCCAAAAAGAAAAAGACCTCTGCGGCGAAAATTTTTGCAGGACAGTTTCACGACGTTATGGTGATGATACTTCTTGTGTCGGTGGTGATATCCGTAGCACTTGGGCAATATGCTGACGCTGTGCCTATCGTGCTTATAGTTATCATTAACGCTGCGCTGGGATTTATTCAGGAATACCGCTGTGAAAAAACTCTGGAAAAGCTTGAAAATATGACCGCTCCCACCGCCATGGTATATCGTGACGGCAGGCTTGTGAAAATTCCTGCGTCGGAGGTCGTGGCAGGAGATGTTTTTACTCTCGAAGCAGGTGACAGAGTGCCTTGCGATGGCTACATAAACTCATCAAGGGCGTTATCATGCGACGAATCTGCACTCACTGGCGAAGCTGTGCCTGCGATAAAGAAATGCCGTACATCTGAGATAGATTTTACCGCTTTGAATAAGGATTACATGGTATACATGGGAACAGTTGTCACAAAGGGCGTTGGCGAGGTCACGGCGGTGGCAACAGGTGAGCGAAGCCAAATGGGCAGGGTTTCAACCATGCTTGATGAGATAAAAGAGCCTGAAACTCCATTGCAAAAGAAACTCGGAGAGCTTGGCAGAACTCTTGCTATCATCTGCCTTGCAGTGTGCGTGGTAGTCTTTATTGCAGGCGTACTAAGGGGCGAGCCTGTTCTCAATATGGCAATGACAGGAATAACCATAGCCATTGCCGCAATACCTGAAGGCTTGCCTGCCACGGTGACTATAGCGCTTGCCCTTGCGGTCAGAAAAATGCTAAAGCGTCAAGCACTTGTACACAGGCTTCATTCAGTGGAAACTCTTGGCTGTGCCACTGTTATCTGCACTGACAAGACAGGCACTGTGACAATGAATAAAATGACAGTTACCGATATTTTCACCTGCACCGAAAAAAGCCGTGCTTACGGCGTAACAAAAGAGGGAGCAAGCTTTGATGACAAAGCCCTCAAAGCATGGGAAAGCCCTGACCTTGGCAGGATACTTTTGTGCGGCGCAGCCTGCAACAACGCACGGCTCTGCCCACCTGAGAAGATAAAAAAGCGTGACAGGGGCGGCAGACAAAGCGAACTTAGTGCAGAGGGCGACCCTACAGAAACAGCCATACTCATAGCCTGCGCAAACGCAGGTATAAACGTCAGCTCCCTTGGTTACAGACGAACTGACGAGTTTCCATTTGAAAGTGAAACACGCTCCATGACGGTAATATGCGCTGACGAAAAGGGGGGCACAACGGCATTCAGGAAAGGCGCTTTTGACGTTATCATAAAAGAATGCAGCCACGTTTTTTCTGACAGCGGCGAGCTTTTGACATTTGGCGGAGCAATGAGAAAACAGGCTTTTTACAAGTGCGATGAATACGCTTCAAAAGGTCTGCGTGTGATAGCATTTTCACAGCAGGTGGACGGGGAATGGGCTTTTCTTGGACTAATGGCAATGAAAGACCCTCTCAGGGCTGAAGCCGCAAAAGCGGTGGCGGAATGTCAGCGTGCAGGCATAAAGACAGTTATGATAACAGGCGACCACAAGCTCACTGCCCAGGCTATTGCAAAAGAAGCCGGCATTATGAAAGCAGGCTCTATCGCTTTGACAGGCGACGAGCTTGACAGAATGGACGACAAACAGCTTGACGAGGTAATAGAAAACTGCCGTGTGTTCGCAAGGGTGACACCTGAACACAAGCTCAGGATAGTAAAGGCATTCAAAAACCGTGGGCACGTTTGTGCAATGACAGGCGACGGGGTAAACGACGCACCTGCTATAAAAGAAGCCGACATAGGCGTATCAATGGGAATATCAGGCACAGAGGTCACAAAACAGGCGGCTGACGTAATACTTCTTGACGATAATTTTGCCACCCTTGTGAACTCCGTTGAGGAGGGCAGGACCATATATCAGAACATAAGAAAATTCGTGCGCTACCTTATTTCCTGCAACATAGGCGAGGTCATAACAATGCTCGGTGGAATTTTAATGGGACTTCCAATGGTACTGCTTCCAGCGCAGATACTTCTTGTAAACCTTGTTACAGACAGCCTGCCTGCAATTGCGCTGGGGCTTGAGCCTGCGGAAAGCTCGGTAATGAAAAAGCCACCTAGAAAAGAGGACGACAGCTTTTTCAGCGGCGGACTTATGTGGCATATCGTCATAAGAGGGCTTCTTATCGGTATCTGCACCCTTGCAAGCTTCACTGTTCTGCTCACTAACACCCATTCTCTCGGCACTGCAAGAACAGGTGCGCTTATAACCCTCGTACTTAGTCAGCTTATCCATGTGTTTGAATGTAAATCGGAAGAAAAGACGCTTTTCACTGTGCCTTATCTTTCAAACCCATTCCTGCTTTTCTCTGTATTCATATCAGCGGCAGCGCTGTTTGCAGGCATATGGCTCCCTGTTCTGCAAAAGATATTTTTCACAGCCGTTCCGAGCCTTGGAGAGTTTCTTGTGGCGGCGTCAGCGGCGGCTATCGTGCCTGTTGGGGCAGGCATAATGCCAAAGCTTTTTATGGGCAAAAAATCTCCTGACGTAACAGTGAACATTCCGCAGAATTAAGTCTACGGAGAGTAGATTGACAAATCGCTTTAGGTATTATATGATATTACCATGGAGGCGATACAATGGACAATGAAAAAACAGGCAGACTTATCCGTGAACTGCGCACTGAAAAAGGTCTGACGCAGGCTCAGCTTGCACAGCTTATACACGTCAGCGACAAGGCGGTATCAAAATGGGAAAGGGGTCTGGGCTGCCCGGACGTTTCGCTGCTTGGCACACTTTCAGAGGTGCTGGAAGTCAATATCGACAAGCTTCTTCAAGGGGAGCTTGGGGAAAATTCGGAGGCTGTTACAATGAACAAAATAAAATTCTATGTATGCGAAAAATGCGGCAGCGTTTTCACATCACTTGGGGGCGGAGAGCTTTCATGCTGCGGCAAAAAGCTTACACCCCTTACAATGAAAGACGCAGACGAGGGTCACGCCTTGAAGCTTGAAGAGGTGGAGGACGAATGGTTCGTCACCTGTCCTCACGAGATGACAAAGGGTCACTATATCTCGTTCATAGCGTTTGTATCCTATGACAGGGTGACGCTTGTCAAAACCTATCCTGAGCAGGATCTTGCAGTGAGATTTCCACAAAGCAGAGCAGGATATTTCTGCTATTACTGTACAAACGACGGTTTCTACAAATTCAAGCCGTAGCAAAAGACCGACAGGGCGAAAGCTTTGTCGGTCTAATTTTTTAATCCATATTTTTTATCCAGCCTTTTAAATATCCTGCCAAAGGGTTTTGATAAAACCAGCAGGAAGAACACGTTTGAAACTGCGTATATAAGGGTAAAAAAAGCTGACGAGCCAACAAGGGCAAGGTATCTGCTGAGAATAAATGCGTTATCAGCCCACAGACAGCTCCACAAGTCCATGATAAGAGAAAACGCCGTTCCTGAGATTATGCCGAAGGTCACAAGGAGTGGCTTGCTTTTTATAAGCTTATCAGCCAACATTCCTGCAAAATATCCGGTCAGACCCCACACGAGCATTTGAAAAGGCGTCCACGCACCTTGTCCGAAATAGAAGTTTGAGATAAGGGCAGTCATTGCGCCTGTCATAAAGCCCGATTCTCTTCCCATATAAAGAGCTGTTATGATAACGATTGCGGTGCAGGGCTTAAAGCCCGGCAGAAAGCTGAAAACTATCCTGCCGAAAATAGACAATGCGGTCATGGCGGCTATTATCACAAGCTGTGTACTGTCGGAGTGCTTTTTCTCAAAGTGGAGAAAATAGCCTGCCACGGTAAGAATGGCAAGTGCTGCGGTGACGAAAGAATAGAAGCGTTCTCTGAAAAACATTATGCCGCCAAAGCACACAAGGGGTATGACAAGAAGATAGATAAGCCCTGACACAAGTTTTTTACTGCTCATTTTGACCTCTTTTCACCATTGCGAGCCGTTCTCTTACGGCTGTTGACGTCACTGCACCACTGAAAAAGCCCCTTGTGAGCCTTGCGGCGGCGGTGGTGTAAAAGCGATTGTGGGAGAAAAACTCCACGGCATTATCCTCTGCGACTATCTTCCCGTCAAAAAGAAGTCCGCACCTGTCGCAGTATTGTGCGGCAAATTCAAGGTCATGGGTCACAAGAAGTATCGTCCTGCCCTCGTCTTTTAGGTCCAAAAGAATATCACCAAGAGCCTTTTTGGCGAAACTGTCCATGCCCTTTGTACACTCGTCGAGGACTATTATTTTCGGGTCAGCAAGAAGAATTTTAGCAAAGGCACATTTCTGTATCTCGCCGCCACTGAGATCCCAAGGGTGGCGGTCAAGAAGATGTTCTATGCCCATGCGCTGTGAAACATTTTCCACTGCGGCTTTGTCACCGCTTTGCAAAAGATCCTCACGGACGCTTTCTTTTACAAACATTGTCACAGGCTCTTGGGGCAAAAATGCAAGCATTTCACGGAAAAGCGAGCCGTTTTTATAGGCTTTCTGTTTTTTCCCGAAAAGTGAAACAGTGCCCATATAAGGCTTGCAAAGTCCGCATATCACACGCAGGAGCGTTGATTTTCCGCCGCCGTTTGAGCCTAAAAGCCCATAGCACTCCCCTTTTCTGATACCAAGATCACAGCCTTTGAGGATATCGGGGGAATCTTTTTCATATCTCTGCCACAGATCTTTGAACTGCAGGGCATACGGCTCAGCACGTTCTGTATCAGTGACAGCCTGCTTTGGAATATCCGTCACGCCAAGCTTTTCAAACTTCGCCCTGCCTTGTCTTACATTGAGGGGCAGGTCGTCGCAAAGCCTTGCGAACGCCTTGGCGGTTTCGGGAAGAAAGCCCTCCAGAGCGTTCTTCACAAAATATTTTGCAGTCAAGGCAGGCGTACCGAAAAACTCGGTTTTGCCCTTTGCAAGATACAAAATTTTGTCGCAGGAGTCAAAAAGCTCCTCGGGGTCATGCTCGGCAATGATGATAGTCACGCCCATTTCTTTGTTAAGGCGGTCTAAAATGCCAAGAAGCTCCCTTGCGGCAACGGGGTCGAGCTGTGCGGTAGGCTCATCAAGAAGCAGGATATCAGGGTCTGTGGCCATGACGGAACACAGAGCGACAAGCTGTTTCTGACCGCCCGAAAGTGTGGAGATATCCCTGTCATAGAGCGACTCGATACCGAAAAAAGCCGCCATTTCACCAACACGGCTTTGTATCTCACCACTTTTCACACCAAAGCTTTCAAGCCCGAAAGCAAGCTCAGCCGATACTTTGTCGCACACCGTCTGGCTGTCAGGGCTTTGCATTACAAAGCCTATCTTTTCGGCACTTTCTCTATCAGAAAGCTCGCTTCTGTCCTTGCCCATAAGGGTGATGTTTCCGGAAAGCTCGCCCCTTGGGGAAAGCTCTCTTTTCAGAAGCCTGAGCAAAGTAGATTTTCCGCTTCCCGAAGCACCGCAGAGCATTATTTTTTCGCCTTTTTTCACTGAAAAAGTGCAGTCAGAAATGGCATAGTCCGTGCTTTCGTTATATTTGAAAGCTACATTTTCGCAAGACAATATTTCCATTTTATGCTCTCCTTTACTTCAAGAATAAACGGGAAAACGCATAGTAATGCGAACATTCCCACAGGAAAAACGCTGTTTTCAAGCTTTATCACAGGGTAAAAAGCGGCGGACAGCTCGCCCCTTGCGGAAAATATCAGCACCAATGCAAAGATAACTGCAAAAACCGCCACAAAAATGCTGTCCCATGCTCTGAACTTGAACGAGTGTGCAAAGCTTCGTTTCTGGATACCATAACCACGGGCTTTCATTGAAGCGGCTGTGTCCGCTCCCCTTTCAAGCGTGCCTGCACAAAGGGCTGTGAACACTGTGCAGTCTTTTTTCAGGCGGTCAAAACGGCTGTCGGAGATGTTCGCACCAGAGCAATTCAAAGCGTCCAAAAGCTGTCTGTGAAGCCTTTTGAGCTTTGGGATAAGGCCCATTGTCATTGTTATCACAAGGGCAGCTTTTGGCGTTTTTCGGCCGAAAATGTATAGGAGCTTTTCCCTTGTAAGCACCTTTCCAAGAGCTTTGCACCACATTATCACAGCGGTGAGGGATAAGCCGGCGGTCAAGCCATAAAAAAGGGCTTCCTTTGTGTAAGCCTTGCCGTTTACGAAAAGCAGCGGCGTTACGCCCTTATGTGAAAAAAGTGGATTTGTGACAGTCAAAACGGCGGTAAGAAAGATGTAGAAAGCAAGGTCTGATGCGGTCTGTCTACAGCTTTGAGTTATGGCACAGAACAGGAATGCTCCCACTGCCGAGCATATACCAACGGCTGGTGAAAAGCAGAACATTGTCACCGCAAGCACAGTCGCAAAATACACAAGGGCGGTCAAAGGGTGAAAAGCTGACAACCTCATTTCACCGCCTCCTTTGTGTAGTCGCAAACGTAGTAAAACTCCACGCTGTCACCGTCATGGAGGACATACTGTGAACAGCCCTTATCGGGGCTTTCGCCATTTACCGTATAGGTCCACCCTGAGGACGGACCGCAGGAAAACTCGTAGATATTGTTTATGCCACGGACATACACAGTGTTGTAAATATTATCCTCTGAGCCTTGATAATCAAGGGGTATCTTCTCACACCTTGTAGCTTTTTCCAACAGATCAAAGGCGGTGTCGCCCTCACGGAGGACATATTTTTCCGCAGGCATAACAATGCCGTCTGAGGGAACATAGCACTCGTCACGAAGATTTTTGTCAAGCATATCGTAATTATCCAAAATATCAGAGCAATCCACTGTCAGAGTGACAGTGTGAGCGGCATTTGCGGTATCGTCGCTGTGCAGGCTGTAATACTCGTCAACGGACTGAATATCAACGCCCTTTATGACCGCTGCCACTGCCAAAATTATGACTATGAGCAGAGCGATATCCTTTTTCACTTTTCTGCTCCCTCCTGAACTTTGAGCTTTTTGGCTTTCTTTGCCTGATCTGCGAAATTTTTAACCACTGCTATTTCCTCTTTGGTTATTTCGAGCCTTGAAAATCTCGCCCTTTCGTATATTTTCTCGCACTCTGCAAAGCTTTCCGCCATATCAGCGCCAAAGGTCTTTTTTATGCTCTCGGAAAGCTCTCTTGGCGTATGGTCTGAGAAATTCCTGCCGCAAAGCTTTTTTCTGCCTGCAAAGAACAGCTTCTCCACCTTTTTGCTGTCAGGCAGAGCGGCAAACTTTCTTTTTCTTACCAAAGCTATTATTGCCACAATAAGGCAGAGTATAAGTATTACCGCACCGATAACGATATATGCCGCATAGCTTTTCTCCGCAGGTTTAGTCTTGTTCTCCTCAAAGATCTCTTCCCTTGGTTTGTCCTCGTCCTCGGGAGCAAGGGCTTCGCCGCCTTGGTTGGTGGGCTTTGCTTTTACAGAGCTGTCGTCCGTTTTTATCATGCCAACATAATCGGGGCAGACCTCGAAAGGCTGCCAGCCTATGCCGTCTTTGTAATACTCCGCCCAATAGTGGAGCTGTTTTGAAGTGACGGTCAGGGCTGAGTTATCTGTAAGGCCTTTGGTCATATCTGATGTGATAAAATATCCTCTGCAAAGTCTGGCAGGAACGCCCTTTGCACGGAATATCTTCACAGCAGCGGCAGCAAAATCCTCCTCGCCCCCACGGCAAGTTACCTCAAGCATATCTGCAAAAGAGCTTTCGCCCCCATAGGTCTTTGACCTGTCAAGCACTGCGTCTGACACAAAAAAGCTTAGCATATCAGACCGCAGTTTACCCTGAGAACCTTGCAGATCAAAATGGTTTGCGGCAAGCTGTTTGTCCTCGGCTGATATGTCAAGGCAGGTGGAATAAACATAGTCACGATAACCCTTTTCTGTAGCAAGATAATCCGCAGGCTCAGAAGTGCGCAGGGTATCAAATGTGCCAAAAGGCTTTGTGAGATAGCCTTCCGATACCGCAAGCCTGTAATAGCTTTTGGTGTTCTCAAAGCTTCCGCCTATTATCTTTGGGTCGGAAAAAGCGTTCTCTGCGGCGGTCATACCATAGGTATAAAGGGGTTTTCCGCCATTTTTGATGTTTACTGTAACATTGCCGCTGTCGGATATATCAATGGCATTGTCAAGCAAAGCGGTCTGAAAAGCCGGTGAGAAATCAAGCTTATCAAGCCAATAAAACTCGTCTGAGTAGGCATATTTCTCCTCACCGCTAAGCTCCCCCCACACGCCGTTAGTTTCTTTCTCAAAACGGCTCTCCAGAAGATACAATGGCTGTGGGTGCTCCATTATGATCTCGTACTCACTTTTCGTATTAAAGCGATCGGCAAAGGCAAAGTTGGAAAGCTTATCAAAAAGCCCTGTCAGGCAGGCTATAAGCACTGCGCAAAATGCTGTAAGTATAAGCACAAAGGGCTTCAAATCGCCTTTTATGCTGCCGGAAAACGTCAATGCAAGGATACCTAACGCAACTTCTGCAGTGGCATAGTACAGAGGGATATCAATAAAGATACCTGCGCACAAAAACAGCGCAAGCATTGCCACTGTAAAAACTCTGCTGTCAAGACGGCTGAAAATACTCTGCACTGTGGAAACTATCACTGCACCCACGCAAAGAGCAAGCCAAGGGTCTGAGCTTTTTTCCACAAGCATTTCCACTACTCCTGCGCTTTTACCGTGGGCGATCAAGACGCAGTTCAAAAGCCCTGCAAGGCTTGTTAAAAACTTCTTGTGGAATATCACCGCCGACAATAGTGCGGTGAAAAATGGTATAGGCAAAGTCTTTTTTGATACCCCTGCAAGGGCTGTCAATATGCACACACCTATCAGGACAAAGGCTCGCCAGCCCATACCAAGCGACAATGACAGCAGGAGCATTGTCACTGCACCAAAAAGGCTCTGCATGATATAAACACCCTTTGAAAAGTGCTTTTCCACATAGCAAATACTTGCTGTCAAAATTGTCACCTCTTTTACTATTTTATCTCGATAACACGGCTTATGCCGCTTCTTTCAAACAGCTCTGAAAACTCCGTCAGTCGCTCTTTTCCCTGCTCAGGCTGTGAAGAAAGAAGGCTGTCCAGAGCGACAGTGAAGCTGTCTGCGCTGTCGATATGCTCGAAAACTTTTCTCTGCTGAGAAAAGCTGTAAAACGCCATGTAATGCCCTATACCACCGTCTGAAAGATACATTGAAAGGCTCAGTGCCTTTGCGGCAATGCAGTCATAATCCGTTGCGGGGACATTTCCGCCTGTTTCAACGTAGATACAAAGGCTGTCAGTAACAGGCTCGCCATATTCACGGACGTAGATATCGCCAAGTCTGAAAGACAGCTTCCAGTGCACCGATTTATAGCTGTCCCCCTGACGATATTCTCTTATTCCAATAGGCTCACTGTGGTCAAAGCCCTCGTTTTCATTGCTGAAAAAGTCGCTTTCAAGGGCTTCCTTGAGCTTTGCTTCCTCGCTCTCATCTATCTCTGCTGCATCAGGCATTATGTTCACACTGCCCTTTATTTCGCACTGTGCCTTTTTCCATGTTAGCCCTGTAAAGTCAAAGGCTCTAAGTGTCAGAAACTCTGCTTTTATCTTTCCGCAGGTGTCGCTTTTTACAGTGATATCCACCTGAGCAGGCTCTCTGCTGATGATAAAATGCACCTTTATATCCTCACACTGTCCTGTGAGCATATTTCTAAGCCGCAGTTTACTGCTGTATTCGCCGCAAGTTCCTGTGAAGATAAATTTTAGGCTCATGTCCTTATTTTTCAAGCCTGTGCCGTCGCTTACCAGTGTTGCTGACAGCTTTTTCTTCGAGAATATATTTATACATACTGACAATACAAAAAGCACTGCGCACAGCCCAAGCACCGATATGCCAATGGGCTTTTTCAGCACAAAAAGCAGTATGCCCAAAGCTGTGCAAAGGCAGAAGCATAGCCTCTTCATCTGCGTTTTTCCTCATTCTCAGGGCATTTTACGCTGCCAAGTATCTCGTCAAGCACACTTTCTGCCGCAAGTCCTGAAAGCCTGCCCTTTGCAGAAAGTGATATCCTGTGGCTGCAAACATGGGCAAAAAAATCTCTTACGTCCTGGGGAACGACATATTCTCTGCCCTTATAGCACGCCCACGCCTTTGCTATCCTGCAAAGTGCCAACGCACCTCTTGGGGATACGCCCAGAGAAATATTTTCATTATGCCTTGTGGCGTCGCAAAGGTCTGAGATGTAGTCATAAACGCTGTCGTCAACAAAAACAGCCTTTGCCTTTTTCTGCATTTCTATAAGCTTTTCAGCGGTGCAGACGGCTTTCACATCTACCAGTGGATCTGAACTGCTTCGGTCTGACATTATGCTTCGCATTGCCGCCTTGTCAGGATAGCCCATTGAAAGCTTTATCATAAATCTGTCAAGCTGTGAAACAGGCAGTGCCGCCGTGCCAACTGTGCCTGTAGGATTTTGTGTTGCTATCACTGCAAAAGGCTCAGGCAGAGGATATGTTCTGCCGTCAACTGTGCAGGCCCGCTCCTCCATGACCTCCAAAAGGGCAGATTGCGTCTTGCCTGAGGTTCTGTTTATTTCGTCTGCAAGAAGTATATTCGTCATTGCCGCACCGCTGTGAAAAGTAAAGCCCTGCGCCTGTCTGTCAAAAGCCGTATAGCCTGTGATGTCGGAAGCCACAGTATCAGGGGTGAACTGTATCCTCTTCGTTTCAAGCCCCAAAGCCTTTGAAAACGCTACCGCAAGAGTAGTTTTTCCCACGCCCGGAACGTCCTCCATAAGCACATGACCCTGCGCCAAAATTGCGGCGAACACCATATCCACCACTTCGTCCTTGCCGATTATGACCTTTTTCACTTCATCTGTTATCTCACGCATTTTTTACCCTTCTTTCTTACCACTGTGAAAACTCCCACTGCACACAGCACCGCTGCCGCAGATATCACATACACTGTCACGTTTTTATCCTCTGCCTCTTTTATTATCTCATCAGCAGAAGTGACCTTTTTCCGCTCGCCTTCAGGAAGCTTTTTTATCCTCTCTGCGGTCTTTTCCAAAAGCTCCTTTTTGTCTTTTCCAACACTATCAACAGGATAAAGCTCACAGCTTATGATACTGTTAAGGTCTGATATCTCACTGTAAAGCTCGTTCGCTTTGGCGTTCATTTCTTCAAGCTCTGATATTATCTTATCCCTGTCGGAAAGGCTCTCGTCAGCCTTTGCATGGACTAAAAGCACAGCCGTAGCAGTGCAGTCCCCCGAAGTAACACCGTTTTTTCTCAGGGCTTCAAGCTTGTTCCTGTCGCTTTTTGTAAAGCCTTTCTTGCCCTTATATATTTCCGTTTTCTCGATACTGTATACACAGCCGTTTCCATGGTCTGTCTGTGCAAGCTCCACTGTGAAAGCCCTGTCGCTCAAGGTCAGGCTGTATTTTTCTGCCGCATTTTCAAGCTCTGCACCGTATCTCACATATGTGCGTTCATCACAATCAAGGTCATTGAAAAGCTTCAAGGCTTTTTCTGCGCTCTCCTCGTCTGAGATATCCGAAAGCCTGCCGTTTATGCCGTCAAGCTTTTCACGCTGTAGAACTGAAAGCTCCTCTCTCATATCGTAAATACGTCGCATCGTAAGTTCAAAACGCTTTTGTGCCGCAAGTGCGCAAAGTGCCTGCCCTGTGGCAAGCTCGTCAGAATCGCCGCCCTTTTCATGTGAAAATCCACCGTCGCTGTTCTGATAGGAAAGCAGGGCGGTCAAAAGGTCGGCATTTTTCACAAAACGGCTGTCAGCTTCAGGGTCTATACCAAGTGAACAAAGTGCTATTACTACCTGCGAATCAGCTTCTGCACTTCCGAACGTTCCTGAGCTGTCCTGCTTGCCGCTTAGATACTCCACCGCTTTGTCAACGCTTTTTCTAACATCGTCACGGGAAAAATCATTGTAATATGGGGCGATCGCCTGCAAAGCCATTGCGGTGATGTCGATATCGCTTTCACCTTTTGACAGCGAAAAGCCACCATCGGTATTCTGCGAAGAAACTATCTCGTCAAGTATACGCTCTCTGTCAAACTCTGCACCCTCTGAGGTCTTGTAGCCCATTGTATCAAGGGTCAAAAGTGCAAATATCCAGCCGTTAAGGCCCTGTTTGCCTACGGAATTATTTTCATCTCTGCCGTAAACACCGCCTTTTACAAGGTCTATGCCCCCAAGGTCGGCAGGGTCGCCTCCCATTGCGGAGGCTGTTATAGCGCACCTCTGCCACTCGGTAGCGTTGTCGGTATCTGAAAGAGCTTTCACACGCTGAGAAAGCGCAGTGAGATAAGCCTCATAGTCCTCCTCAAAACCAAAGCGTGAAATGCCTATGGCAAGCCAATCGGAGCTTCCTATGCCTGCGTTTTGCAGAAAATCCCCCGAAAAAATGCTCTCGTCCTGAGAAATGCCCATTTTGTCACGCTGCCACTGACAGACCTTTTCTGCGCTTTCAGTTATCCTGTCCCTTTTATCTGCGTTATCTGCATTCACCGCAGGAACATTTGTCAGAAGCATTACTGTCCCTGCAAACACCGCCACTGATCTGCCAAGAAAACCTCTCGTTTTCAACAATATCCTCCTACCATGTTTTGTCATAGCTATCCTGTGAACCTGTTATATCTCTGCCGTAGGCAACTGTGAACGCAAGCCTAACAGTGTCGCCGTCGGTAAAGTTCACCTTGCCCATGCCGTATGCAGGCATATTGCCGTTTACAGTGTACACCCAGCCTGAGCCGTAGGTGTAGTCGAATTCTCCAAGGCTGTCGGCATACTGTGTGCCACTGTCTGCAATGCCATCATTTTTTATAAGCTCCGCAAGCTCGCTGTTTACTGCTCCACCTGAAAACGCACCGCTTTTGTGTATTCGGCTTAGATATCTCTGATCGCCCTTGCCTGTAAAGTCACCTGTGAAGCCGTTTTGCTGGAGAAAACGTTCTATAACGTCAACGCCTGTGTCCCCCTCGTATATTGCCACCTCTGAGCCTGCGGCAAGCTGTCCAAGCCCTATGGTATCGGCGTCAAAGCTCATTGTTATAACGCCTGTCTGCTCGCCCTTTTGTGCGCTGACAGAATTTATGGTATAGGCATGATCCGCATATCTGCCCTCTGGGTCATACACCCTTATTTCAAGAAGATTTGCCCCGCCCGAAAGCTGGAGATAATAGGCTGAGTTCCTGTCCTGTGCAATACACTCAACAGAAAGTCCATTGAGCCAGACCTCGGTCTTGTCGGCATATATTCTTCCGCCCTGATAGTCCTGTGCGTTAAATCTGAGGGTGAAGCCCGAACCTTTCACTGTCTGTCCGTTTGTGACGTTTATATACGTTATCTCAGGTCTTGTGGTATCGTCAGCAATGGGTACATAGGTGACAGTGAAATATCTGTCTATTATTTTGTCACCGTCTTTTGCATAAAGCCTTATACGGTTATCACCGCTTTGGAGGGTGCAGGTATAATTATCTCTGCCCGAAAGCTTTTTGCCGTTTAGAATAACGCTTAGCTTTGCACTACCGCTTTGACCTTTCATTCTTGCATAGAAGCTAAAATCGGCGTCATTTACAGTGCGGTCATAAAGGTCGGTATCAACCGAAAACTCCGCAGGAGTGTATTTTATCTTAAAGCTTTTTTCAGCCTTTGAGCCGTCCTTTTCCGCAGAGAGAGTTATAGTATTTTCGCCCTCAGAAAGCTGTGCGGTAAAAGTTTCACCACCGGAAAGCTTTTCACCGTTGACTTTAACCGTCAAAGGTATTTTATCACTGCCGTAAAAAGCTGTGGCTGAAAATGTTATGCTTTCTGTGTCAGTATCCTTATCCGCAAGGTCGATGTCAAAGGTTATCTCCTTTTTGTCAAAATAAACTGTATAGTCCTTATAAGCCCTTTTCACCTGACCGCTTTTGTCAGTATAAGTGCAGGCAACACGGATAGTGTTTTTTCCTGCGTGAAGGGTAACGCTGCCCGAAAACTGATTTACAACGCTGCCGTTCACAGTGACCTGAACTTTTTGCACTGTGAGAGCCTTGTTTTTATGTGTTATTGTGAACTCATAGAGTGGCTTTTTTACACGCTCGCCCTCTTTTATAGAGGTGGTGAAATATTCTGTGTCGGTGTTCTTTGTGACAGTTTCGGTCTTGCTATCAGGCTTTTTCTTTACCTCGTCAGACTTACTTTCACCTTGGACATTTATGGTAACATTTGTGTTCCCGCCATTTACTGTCGGGGAATTTCCGTCGCTTTTGTCAGCCTGCGGAGAGCTTTCTGTTGTATCTGTATTGCTGTCGCTACTATCAGTGTTATCACTGTCATCTGCCTGTGAGCTGTCCATATCTGAGCTTTCGTCCTTTGGCTGAGAGCTTGTTTCATAGCCCTCTCCGCCCTGTCCGTCCTCCTCCGCAAGGCTTTCAGACAGTGCTGAAAACGGATTTTCAGGGTTCTTATAACTGCTCATATTATAAAAACGCATACACAAAAAAGCCGCTGCGATAAAAAACGCCGCTGCTGACAGCATTATTATTTGCCTGTTTTTTTGTGTATGCTTTTTCATAATATTCTCACTTTTCATATCACAGAAAATGCCCGCCCCCTGAAAATAGAGGGCGAGTATCCTGCAAAATAACTTATATCTTAATTGTCTTAATTTTTTTACTTTCTCTTTCTTGAAACTGTAAGAGCTCCGCTGATAAGAAGTGCAAGACCTGCTACGCAAACGCCTGCTGTCGCACCTGTGTTAGGGTTAGCCGCACCTGCGTTATTTGCTGTCTTTGATGAGCTGTCAGCCGCCTTTGATGTGTCAGCACTGCTTACTGACTCTGTGGCTGATGAAGTGGCAGAAGATGTATCCTCAGAGTTTGCAGAAGATACTGTGCTTTCGGAAGATACGTCAGATGAGCTTACAGAGCTTTCTGCTTCTGAGGAAGAGCTTGGTGTCTTGAGTTCTTCAAGCTTTTCCTCTGCGGCCGTAAGAGCGTCAACATTGCCTACATATTCCTTAAGGTCGCCAAGAGCGTCATAAGCGACTCTTGCTGCCTTGATGTCATTCTCGCTGTCAAGTGTTATCTCGCCAAGGTCACTGATAAGCTTCTCAACAGCCTTTACGCTGTCATAATCCTCTGCTGCAAGAACTGTTACGTCGATAGTCGCTTCAACAGGTGAAACGGCAATGCCGGTTGTGTTTGCAGCACCATCGTTTGTCTTATCTCTGTACATCCCATACTTGTATGTAACAGTAACGAAATCATCGTCTGCTGTAAGAGCAGTATCGTCGATAGTCACATAATCTGTAACGTCTTTCTTCACACCGTTTTTGAGAACTGCGTAAACCTTCAAGTCGGAAGCGTCATAAGCTTCGCCCTCTTTGCATACTGTCTTAGCATTCTCGGTCACAAGCTTTTCCACCTCTGAGCCGACAGCCATTACGTAGCCTGAATCGTTCTTGAAGTAGATAGTGCCGTTTTCGTCTGCAACAAGGTCAGCTATAGCGTACTGTGCCTGAGCACCCGTTGGTGTGAAAAGTGACGGAGCTGTTTTCTTTCCGTTTACTATCTGAGCGTCAAGAACTTCTGTTACGCCCTTTTTATCCTTTACATAGCGGATAGCGCCTGCTGATGCGTTCTCTGAGAAGTAAACATAATTATAGCCGTTCTCATTCACAACGCCAAGACCTGAGGTCTGTGGATAGCCCTTTGTTTCTGCCTTGTATGCTATCTTAAAGCTGTCAAGGTCGATAACTGCAATAACACTGCCCTTATAGTCGCCCCAGCCTGAGCCGTTTACGCCAACATAAGCTCTTCCGTTAAGAACTGTAGGAGTTGATGTGCTTGCGCCGCCAAGTGCAATGCTGTCAAGCTTTGTGAAATTACCCTCATCGTCTATTGTTGCCTTATAGAAATAGCCGCCGTTAGATGTGAAATAATAAGCGTCTGTATCCTTATCGTAAGAAATAGTGCTTCTTACTCCTCCGCCTACTGTATACTCAGTATCTATAACGCTTCCTGAGTTTTTGTCAAGAGTAACTACTCTTGCAGGGTCGGTAGTGTTTGCCTTTGCATTTTCCATGCCGAGAACGACAAAATCATCAGTTGCATATGCGCCTGCCCAATAGAAACCGCTTTTGTTTGTGAATATCCACTTTGGTGACTTCTCTTCATCTGTTGTGTCAGGATCTTCGTCCTTAACGTCTATGCAAACATACTGATCGTTTTTTCCTGAACCATAGTTGCAGAAGCCTGTGTAGATACAGCCGTCATTATAGTAGATAGGGCTTACAGACTGACCCCCCACGCTGTCCTTGTATACCCACAGCGACTCGAGGGTGTCAGCGTCAAATGCCTGAATGCCGCCGTTAAAGGCTGAGAATATCATGCCGTCTGCATAAGTAACAGGCTGGATAGCGTAGCTGTTTGTGCCTGCTCGCTGTCCAACTACTGAATCCACAACGCCCGTTTCCTTGTTCATTCTCATGAGCTTGTCGCCGGATGTATAAACGATATTATCTCCAACGATAGCCACAGGCGACGGACCATCGTTCCAGCTTTTTCCTACCTTAGTTGCCCAGTTAAGCACTGCGTTATCCGCACTGTCAGGGAGGACTGATGTTGTTACGTTGTTGTTTGTTCCGTCTGAAACAAATGCGCTTACACACACGCTCAGACTAAGAGCAGTCGCAAGAGCGAAGCTGGCTGTTCTCAAAATTTTCTTCTTCATTCTTTTCTGTCCTTTCGTTGATACACACTGTTCCGCCGTCAATGCACTTTTTATGAACACCCCGACCACAGCAAAAAAATGCCTTTCCGCCGAAACGAAAAAGCATCCTATCCGCTTTACTGCCTGCACAGCGATAAAGCAGACCGTCATCTTCATCGCCCAAGACAGAAATAGTCAACGAAAACACAGCAGATACCTGACTTATGACAGCACACAAAAAGCCTGTCAAACACAGTAATGGCGGTTGTGCAGGATTTGGACCTGCTTCCCTGACGGCAAGGCTTTTGCCCTGACACGCTCTACTCAGCTAACAACTTTTCAAACTGTGCTTTCTTAATATTCACATCATGATAATTATACCATATCGCTATGGATTATTCAATAACCTTTTTACACCACTAATAAGTCCGATACAACGCCGTTTTTGTGGCATTTTCATAAACTCATAGACTGAAACTTTGTTTGATATAGTTTCAGACTATACCCTCAGTTTCTCCTCCAGCTCCGTGTCAGGCTTGACAGTGATAGTGTAGTTGTTTGTAAAAATAACCATGCCCGGCTTTGAGCCGTTTGGCTTTTTCACGTTTCTTATGAAAGTGTAGTCAACGTCCACCCTGGAGGAATTTCTTCCCTTTGAGTTGCAGGCGGCGATTATTGCCGCTTCCTCTATTGTCCTGTCAGGTGGCATTTCTCCGTCGCAGGTGACGATAACGTGGCTTCCTGTGATATCCTTGACGTGGAGCCAAAGGTCAGTTTTCTCTGCTTCCTTGCAGGTGAGGCGGTCGTTCTGTTTATTGTTCCTGCCTACCCTTATTTCATATCCGTCAGAAGAACGGTATTTTATAGGCGGCAGAGCCTTTGGAGGCTTGCCCTTGAACTTTGAGCGCTTTACATAGCCCTCCTGAAAAAGCTCCTCACGAAGCTCGGCTATATCTCCCTCCGTCTGTGCCCTCGTTAGAGAATCGAAAACAGAATCCAGATACTTGACCTCCTGCTCGCCCTCTGCAATAAGCACAGTGAGCTTTTTCTCTGCGGTGTCGAGCTTTCTGTACTCCTTATAATACTTCTGAGCGTTCTGTGTTGGCGTAAGCCTTTTGTCAAGTGGTATCTTCACTGTAGGGCAGTTCTCGTCATAAAAGTCCTGCACCTCAGCATATGCCATGCCCTTTTGGAGCGCATAGAGATTTGAAGTGATAAGGTCACCGTAAATGCGGTATTTTTCCCTGTCCTTGCACTCTTTAAGCTCCTCACGCTGATTTTGCACACGCCTTTGAGTTCTCTCGGAGGTGTTTATAAGAAGCTTGAAAAGGTCGTTGGCTTTCTGCTTTATTCTTGAAAGGGAGTCCCTCTCCGCATAGAAATAGTCCAGAAGAACACTTGGTGACTCGAAGCTTTTTGTCACCATGAGCGCACCATACTGCGTGATATCGCAGAAGCAGAAATCTTTCAGATTGCCCTCTTTTGTTTTCAGCACTGTGTAGACGTTAGTGCCGTCATTTATGCTGTCACGGACTTTCGAGAAATAAAACCACAGCCTGTCCGCAGTGTCTCCGCTTAGCTGTTGGGCTGTTATCTCAGCACCCCTTGCCGCAAAGAACACAGCTTCCCGTGCGAACACTGGCGAAATGCCCTCAAGCGTTTTCATTATTGCCTTTGAAAGCTCCGCCGTGGGGTTTTCGGCTATCTTTGCCAAAAGCTCTTCCTTTGTGCAGTCAAGAAGATTCAGCCTTTGCTCTCTTGAGGGCAAAGTATACTGCGCACCGGGAAGAACCATTCTCACTGATGACATTTCCTGTCCCACACGCTTTATGCTGTCTATTATCCTGCCGTCCTCACGATAGAGGATAAGATTTGAATGCCTGCCCATTATCTCCGCCGCAAGTGTGAGATTCACCCTGTCGCCCATTTCGTTGGTGGCTTCAAAGTCAAAGAAAAGTATACGCTCAAAGCCGTCCTGCCTAATGGCAGTGAGTCTGCCTCCTGCAAGATGCTTTCTCATGAGCATACAGAACATAGGCGGTGTTTTCGGATTTTCTATATCCGTCGTTGTTATATGGACCCTTGCCGAGCCTGCACCTGTGCTGAACATAAGCTTCTGCGCACCCTCTTTAGTGCGGATAGTCATTATAAGCTCCTCTCGTGAAGGCTGGTGTATCTTATCCACCCTGCCGTCAATAAGAGGGTCAAATTCTTTTCTGAGCAAGCTCAGATAAATTCCGTCCAATGCCATTTTACTTACCTGCTTTTTATATTACTTCAACTATATCCCTGTTGCTTACGGCTATCTCTACTCTCAGACCGCTGAACTTGTTTTTCAGCTCACTAGCGATAAACTCGCAGAAGATATTTTCCGTATAGAAATGACCTGCGTCTATAACAGAAACGCCCATATTCCCGCCGTCTATAAAAACGTCATGCTTCACGTCACCTGTCAAAAGCACCTGACAGCCTTTTTCTGCGGCGTCAGCAAGGAACGAACCGCCTGAACCTGAGCATACTCCCACACGCCTTATCTCACGCTCGCCGCCGCTGAAACGGACTACTCTACAGCCGAGAACGTCCTTTGCTCTCTGTGCAAGTTCACGGACGTTCATGCCGTCACACTCGCAGACATATCCACAACCCATGCCATGCTCTTCATGCAAAGCGCTCTCAGGTTCAAGACCAAGCATTTTGCAAAGCACGTCATTCATTCCGCCCTCTGCGGAGTCGAAATTTGTGTGCATGGAAAGAGCGTTCTTTCCCCCTGCCGCAAGTATCACAGCAGGGTCGTTCGGCACGAGGGTCTTTAGTCCTCTGAAAATAACAGGGTGGTGGGTGAGAACAAGGTCAAAGTCACGCTGACAGGCCTCTCTTGCCACCTCAGCGGTGCAATCCAGCGCCACAAGCACGCTCCTTACCTCAGCGGACATTTCCCCCACGTTAAGGCCGCTGTTGTCATAGCCCTCCTGCAAGCGGTATGGGGCTAAATCCTCTATAAAACTATAAATATCATAAACTGTCGTCATTTTTATCAGCTCCTTTGTGTATGTCAAAGTCTGTCAAGCTCGCTCTGTGCAAGCTTAACAAGCCTTTCTCCCAGCTCCTTTTTGTCCTCAGACTTCATCATTCCGCTGCCTGCAACAAAAATTCTTTTTGCCTGCCTTGCGATATACTCTTTCCCCTCGCCCTCAGGCTTAACAAAGCCGAACTGCAAATATCTGTCATCGCAATCATAGGACGGAGTTTTGCCTGTATACACCGCCTGCATGACAGAATATGCAAACTGACCCTCTGTGCAGGCAAGCTCTTTTTTTACCTCAAAGCCGTTGTCATAAAGCCACTTTCTAAGCACGTCCCACTTTGTCATAGGCTGTAAAACGAGGTTTACGCTGTTTTTCACCCACGGACATTTTTCAAGAAGCCTTGCAATAAGCTCACCGCCCATGCCTGCCATAACAACGTCTGTTATGCCCTCTGGTGGAACATTGTCAAGCCCGTCTGAAAGCACCGTTCCAATGCGGTCTGAAAGCCCCTCACGATTGATATGCTCCTCAGCCGACTTTAGCGGCATTGGTGCAACATCACAGGCGAGAGCTTTTTTGCACATATTTTCCTTTATCATAAAGCAGGGCAGATAGCCATGATCTGTCCCCACGTCGCATACAAAATCTCCCGTACAAAGCTTTGCACAGGTCACAAGTCTTTTATCCAAAGCTTTCCTCCAAAGAAAAAAATCGCCGCTCGCCCCCTGAAAAGGCGGCTGGGCGGCGAAAGTAGTTCCAAACGCTTATTCTGCAAAGTGCTTGTTGAGCTTTTCGAGCATTTCCTCAACAGGAACGCCATGAACAGCACAAGCCTCTTCAAGAGTTTCGCCTCTTGACGCTGGGCAGAACAGACAGTGCATACCCATTTCCATAAAGTATGGTGCTGTATTTTCATCAGCGTCCATTATATCGCCTATAATAGTATCCTTTGTAACTGTGAATGCCATTTTATATTCCTCCTATCATGATAGACCACGCACCGCAAACGCTTTGCGTTATACCTATATTATAACCAATCCTGCGAAAAAAAGCAAGCCCTTTTTTATTATAGCCCTTTTTATTATAATGTATCGCCCTTATCAACATTTATAACAGCGTTATATCTTCCGTCAAATTCTGTGAGCCGTTTTGATATTTTTGCTTTTACCTCGCTGTCTGAAAGTCTGAAATCAAAAGGCACTACCACGTCAAAGATAAGATTTTCACGGTTTTCTCCCTTTGTCATTCTGAAATCATGTATTGACAAGCACTGATCAATAGACTTCACAACGTCTGTTACTATCTTTTTAGTTTCGATAGTTTGCTCGTCATGATCTGCCACCGGATCCATATGTATAGACACTGCGCAGTGATATTTTTCTTTCATGCTATCCTCAAGATCGTCTATAAGCTCATGAGCCGCCATAAAGTCCATTTCGCATGGCACTTCAGCATGAAAGGAGATAACGGTATTCCCTACGCCATAATCATGTATGAGCAGATCATGGATACCGATTATCTCAGGAAAGCTCATTGCGGTATCAACAATATCCTGAACGAACTCCTTATCGGGCTTTGAGCCGAGAAGCGGCGAAACGCTGTCCTTGCAGGTCATAAAGCCTGAGCGGAAGATAAAGAGAGCAACGAGAACGCCCATATAGCCGTCTATGTTTATGCCTGTGAACGCAGAGAATACCATTGCAAGCATAACAGCTCCTGTTGCGGCGCAATCGGAAAGACTGTCAGCGGCAGAGGCGAAAAGCGAGGTAGAGTTTATCTTTTTTCCAAGCTTTCTATAGAAATACCACATCCAAAGCTTGACAGCCACAGAGCAGGCAAGTATCACAAAGGTCATTACCGAGAAAGCAAGCTTATCATGGGCAAAGATCTTTGAAAAAGAAGATTTTCCAAGCTCAATGCTCATCATCATTATAATAAACGAAATGACAAGACCTGAGATATACTCCATTCTGCCATGACCGAAAGGGTGATCTTCGTCTGCGGCTTTGGCTGCCATTTTAAAGCCAACCAGTGACATTATAGACGAGCCTGCGTCAGAAAGGTTGTTAAAAGCGTCCGCCATAACGGACACAGCCCCTGACACAAATCCTGCAATAAGCTTACCGAGGAAAAGCATGATATTAAGGACTATACCAGTACATGAGCCTAGGTAGCCATATTTTTTTCGGACGTTTTTATCTTTCACGTTATCTCTGTCTTTTATGAATAATCTTATAAGAAGTGCTGCCATATGAATATCCCCTTTTGTTTACCAAAGTAAACTTATAAGTTTATCTACTATTATAACACATAATATTACAAAATCAAGTGCAAATGCTTATTTATATGGATATTCGCCGCAGCAGGCAATATGCAGCCACTTATTACTCATCTCAACCACATAATAAAATTTTCTTTTCACTATTGAAAAAATTTGTGCAGTGTGCTATAATAGTCATTAGCGTTAATCGTTTACATACGCAAAAAGGAAAGAGGTTATATAAAAATGAGAAAATTCATATCGAGAGCTGCGGCTCTGCTGCTGGCAGGAGTTATGACAGCGGCTGTGGCAGGCTGCGGAAAAAACTCCGGCAGCGAGGCAAAAGACACAGCAAAAAAATGGACTGAGCTTGACCAGACACAGATAACAGAAGCCATGGGGCTTGGCTGGAACTTAGGCAATCAGCTTGAAGCTTCCAGCGGCGGACTTCCCAGCGAAACTTGCTGGGGCAACCCTGAGATAACCAAAGAGCTTATCGACACTATAAAGGCGCAGGGCTTTAAGACAGTAAGAATACCTGTTTCTTATCTTGACATGATAGGAGACGGTCCTGACTACAAGATAGACACTGACTGGCTGGACAGAGTTCAGGAAGTCGTTGACTATGTTGTTGACAACGATATGTTCGCTATAGTGAATATGCACGGCGACGGATATTACACTGTTGACCACAGTTGGTTGCTTTGTGCTGAAGACGATGACAAGCAGACCGAGATAAAAGACAAGTACGGCAAGGTTTGGACTCAGATAGCAGACCGTTTCAAGGACTATGACCAGCACCTTATCTTCGAGTCCATGAATGAGGAATTCAACAACGATTACGGCAAGCCTGACGAAAAAGCATATGATAACATCAACGCATACAATCAGATATTTGTTGACTCAGTAAGAGCAACAGGTTCAAACAATGAAAAACGCTGGCTGCTTCTCCCTGGCTGGAACACAAATATCGAATACACAGCAAATGATGAATACAATTTCAAGATACCGACCGACAACGGCTGCAAGGCCGACGGCAAGCGTATCATGATATCAGTTCACTACTACGACCCATTCAATTTCACTATTGACGAGAACAAGACCGCAAAAACTCAGTGGGGCAAATATGCGGTAAAGAATTATGACAACTGGGGTCAGGAGGATTATGTTGACAGCCAAATGGCACTTCTTAACGAGAAGTTTGTAAGTCAAGGTTATCCTGTTGTTATCGGCGAATTTGGCGCACAGGACAAGACAGAAAAGTTTGCAGACTACAATGAGTTCAGACGCTACTGGTCTGAATATCTTATCAAGGCAGCAAAGAAAAACGGCGTTGTTTGTGTATACTGGGACAACGGCTACAACGGCAACAAGGGCTTTGGCATCATAAACAGATTTGACTACACTATCACACAGCCTGACCTTATCGCAGGCATGATGAGAGCCATAAACTCCACAGACGATTATGAGATCCCGTCACCGGCAGGCTACACAGAAGTCAGAAAGAGTGCAAAGGCGTCATAAGTTTTTCACACGCAAATATGCTGATACATTTGTAGGGGCGAACAGCGTTCGCCCGTTTGATCTGCATGATGAAATAATAAAAGCAGTACCTTTTCATGGGTACTGCTTTTTGTTTGTGTCTTACGAAACGAGAGGGGGACGAATTGCGGGCGAACGCTGTTCGCCCCTACTTTTTGCTATTCTATTACAAGTTCCTCTTTTGTAGAATCCGCTCCCTCGATATGGAAAGAATTGAGCACAGGCTCATCTTTGTTCATAAGTGAGAGTATCATATAGCTTGCTGTCTTGTCATAAGCAAGCCTTTTATCCTCATCAGAGGGACGAGAAGGTGACTCAGGGTGTGAGTGCCAGTTGCCCATAGGAACAAGTCCCTCTGCTCTCATGTCCTTGATAGCAGCAAGCTGCTCCTTAGGGTCAAGAGAAAAATGCTCGTTTGAGTGGTCTATGTTCGTGAGAAAATAGACCTTTTTTATTATCTTGTCACTGCCCTCTTTTACTCCGCCGATAAGACCGCAGGCTTCGTTTGGAAGCTCGCTTTCAGCGTGGTGCAGTATCTTTTCATAATCGCTTTTGCTTAGTTTTATCATAGATGTACACCGTCACATTCTGCCTGTTCATAGTCGATAAGCTCTGTGATAGTAGGGTGTTCGCCGCATACTGCACAGCCCTTTGTATCCTGAGGGAGCTTTACCTTTCTGAACTCCATTTTAAGTGCGTCATAAGTAAGCAGATAGCCTGTGAGAAGGTCGCCTACACCAAGGATATACTTGATAGCTTCCATTGCCTGCAAACTTCCGATAACGCCGCCCATTGCGCCGATAACGCCTGCCTGCTTGCAAGTAGGAACAGCGTCCTTCGGAGGTGGGTTCTTGAACACACATCTATAGCATGGTCCCTGACCTGGAACATAAGTCATGAGCTGACCCTTAAATCTGATGATACCAGCGTGTGAAAACGGCTTTTTAGCCATTACGCAGGCGTCATTAATAAGAAACTTTGCAGGGAAATTGTCAGTGCCGTCGATAACGAAATCATAGTCCTTGATTATATCCATGATGTTCTCGCTGTCGATAAAGGTGCGGTATGTATTCACCTTGACGTCAGGGTTGATAGCTTCCATTGTTTCCTTTGCGGAAAGGACCTTTGCCTTGCCAACGTCCTGAGTTGTGTGGATGATCTGTCTTTGCAGATTTGAGAGATCTACCTCGTCTGCGTCTGCAATGCCGATAGTGCCAACGCCTGCTGCGGCAAGATACATAGCGGCAGGTGCGCCAAGTCCGCCTGCGCCTATTATAAGAACTTTTGCGTTAAGAAGCTTTTTCTGTCCCTTTGCGCCAACTTCTTTAAGAATGATGTGGCGTGAGTAACGCTCGAGCTGTTCGTCTGTAAATGCCATTACTGTCCGCCTCCCATGAAGTAAAGAAATTCTACAACGTCGCCGTCTTTAAGAACTGTGCTTTCAAAAGCACCGCTCTCTACAAATTCGTCATTGATAGTTACTGTAACGTACTGTGGTGTTTCAACGTTCTCGTCGATAACGAGCTGTGCCACTGTAAGTCCCTCTGCAACGTCCTTTTTATTGCCTGCTACTGTTATAGTCATGATACATTTCTCCTTAATCTATAGAATTTATTGTTTCGGCAAGCTGTGCTTTCTTTACAGCTCCCGTAAGTCTTGCTTTTTCTGCTCCGTCCTTGAAGAACACAAGTGTCGGAACGCTTGTGACATTATACTTCTGAGCGGTTTCCCCGTCAAAGGTGATATTGAGCTTCACAAGCTTTATGCCCTCAGGGTTCTCCTCCTCGGTTTCCGCAAGAAGCGGTGACATTCGCTTACACGGAACGCAGGAATCTGAATAGAAATCTGCGATAACAAGCTTTCCTGCCTCGTTTATCTCGCTCTCGAAAGTATCCTTATTTGCTCTTACTGACATTAATCTCCCACCTTTTGTACGATAAGGTCATAAGTGCCGTCCTCATTGTCAATGAGTTTCAATATCTTGTGACCCTCTTCTTTAATGCTTCTTGGAACGTTCTGAACAGGCTCGCCGTCATTCATTCTTATGGAAAGTATCTGTCCGTCGTCAAGCTCCTCAAGAGCTACCTTTGCCTTAACGAATGTTGTCGGGCAAACCACTGTGGTGATGTCCACTGTATCGTCTATTTTAAAATCAGCCATTGTTATAAACCTCCAGTATAGTATTTGTAAATTTCTCTCTGCCCACTCTGTCGATAGTGAACTTGAATCTTTCGCCAGCTTTTGCGTTATCGTCAAAGAACCGTATAGCGGTATCGCAAATCTTCATAAGAGTTTCTTTATCCTCGATAAATGGGATAACAGTTTCGCCCTTGTTGATATGGTTGCCGAAAAGTCCGCCGAATGAAACTATATAGCCGTGGATAGTATCCCACGCTTCTGTAGGACAAGCCTTAAAACAGCGTCCGCAGAAATTGCACTTCTCTTTGTCAAGGACTATCTTTCCGTCCTCCATTGTAAGCGCACCCTGACGGCAAGCCTTTACGCACACGCCACAGCCGATACAATCAGCTTCACGCCACTCGACCTTTATGCCGCCCTTGATACCAACGTCATTTTCTTCCGCTTTAAGGCAGTTGTTCTGACAGCCTGTGATGCCGAACTTGAACTTGTGAGGAAGCTCTCTTGCGAAATATCTTTCGTCAAGCTCCTTTGCAAGAGCGTATGTATCTATACAGCCGCTTGGACAGACCGCAGCTCCCTGACAGGCTGTGATAGTTCTTACTCTCGGTCCGCACACGCCCGGCTCTGCGTCGCCCTTTGCAAGAGCCGCCTTTACCTCGTCGATATCGTCAAGCTTTATAAAAGGTATCTCAACGCTCTGACGTGATGTAAGATGAACATAGCCCTCGCCGTATTTATCAGACACCTCTGCTATCGTTGCAAGCTGTTTTGCCGTAAGGTTTCCGCCCACAACTCTAAGTCTAAGTGAAAAATTATTCTTCTGCTTCTGGCGCATGAAACCGCCTTTTTTAAGTGTTGCGTAGTCAACTGCCATAGTAAATTCCTCCTAAAGTTTTTCTATGGACTGTTTAAAGTCCTCGATCAGATCCGATGCGTCCTCTATTCCGACGCTTATCCTGATTGTGTCGCCGAACACGCCTGCGTTTATCTTCTGCTCCTCGCTTCCGTGAGCGTAGATAGTGCTTGCAGGGTGTATGACCAGCGTTCTTGTATCTCCGATATTAGTTGCATTTGTTGCAAGCTTCAAGCCGTTTATAAGCTTGAAGGCTCTTTCCTTTGAGCCTGCTCTTATGGTGAGTATAGCACCGCCCTTGCCGCCAAGTTCTTTCTGACAAAGGTCATAGAACGGGCTGGCTTTCAGTGCAGGATAGTTCACTTCAATGCCCTCACAGCTTTCAAAGAACTCCGCAAGCTTCAAAGCGTTGTGGCAACATCGCTCCATTCTAAGACCCAGTGTTTCAAGTCCCACGCTGTTCATAAATGCGTTCATTGGAGCAAGACAGCCGCCCACGTTTCTCCATATGCCGTTTCTCAGCTTTGCGATATAAGCAAACTTCCCGAATTTCTTATATTCTGCCAGACCCTTGAATTTGTCATAATCCCATTTGAAGTTTCCGCTGTCGATTATAACGCCGCTTATGGAATTTCCTCCGCCGTTTATATACTTTGACGTGGAATGTACCACGATATCAGCACCGTAGTCAAATGGATTTATAAGATAAGGTGTAGCCGTTGTGCTGTCAAGAATAAACACTGCACCGTTTTCATGGGCAAGGTCAGCCACAGACTTTATATCAACTATTTCAAGATTAGGATTTCCGATAAGCTCGGCAAAGACCGCTTTGGTCTTACTATTTATAATAGGGGCTATTTCCTCTTTTGTAACGTGCTTTACGAACTTGGTCTTGATACCGAATGCGGCAAGGTCGCCGAAAAGGTCGATAGTGCCGCCGAAAAGGCCTGCACTGCATATTATCTCGTCCCCTGCTTCAAGAATGTTCAGAAGCGACATTGTAACAGCCGCCATGCCTGATGAACACGCCACTGCGCCAACACCTTTTTCAAGTGTATTCATTCGGTTCTCAAAAGCCGCTACTGTCGGGTTGCTTATTCTTGTGTAAGCATATCCCGGTGCTTTATTATTGAATACTTTTTCAAGCTGCTCAGCCGACTCCTGCGCAAAGGCACTCACCTGATATATGGGAGTGAGCGTTGAGCCTGTTGTTTTCTCAGGTCCAAATCCGCCATGGAGCAATTTTGTATTGAATTTCAAAGGAAACGCCCCCTGTTTTCTTATTATATAGCTATCACCGCATACCAGTCAAGGTGCGATGTTCTTTGTTACTGTAGATATTATACAACATAAATCATATGAAGTCAATAGGATTACTATAGATTTAACATTTCTTTTAAATTATGCCCTTATTTTTATGAAAACTCTTGACAGTTTGCTCAAAAAAGTATAAAATATATTATATTGATAGGATTACTATGAATAACAGGACAAGTATAAAAAGCATGAGAGCAGACAATATTTGTTTGCTAAGGGAGGTGCGAAAATGAAAATTTCAACAAAAGTAGAATGTGGCATAATTGCCATTGCAGACATTGCAATGAACTCAGAAAACGGCGAAACAGTGACAGTATACAGCGTGGCAGAAAGACGTGGACTTTCAGGAAAATATCTTGAGCAGGTGCTTACTTCTCTGAGGCAGGCAAGGCTCATAAAAGGCATAAAAGGCTCTAGGGGCGGATATATACTCAACAAAAAGCCAGAGAAGATAACACTCAAAGAAATAATCGACGCTCTCGACCCATCGGTGCTTGGAAGCGATGTTGCGGTAGTAAATGACGAAAACACAGAATTCGCACAGGTGCTTGACGATTATATATGGCTGAGATTAGAGAACAAGCTGAAAAGCTACACTGAGTCTATCACCCTCAGACAGCTCGTTGACTTCTATAATAAAGAGTCAGCAGAGAACGTTTCAGAGCCTATGTATTATATCTGATTGACAAAAGTCGGTTTTCATTTTATAATTAGGGACAGAGAGTGTATACTATATATAAAGGATGTGTTTTTATGTATGACGTTATAATAATAGGCAGTGGTCCTGCGGGGCTTACTGCGGCGATATATGCAGGCAGAGCAATGCTTTCCGCACTGGTGTGCGAAAAGGACTACATGGGTACAGGTCAGATATCTGTTACAGACAGAGTTGAGAACTACCCGGGTCTTTACGGCATAAACGGCTATGACCTTGGAGAAAAGTTCAGAGAGCAGGCTGAAACTCTTGGAGCTGAGTTTTATGAGGGTGAGGCTGAGAGCTTTGAGAAAACAGCCGAGGGCTGGAAGGTCATATTCAAGGACGGCTCTGTAAAAGAAGGAAAAACTGTTATTTACACCGCAGGCACTTCATATCGTCATCTTGACGTGGCAGGCAGTGAGAAACAGCGCATTTCTTACTGCGCAGTGTGCGACGGCTTCTTCTATAAGGATAAAGTTGTGGCTGTTGTGGGCGGAGGAGATACTGCACTTGGTGACGCACTTTATCTTTCAAAGCTTGCAAAAACTGTTTACCTTATCCACAGACGTGACGAGTTCAGAGCAAATAAAGCTTTGCAGAAAAAGGTCGCTGAAACAGATAATATCGTGCCTGTTATGAGTGCAGTTATAAAAGAGGTAACAGGCGGCGATAATGCAGAGGGCGTTACCTATACGCAAAACGGCGAGGAAAAGAACATTGCCGTGGACGGAGTGTTCTGCGCAATCGGAAGCGTGCCGAATACACAAGCTTTAGAGGGCGTTTGCGAGCTTGACGAAAGCGGATATGTGAAAGCTGGCGAGGACGGGATCACCACTGCAAAGGGTCTTTTTGTGGCAGGAGATGTCCGTACTACACCTCTCAGGCAGGTAATAACAGCAGCGGCAGACGGTGCAAACGCACTTTCTTCTGCGGAAAAATATATAATGGAGCTGTAAAAAGCAAAACAAAGCGGTGTCGGAGCGTAAAACTCTGCACCGCTTTTTCTATATCCTTATACAAAGTAACCCCCGCAATGGGCAACAGCGATTTTGCGGCAGTAGAAACAGCAGGTATAAATGTAGGGGCTGGCGCCCTCGGCAGCCCGCTCTGAGGGCGCCAAGGTTTGGTTTTATCACGAATTTGTGTAGACGTGCCGTATAGTGTTTGAAACAATGTGCCAAACGTTGTGCGTAAACCACAAAAAGGACGCTGTCACCAACGCCCCAAATTGCTTTTATATATTCACGCTTTCCTTTTCAAGCAGGCTGTCTATAAACCTCTGAACAGGCTCCGGAGTTTCATACTGGGAAGCCGTCACCGCACAGATGCTCCTTGGCGGTATCTGCTCTTTTGTGTTCACTCTGAAAATGTTCCCTGCCTCTATCTCCGCCTTGGTGGTCGCATACTGCATGAAGCCTATGCCAAGATTGTTCTTTACCATTGGCATTACAAAGTTTATGGAGGTAAGCTCAATATCAGGTCGCAAAAGCAGATTGTGCTGTCTGAATATATGGTCAAGATAGTTTCGGGTGGTGGTGGTGTTTTTAAGACAGATAAGAGGATATTTCACAAGTTCATGCAGGGATATCTCCTTGTCTTTAAGATAGGAAAAACCGTTTCCTGCGGCAACGATATCCTGAAGCTTCTTTATCACATTTATGTTAAGCCCCGTTTTGTCTGCAAACGGCGAGGTAACTACCGCCACGTCTATTAGATTTGCCCTCAACGCTTCTATAGCGTCAGGGGTGGACATACTGTCTATCTTTATCTGTATCTTCGGGTGTTCTCTGTGAAACTCTACTATTCGGTCGATAAGAAAGCTTTGCAGTGCCACCTCGCTTCCTCCAAGCCTTACTATCGCCCTGTCACGCTCGCTTATCAGCGCAAGCTCCTCCTCTGCCGAGAATATATGCTTGCAGGCTATGGATATATGCTTAAAGAGCATCTCTCCGCCCGTTGTCAGCTCTACACCTTTTTTTGACCGCACAAAAAGCTTGCACCCAAGCTCGTCCTCAAGATTTTTTACGCATCGGCTTATGCTAGGCTGGGACAAAAACAGATAGTTCGCCGCCATTGTTATGTTCTGGAACTTTGCCACATAATAGAATATCTTATAATGCTCGAAATTTATCTCTCTCATAAACCGTTCCTCTCCTCTCTATCCATACGTTATGAGTATGTTTACAATAGAAAATATCTATTTGACATATACTTATGATTGTATTATAATATATTCGTAGACAAAAAGCAAGTCTTACATCACTGCGCCCATAGGGGGACGCATACAAAAAATGTTTTATCATGATAAAATCAATGACGATTGCATTCGACCGCTGAGGGGGTAAACGGTGTGGACCTTATTATACTCTTATGAGGCTGGCATTCTTATTGGTTTTATTTTTTTGGAGGTGATAAAATGCTGGAGAGAATTTCCGAAAATCTTTCCGAGGCTATGCAAAACAAAGTAGCTTTCAGGATACCGATTTTCGGAGGCATACCCGTTCCTGTGTCCTGCGTGGTAACATGGATAATAATGGCGATACTTGTGATAGCTTCAATACTTCTCACAAGAAACCTTAAACTTATCCCTGACAGGAAACAGATGATGCTTGAATCATTCGTAGGCTTTCTCAGAGATTTCTTCAGAGAACAGCTTGGAGAAAAGGGTATGGCGTATTTTCCGTTCCTTGCAACTGTCATTATCTACATAGGCTTTGCGAACATCATCGGTCTGCTGGGCTTTACACCGCCTACAAAAGACTTGAATGTTACCGCAGGACTTGCGATCATGAGCATTGTGCTTGTGGAGGTTGCAGGAATAAGAGCAAAAGGAACAAAGGGCTGGCTGAAAAGCTTTGCCAAACCTGTGGCGATAATCGCTCCGCTGAATGTAATGGAGCTTGTTATCAGACCGCTGTCGCTTTGTATGCGACTTTTCGGAAACGTGCTTGCGTCTTATATCATCATGGAGCTTATCGACGCCGTTTGCCCGATAGTGATACCGCTGGCATTCTCGGCATACTTTGATATTTTCGACGGCTTCATTCAGGCATATGTTTTCGTGTTCCTCACGTCCCTGTTCATAAATGAAGCAATAGAGGACGACGACTAAGATAACAGAAATTCGGAGGTATGATCTATGTTAGTAGCAATCGGTGCGGCTGTAGCCGTTATTACAGGAATAGGAGCAGGTATCGGAATAGGTATCGCAACAGGAAAGGCAACAGAGTCTATCGCAAGACAGCCTGAGGCTAAAAAGGATATAAGAAGCTCGCTGCTTCTCGGCTGCGCACTTGCAGAGGCAACAGCTATCTACGGCCTTATCGTAGCTATCCTTATCATCTTCTTCCTGAAGTAAGAGAATAAGCGTAGAAAGTAAAAGAATAAAAACGGAGGTATATATCATGTTAGTAGCAATTGGTGCGGCTGTAGCCGTTATTACAGGTATAGGCGCAGGTATCGGAATAGGTCTTGCAACAGGAAAGGCAACAGAGTCTATCGCAAGACAGCCTGAAGCTAAAAAGGATATAAGAAGCTCGCTGCTTCTCGGCTGCGCACTTGCAGAGGCGACCGCTATTTACGGTCTTATCGTAGCTATCCTTATCATCTTCTTCCTGAAGTAATAAAACAAAACATCTTTATGAAAGGAGCATAGCTATGATAAGTCTTGATATAAGTTTGGTATGGGTAATAATAAATCTGCTGGTACTGTATCTGCTCCTTAAAAAGTTTCTTTTCAAGCCCGTGTGCAAAATGATGGACGAGAGGTCTGCAAAGATACAAAGCGACCTTGACGGTGCGGCACAGGCTAAGGCGGACGCTGAAAAAATAAAAGCTGACTATGAAGCTGAGATAGCCGACGCACACAGTCAGGCTGTTGAGATAACAAACAAGGCTAAAGCACAGGCTGGCAGAGAATGCGACCTTATGCTTGAAAATGCAAGAGCCGAGTCTGCTAAGATAATGAAAGAAGCTGAAAAGTCCATTGCAAACGAAAAGGAAAAGGCTATGGACGACGCAAAATACCAGATCGCAGACCTTGCTATACTGGCGGCTGCTAAGGTCATTAAGAAAAATGTGGGAGGCGACTCCGACAGAGAAACTGTTGATGAATTTCTCTCCGAGGTAGGTGCTGCCAAATGATCTTTTATCCCGAGGAAGTCTGCGGCAGAGTGCTTTTTGAGCTTTCGCCAAAGGCTGAGAGCGTAAAGGCTTCAAGAGAGCTTTTTGAAAGCTGTGACGAGCTTAAGGACGCTCTTGCAAGCCCTGCTGTGGAAATAAAGGAAAAGGAGAAAGTTATAGACAGGCTTTTTCCTGAGGACATGAGAAACTTTCTGAAAGTTATGTGTCAGTGGGGTCACATGGATAACATCATGGACATTTTTGACGCATATGACGATGAAGTCCTCAAAAGCAAAAATATACTTAAAGCTGAGCTTTACTGCGTCTGCCCGCCTGAAAAGGCACAGACGGATAAAATAAAAGAAACGCTGAAAAAGAAATACGGCGTGAGCGATGTTCTGCTGGAAGTGAATACCGACGAAGCCCTCATGGGCGGCTATCGTCTTGAAGTGAACGGGGTCGAGTATGACAAGAGCGTTCAGGGTATGATAAAAGCTTTGCAGAACAGGATATCAGGGAGGTGAACGGCTTGGCAGGTTCAAGCAGAAGCGATATTATCTCGGTGCTTAAAAGTGAGATAGCTGACTTTGAGGCGAAAACTCAGGTCAACGAAACAGGCAGGATAATATCCATAAATGACGGTATCGTAAATATTTACGGTCTTAATCATGCAATGTATGGTGAGCTTGTTGAATTTGAAACAGGCGTTAAAGGAATAGTTCAGAATGTGGAGAGAAAAACTCTCGGCTGCGTTCTTCTTGGCTCTGACCATGGCCTTACAGAAGGTTCAAAGGTAGTCAGAACAAAGAAAAGGGCAGGTGTCGGCGTTGGCGAAAAGCTTCTTGGCAGAGTTGTTGACGCTCTGGGCGCTCCTATCGACGGCATGGGCGAGATAGAGTATGACGATTATTACCCTATCGAACGTGAAGCCGCAGGCGTTTGCAACAGAAAGTCTGTTACAGTGCCTCTGGAAACAGGTATACTTTCTATCGACTCAATGTTCCCTATCGGCAGAGGTCAGCGTGAACTTATCATAGGCGACCGTCAGACAGGTAAAACTTCCATTGCTCTTGATACCATTCTTAACCAAAAGGGCAAGGATATGATATGCGTATATGTGGCTATCGGACAAAAAGCTTCCACAGTTGCAAAGTTCGTTGAGGATCTTAAAAAGCATGGTGCTATGGATTACACCATAGTTGTAACAGCTATGGCCAGCGACCTTGCGCCTTTGCAGTACATATGCCCATACGCAGGCACAGCAATGGCTGAATATTTCATGGATAAGGGCAAGGACGTTCTTATAGTATACGATGACCTTTCAAAGCACGCAGTTGCATACAGAGCAATGAGCCTGCTTCTGAAACGTTCTCCGGGACGTGAGGCTTACCCTGGAGATGTATTCTATCTTCATTCAAGACTGCTGGAGCGTTCATGCAGACTTGACGACGCTCACGGCGGCGGTTCTATCACTGCCCTGCCTATAATCGAAACACAGGCGGGCGACGTTTCCGCATATATCCCTACAAACGTTATTTCTATCACAGACGGACAGATCTTCCTTGAAACAGAGCTGTTCTTCTCAGGCGTAAGACCTGCTGTAAACGTTGGTCTTTCAGTATCCCGTGTAGGCGGTGCGGCACAGACCAAGATAGTAAAGAAAGTATCAGGCAATCTGCGTATCGACCTTGCCCAGTTCAGAGAAATGGAAGTGTTCACACAGTTCAGCTCTGAGCTTGATAAGACAACGCAGGAGCTTCTCGACCATGGTCACAGGCTCGTTGAGATACTAAAACAGCCGCTCTATCACCCTTATTCAATGCACGAGGAGGTAATTATCCTCTGTTGCGCACAGCACAAGCTTTTGCTTGACGTGCCTGTTAAGGAGATAAGAAAATTCACTCTCGATATGCTTTCCTACTTTGAGGCAAATCACAGCGATATAATTGCCGAGATAAACGACAAAAAGGTCATGACAGATGAGCTTGACGCAAAGATAGTTGCTGCCGCAAAGGAATTTAAGCAGGGCAGATAAAGGCTCTGCACCGAAAGGAGGCATAAGGCATGGCAGGAATGAGAGAGATAAGAGAAAGGATCGCAAGCGTAAGCGAGATCATGAAGATCACAAACGCTATGTACCTTATCTCTTCCTCAAATCTGAAAAAAGCCAAGAAAAGGCTTGAAAACACCGAGCCTTACTTTGAAAAGCTCCAATCTACCATTCACCACATACTGCTCCACACACCTGAGTTCGAGCACAAGTATTTCGACCAGCGTGAGGAGAAAAAGCCTGAGGACAAAATGATAGGCTACATAGTGGTAACAGCCGACAAGGGTCTGGCAGGAGCTTATAACCACAACGTTTTAAAGCTTGCAGAGCAGGAAATGGCTAAGCACAAGAACACCTGCCTTTTCGTTGTGGGACAGATCGGAAGACATTATTTTTCAAGAAAGAACGTGACCATCGACGCTGAGTTCCTTTACACGGCTCAAAATCCTACCCTTTACAGGGCGAGGGCGATCGCCGAAACTGTCACAGATCTTTTTGAGAGAAAATATCTTGACGAGGTTTATGTTATTTACACCAAGATGATAAATTCCATGGATATGGAGCCTGAGATGCTCAAGCTTTTTCCGCTGGAGCGTGAGGACTTTGAACACCCTCTGCAAAAGCAGGATCACGATATCGTGACGTTCAGACCAAGTCCTGAAAAGGTAATGGATCATCTTGTGCCGAACTACATGAAAGGTCTTATATTCGGCGTTTTGGTAGAGGCGTTCTCCAGTGAGCAGAATGCCAGAATGACCGCCATGAGCGGTGCTACCACAAGTGCTTCGGAGATGATAAAGGAACTGTCATTGCAGTATAACCGAGCAAGACAGGCGGCTATCACACAAGAGATAACCGAGATCGTCAGCGGAGCAAATGCTCAAAAGGACGAGAGTTAAGGCTTTCGGGAAAGGTGTTGAGATTAAAATGGAAAAAGGAAAGATCGTTGAAATAATGGGACCTGTCGTTGACGTTGAATTTGAAAACGGCAAGCTACCTATGATAAAGGACGCTCTTACTGTGCAGCTTGACGGCAAGACAAAGGTCATGGAAGTGGCTCAGCAGCTTGGCAACAACACTGTCAGAGCTATCATGCTTGCTTCAAGCGACGGACTTGAAAAGGATATGGAGGTCACTGCCACAGGCGCTTGCATAAAAGTTCCTGTAGGCGACGCTACCCTTGGAAGAATGTTCAATGTCCTTGGTGAGAGCATTGACGGCGGCGAGCCTGTTAAGGCTGACGACTACTGGGAGATACATAGAGAGCCGCCAAAATTTGAAGATCAGAAGCCTGCAACAGAGATCCTTGAAACAGGCATAAAGGTAATAGACCTTCTTGCACCATATGCAAAGGGCGGTAAAATAGGTCTGTTCGGCGGTGCAGGCGTTGGTAAAACTGTGCTTATTCAGGAGCTTATCACAAACGTTGCCACAGAGCATGGCGGATATTCCATATTCACAGGCGTTGGAGAGCGTTCAAGAGAGGGCAATGACCTATGGCACGAAATGACAGACTCAGGCGTTATCAAAAAGACAGCCCTAGTGTTCGGTCAGATGAACGAGCCTCCTGGATCAAGAATGAGAGTTGCTCAGACAGGACTTACAATGGCTGAATATTTCAGAGATAAGGAACATCAGGACGTACTGCTTTTCATAGACAACATATTCAGATTCGTTCAGGCAGGCTCTGAGGTATCGGCACTCCTTGGCAGAATGCCGTCAGCCGTTGGTTATCAGCCTACCCTTGCAAACGAAATGGGCGCTTTGCAGGAGCGTATCGCTTCCACAAAGCAAGGCTCTATCACATCTGTTCAGGCTGTATACGTCCCTGCGGACGACCTGACAGACCCAGCCCCTGCTATCACGTTCTCACATCTTGACGCAACAACAGTGCTTTCAAGAAAGATAGTTGAACAGGGTATCTATCCTGCCGTTGACCCACTGGAGTCAACTTCAAGAATACTTGAGCCTGACGTAGTAGGTCAGGAGCATTACGAAGTTGCAAGAAAGACTCAGGAGCTTTTGCAGAAGTACAAGGAACTTCAGGATATCATTTCTATCCTGGGCATGGAGGAGCTTGACGACGCCGACAAGACGGCTGTTTACAGAGCAAGAAAGATACAGAAATTCCTTTCACAGCCTTTCCATGTTGCAGAGAACTTCACAGGCATAGAGGGCAAATATGTTCCTCTGAAAGAAACGATCAGAGGCTTCAAGAAGATCATCGACGGCGAAATGGACGAATATCCAGAGGCTGCATTCCTTAACGCAGGCACTATCGACGATGTTATCGAAAAGGCTAAACAGCTTGAAAACGAGTGATGACCCTCACCGAAAGGAGAAGCTGAAATGGTAAAGACATTCAAGCTTGAAATACTTGCCAGCGACCACATTTTCTATTCGGGAGAATGTGACGAGCTTATATTCCCGGGTCAGGACGGCTCTTTCGGAATACTGCCTAATCACCAGCCCATGATAACCTGTCTTAACGCAGGTGAGCTGCGTTACAGAACGGGCGACCAGTGGCACTATGCGGTGGTAAGCGACGGTTTTGTGGAGATAATGCCGTCATATGTGACGCTTCTTGCGGACACTGTGGAACGCCCTGAGGAGATAGACGAAAAGCGTGCGGAAGCCGCCAAGGAGAGAGCTGAGGAGAAGCTCAGGCAGAAGCAGAGCATTTCAGAATATTATCACACGCAGGCGGCTCTTAACAAGGCTGTGGCAAGGCTTAAGATATCAAGCAAGTATAACAAGCACAAGATAAATATTTAAGTTCACAAAAAGTTTACATTAAAAGCATAGCAGGCTCTTGACAAAAGGTCAAGGGTCTGTTATAATATTAGAGCATTCGTATCTAAAGACAGTTGGCAGCAGGAAGCTGCGGAAGTCCAGCCGAGGAAAGGAATAGCAAAGTAATTATGACTTTGTATCTCTTTTGTCTTGCGACGAAAGGGATTTTTCTTTTGTTAGTTTACGGTTTGCGTAAATTAGTTCAAAGAGGTGAAATTGAAATGCCAAGCGAAAAGACATTGTCCGCTAAGAAGGAAAGAGTTGCACAGCTCGTTGAAATGCTCAAGAACTCTGCTGCAGGCGTACTCGTTGATTACAAGGGTATCACTGTTGAAGAGGATACAAAGCTCAGAAAAGAGCTGAGAGAGGCTGGCGTAAGTTATTTCGTTGAGAAGAACACTATCCTGAGATTTGCTCTTAAGGAAGCTGGTCTTGACGGTATCACAAACGTACTCGAGGGTACAACAGCTATCGCTATCTCTAACGACGACCAGACAGCTCCTGCAAGAATACTCGGTAAGTTTGCTGAGGACTGCAAGGACGAAAAGTTCTTCCTCAAGGCTGGTTACATTGGTGAGGACGTTTATGACGAGGCAGGCGTTAAGGCTCTCTCGAAGATCCCTTCAAGAGAAACTCTGCTCGCACAGCTGGTTGGTTCCCTTCAGGGTCCTATCCAGAAGCTTGCCGCAACACTTCAGGCTGTTGTGGACAAGGACAACGAGGCTGCATAATTTATATGCCGCTTAACGAATGGGCTTTGACCCGAAAAATTATTTAATAAAAAGGAGATTTTTATCATGGCTTCAGAGAAGATTATGAATTTTGTAGAAGAGATCAAGAAACTTTCCGTTCTCGAGCTTTCAGAGCTTGTTGACGCTATCCAGGAAGAATTCGGTGTAACAGCAGCTGTTGCTGCTGCTCCAGCTGCTGGTGCTGCTGGCGCTGCTGCTGAGGAGAAGACAGAGTTCGACGTAGTTCTGACTTCATTCGGCGATGCTAAGATGGCTGTTATCAAGGCTGTTAAGGAGATCACAGGTCTTGGTCTTAAGGAGTCTAAGGAACTCGTTGAGAGTGCTCCTAAGGCTATCAAGGAAGGTGCTTCAAAGGCTGACGCTGAGGAGATCAAGACAAAGCTTGAGGCTGCTGGCGCTTCTGTTGAGCTCAAGTAATTCTGAGTTTACACAAATAATTAAAGGACTTCGTAATGAAGTCCTTTTTTTGTTGAAAAAATTCATAATGAGTGAAACTGTTCCACCTTGGGCAGCGGAGTGGTTTGAATTTTTTACAAGGTTGTGTAGATGTGCCGTGTGGTATGCTTTGGTTTAGAATATCTAGCCCAACAGAACTGTTATACCGCCTGACTGATTTGTCAATAGCGAAGCTTAAACATATACAAATAAGTATGCGATATGTATATTTATAAATAGTCGAAATTTTTTAAAAAAAAGCCTTGACAATAGAAAAAATAAATGCTATAATAATTAAGCTGAATGACACGGAACACAAACAAAACGAAAGAGTTCAGCGAAAAGAATAGCAAATGCGGCAGTGCTGGAATTGGCAGACAGGCACGTTTGAGGGGCGTGTGTCCTTGACGTACGGGTTCAAGTCCCGTTTGCCGCACCAAGTTAGAAAGCTTGCAAATCCTTTATTTACGAGGGTTTGCGAGTTTTTGTTTTACAATAAAACAGCTTCCGAACAGCCGCTGACAACTGCTCGGAAGCTAATGCTTTACCTATCATATATCGCTTATCCCTGCACTATCTTTCTTCTTGCACATGATCCTATACCCCACTCTCCCGTAAATAAAACTCAGAACCCAGCCTGCCGGCATTGACAGCCATACTGCCGATACGCCTATGACCGATACTAGAGCGTAAGTGAAAATAATTCGGAACGTGAGATTTATTATGCTTCCGGATAAAAACAGCTTCAAACACCCAAGCCCCCTTAACATTCCGTTGAAGCTTGAATTTATTCCCATTATTATATAACAAAACGCAAGGTCTGTCATGTAGCCCATGCCTGTTTCTATAGCGGAAGCTGAAGAGCTTGACAAGTCCATAAAAAAGCCCAGGAATCGCCGCCTGAGAAGCATTATCACTGCAAATTCTATCACCGCTATGCCTGCGCATAACAGCACGCTCGCCTTGTAGCCCTCTCTGATACGCTCTTTTTTGCCTGCCCCAAGATTTTGTGCTGTGTAGGTGGATACCGCATTTCCACAGGCTATGAACGGCATTATCGCAAAGGAGTCTATCTTTGAAGCCGCCGTGTACCCTGCAAGCACGTCCGAGCCAAAGGGATTGACGGCAGACTGCACTATTAACATTCCCACCGACACCACTGACTGCTGTATCACCGATACTGCCGCATAGGACGACATCTCTTTTAACACTGCCCCCGAAAAGAAGCTGAACTCTGCTCTTTCATGGTCTTTTATGTATACCTTGTCAGTAAGAAGCAGAAACGATATCACTGCCGATACTCCCTGAGCAATGAAAGTCGCCCATGCCGCACCTGATACGCCCATGGAAAATCCCCCTACAAACAAAAGGTCAAGCCCTATGTTCAGCAAAGAGGACATCACAAGCAGATGAAAAGGCGTCTTTGAGTTGCCAAGAGCACTAAATACCGACGCTTGCACGTTGTAAAGAAACATAAACGGCATACCTAAGGAATATATCCGCAGATAGTTTGCAGCGTCATTTATGATATTCTGCGGCGTTTTCAGAAGTCTTAAAAGCGGCATACTAAGCACCACCCCAAGAACCGCTATCAACGCTGCGACCATAAGTGAAAATATCAGCACAGTGGAAATGCCCGTCTTGACCTTTGACTTGTTCCCGGCACCGCAGTATTTCGCTATAAGCACCGATGTTCCTATGCCCGTACCAGTTGCAACGGCTATCATGACCATTGTCACTGCAAAGGAAACTCCCACCGCCGCAAGAGCTTCGTCACCATTTATCTTGCCCACTATTATGGTGTCCATGGTGTTGTAAAGCTGCTGAAAAAGGTTTGCAAATATAAGAGGCTGTGCAAATCGGAATATTATTTTCTTAGGGTCGCCCTCTGTCATTATTACATTTTCTGGCTTATTCTTCAAATTCTTCACCGCCTGTGAATGTGGGTATGTATCTTTGCTGGTTTACGTCAAAAAGCCCTTTTTCCGTCAGTCCCACCTCTGGGATAGTCTGACACAGCGACACTGTAAGCACCGCCGTCATACGCTGTATGTTTCCCCCTGTGAGGGCAAGGGCTTCTCTGAAAGCTTTCTGTGCCTTTATCTCGCCTGTGATGTTTTCACCGCTTAGTATGCCTGCCACAGGAAGGGAGTAAAGCCCTGCCACCTTACCGTCAATAGCCATAGCCGCACCGCCGCCGTTGGCTTCAACAGCTTTCACAGCGCAAAGCATATCCGCAGGGTCAACGCCCGATACAACGACATTATTGCTCTCCTGAGCAAAGCTTGCGGCAACAGCTCCCCTTTTAATGCCAAGACCTTTTATAAAGCCACTGCCTATCTCACCACTCCTGCCGAAACGCTCCACAACGAATATGGGCAGAATATTGGCTTTTGTATCACCGCATACAATGCCGTTGCTGACTTCAAGCCTGCCTTTTACAAGCCTTGTGACTATGCCACCCTCGGGCATTTCAATTGCATTTGCAGTAACATAGCCCCTCTCAAAGCCTGCTTTTATCTCAAAAGAATGGCTGTCAAGCCCTCTGGGCAATATCACAGTGTTTTTAAGCTCAGGATAGCGAGTTATATCAAACTCATGCCCGCAAAGAAACTCGCCGTTTTCAGCCACAAGCCTGCCCTGGTGATAGACCTTTTTCACTGTCACATTTTCAAGGCTATCCATAAGCAGAAAATTCGCCTTTTTTGAGGGAGCGACCGAGCCTATGATATCGTCAACACCATAGTGCCTTGCAACGTTGAGAGTTGCCATTTTTATTGCTGACACAGGGGAAATACCGCATTTCACTGCAATGCGCAGAGCTTTATCTATACAGCCGTTTTCCTTTATATCCTCCGCAGACTTGTCATCAGTGCAGAACATTATATCGTCCGTAGGGATATGATTTTTTACTATCCCCTGGCAAAGAGTTCGGCAGTTCGGCTCTATAGTTCCCTCTCTTACCAACACCGCCATTCCGCAGGCCAGCCGCTGCTCAAGGTCGCTTATGCTTTCGCACTCATGGTCGTCACAAAGCCCGGCGCAAGCCGCCTGCTGAACGTCACGAAATCCCATTGACGGACAGTGACCGTTCACCTTTACACCTGCCCTTTTTGCCGCACCGAGAAGCTTTATTATCTCCTCATTCCCGACCACAGCACCGCTTATCTCACCCACAGTTTTCGCCCTGCACTCTTTGATAACATTGGTGATATCGTCTTGCGTTTTCAGAGTGGAAAGATACTGCGAAGAAAGCTGCAAAAAGCTTTCTATGGGCATTTTCCCAAGCATTTCGCTTATAGCTTTTATGCCCTTAAGACCAAGAGTATTGGACATCTGCATAGGGTCAAAGAATACACAGCCCGTTCCGTGTGGCACTGCGCCCTCGCAGTATGCAAAAGGCGTGAGCTTTGAGGACTCTACGTGCATATGAGCGTCGATAAAAGAAGGCGCAAAATACATTCCTCTGCAATCAATAAACTCTGTTGCTCTAGGCTCAAAGTCAGGGCAAACTGCGGCGATAATGCCGTTTTTTATCCCCACCGAGCCGCTGTCTATTATCCGTTCTCTGTAAACGTCAACTATTCTTGCGTTGTAAAAATAAATATCAAAAGGCAGCTTACCCTTAGCCGCCAGTATAAGTTCCTTTAGCTGTCGATCATTCATAAGCTGCCTCTTTCAGATACAAATATTATCAGTGTTTATATAGCGACTTGTTCAGTGCAAGATTGCAAAGCACATTGATTATACATCTTGACGCCGCAAGTGAAGTTATCTCGCTCACATCAAACGGAGGAGATACCTCCACAACGTCCATTCCGCAGATACCGGGAGCTGTCACGAGCTTGAGAAGCCTTAAAAGCTCTCTCGGGAGCATACCGCCAAAATCAGGTGTGCCAGTACCCGGGCAGAAAGCAGCTTCCAGAACGTCTATATCAAGGCTCACATACACTGCCTTACAGCCCTTCCATGCGATATCGAGGGCAAGCTCTGCCACCTTGTCGATACCATACTTATCTATATCCTCCATTGAGATCGCAGTACAGCCGCTGTCACGGGTGAATTTTGACCATGACTTGCAGCAGTTTCCACCTATGCCTATCTGCACAAGATTTTTTGCGCTGAGGTTAGGCAGGTGAGTGGAATGATACCATTCTGTGCCGTGCATTTTTTCGTCCATTTGGATAGCGTCGCAATCGCTGTGGCGGTCGATATGGATAACGCCGATATTGCCGTCGATATACTTTGAAATGCCCCTGAGCGTAGGGAAAGTGGTAGAGTGGTCGCCCCCAAGAACGATAGGCGTTACTCCCTGAGAGAATATATATCCTATGCCCTTTGTTATCTGGTCGAAAGTCTTTTCGGCATTTGCAGGAAGTGTGTAGATATCTCCTGCGTCGCAAAGCTTTATGTTTTCGTATAGGTCAACGCCATAGTCAGGGTTGAAAGGGGATATCTGCGAAGAAGCGTGTCTTATGCCGGCAGGGCCAAGTCTTGTGCCTGAGCGGTTTGACGCTCCGCTGTCATATGGGATACCCACCACTGCAACGTCATATTCCGACACCTTATGGATATCCTCGCAGAAAGGACTTCTGAGAAAAGTTTCGTGGCTTGTGTATGTAGGGCCGAGATTTGTTCTTGCAAAACAGCTCATGCCCTCGCTCTTAATGCTGTCCGCAGGCTCTAATCCAAGCTCAACGGCTCTCTTTGCCATTGTAGGAAATCTCGTGTTGCCAAATTCATCAAATCTTGCCGCCGTCTTCATGGCGTGCAGTTCATTTCTGTCTATCATGATCATTTCTCCCTGCTTTCTTTTATAAGCGGAAACTGAAGCTCCGCAATAGTTTCATCACTGTTGTCCGTAAGGGTTATGTCTATACGGTATATCATCACCCCGACGCTTCCAAGGGTGTAGCCATGCTCCTGTGCAAGACAGCGCATTTTCATTATAAGCTCACCGAAATAGCTGTAGCAATTCCTGTGAAAAGCACAAACGTATTTTCCTCCTGCCACTGTTGTGAAGCTTTCCTTGTCAGCCTGATCTGCCGAGCAGAACACCATAGGGCAAACCTCGGAATCCATATCGTCAGGGTCAACTGAGTTTTTTATGGTCATTGCCACCTTATCAGTGGCAAGCACAGGCGAAGTTCCGCCTATAGCCTCCTCAAGCTTCATAAACTCTATACCGGTGAGATTTGTTCTGAACTTGTTGCTCTCCCCTTTGAGGGCATATCGTTCAGGAAGCTCCTTTATAACAGGGTCATCAAGCTTGAAATCTGTGTTGTTAAGCTCTCTGATGAATTTAAGCTTTTCTTTCAGCACACGGCTTATTTCAAGCTTATCCGCTATCTCCTGCTGTAAAAGCTCATAACGCTGTCTGAGAACACGCTCGGACTTTTCAAGGTTTCTGTCGCTGAAATAGTCCTCTATTTCTTTCAGTGATAAGTTCAGCCTGCGAAGCTCTTTTATAGTGCCAAGCTTTTCACACTGCTGTGCCGAATAAAACCTCCGCCCTGTAAGCTTGTCAACATAGTCAGGTCTTAAAAGCCCTATCTTATCGTAATATCTAAGCCGTTCGGTAGGTATGTTTCGATACTTTGCTATCTCGGTTATGCTCAGAAGCTTTTCCCCATTCGGGACAAGCTGTCCGTTTTCGTCTGTATAAAACACAGTGTATTTCATATCATCAGTCATATCTTGTCCCCCATTCCAATTATTATGACAGCTTATTCAAGAGCCTGCTCGTCCTCTGCCCCTGTTCTTATCTTCACAACGTTTGCAACGTCATAAACAAATATCTTTCCGTCGCCTATCTTGCCCGTATAAAGCACCTTTCTGATAGTGTCGATAAGAAGTCCAAGAGGAACAGTGCTTATAACTATCTCCACCTTTATCTTAGGCAGAAGCCTTGATTCAAGCTCAGAGCCTCTGTAAAGCTCAGTGCTTCCTTTTTGTATTCCACAGCCGCTCACCTGCGTAACTGTCATACCTGTTATATCAAGCTTATCCAAAGCATTTTTCAGCAACTCGAACTTTGCGACGTTCATAAGAACGACCACCTTGTGCATCTTTCCGTCCGCCTTGTAGTCAGAAGCGTTAAGCTCTGAGGCTTCGTCTATAGCCCTCACCTTTGAAGGCTCGTCAGCGGCAGCGGTGATGAACTGAGCAGTGTTGAGAAGATCCGCATAGCTGCTTGAAAGTCCATGCTCGCACTTGTCAAGGCCAACTATCTCTGTGTTCTCGCTAACTCTCAGACCCATTGTTTTCTTTATCACTGTGAACACTATCACCATAATAAGCGCTGTCCATGCCGCCACTGAAAGCACGCCTGCAAGCTGTATAAGCAGATCCTTCGGGCTTCCTGAATATATAAGACCGCTTTTCTTTGCGAAAACGCCCGTCATAAGCGTTCCCCATGCTCCACACAAACCGTGAACACTTACCGCACCCACAGGGTCGTCAGCCTTTAGCTTTGTTATAAGCTCAACACCAAACACCATTACAAAGCCTGCTGTTATGCCGATAAAGAATGCTCCTCCTGCCGAAACTGTGTCACAGCCTGCGGTTGAAGCCACAAGTCCTGCAAGCGCTCCGTTAAGGGTCATTGTCACGTCAGGCTTGCCGTAGCGCACCCATGTGATGAACATTGCAGCTATTGCGCAAGCCGCCGCAGATATGTTTGTGTTAAAAAAGATATCCCCAAGCTTTGCCGCCGCATTGTCGCCCTGAGCAGTGAGAAGCGAGCCACCATTAAATCCGAACCAGCCTATCCACAAAATGAATATGCCCAAAGCTCCGATAGTGAGATTATGTCCCGGTATGGCTCTCGCCTTGCCGTTTTTATCAAACTTGCCTATCCTTGCTCCCACAAGCAGCGCACCTATAAGTGCGGTAGTTCCGCCAACAACGTGAACGGCAGTTCCGCCTGCGAAATCGTGGAAACCTATACTTTTGAGCCAGCCTGCACTGTTCCATATCCAGTGACCTGTTATAGGATAAACTATTCCGCTCATAACAGCCGAATATGTAAGATAAGCCTTGAACTTTGTTCTGCCTGCCATTGCTCCTGAAACTATAGTGGTGGCAGTTGAACAAAAGACAGTCGCGAACATTAGGAACACTCGCTTAGGCAGATCTCCTGCAGCTGCAAACTTTCCTGCTGCGAACAGGCTTGGCGTTCCGATAAATCCTCCTATGGAGTCGCCATACAAAAAGCTGAAGCCGATAACCCAGAAAAGAACAGAGCCTATGCAGTAATCCATAAGGTTTTTCATTATTATGTTGCCTGCATTTTTTGCTCTGGTGAAGCCTGTTTCCAGCATTGCAAAGCCTGCCTGCATAAAGAATATCAAAGCTGTGCAGAGAAGAACCCACACGGTATCCAGAGATGAATACATTATCGCACTTCCTTTTTCATATTATTTCTTATTTTGCCACATGAACGTCTGCGTAACTGAAGTTATACCAGAACATCGGGCTTGGGTCATATGTGAACTTGTCGCTTACTGCGTAAACATCAGATGATGTGTAAAGTCCAAGGTAAGGGCACTCATCAGCAAATATCTTATATGCGTCAGTATAGTAACCCATTTTCTCAGCGTCGTCTGTTGTCTGAGCCGCTTTGTCAAGAAGTCCGTCTGCTTCTGTGCTTGTCCAAAGTGTTTCATTCGTTCCGCCCTCGCAAGCGTTAGAGCCTGCATATAATGTCTTTAACATTCCCATAGGGTCAAGGAAGTCTGACATCATGTATGTGCCGACTGCGTTGTAATATCTCTCGCCGTTATCCTTTGTCTTGTAGCCGAACATATAGCTGAAGATATCGCTGTCAGGCACTTCCACAAGATTCATTGTGATAGCGCCACTTGCGTCTACCATTGACTTGAGAAGCTCAGCCTGCTTCTGCGTCTGTGAAGTTGTATAGAAATCAAACTCAAAGCCGTCAGGATACTTTGACTTTGCAAGACATTCCTTTACCTTGTCATAATCCTGAGTATAAACATCGCTTTCGGCGATAGTTGAATCCCACTTATCCTTATCCATATACATCATGGATTCGCTCATTGGAACAACAGCCGACTGCTTTGCATAATCGCCGCCGATAGTTGTTGTTATCTGTGAACGGTCGATACAATATGCAACAGCCTTTCTTGCCCACTCGTCATCAAACGGCTTTGAAGCTGTGTTGAATGCGATATAGTTTGAAGTCGTTCCCTCGCATGAGAGGATATTGAAGTTCTGACAGCTCTGATATACAGACATAACGCTGTTTGACATACCCTCGACAAAGTCTATCTGTCCGCCCTTTGCCGCAAGTGCTAATGCGCTTTCGTCCTCGATAACGTAATATTCTACCTTGTCGATATCGAGAGTATCAGGGTCGCCCCACCAGTTTTCGTTCTTTTCAAGAACTATCTCGCTTCCTGATGACCATGAAGAAAGCTTATAAGGACCTGTGCCGACAGTCTTTCCGTCAGCAGTGCCGTACTTGTCGCCTTGCTCCTCTGTTACAGACTTCTCGACTATAGTGCAGGCTGATGTCGCAGGAACATACTGCCATGATGAGTCAGGCTGCTTAAGATGAACTGTCAGCGTCCAAGTATCGTTGTCGGCTTCAAAGCTGTCAACGTTTGCAAAAAGATAGCTCATATAATAGTTGTCTTCTGTTACTCTGTTAAGAGAATAAAGCACATCGTCCATTGTCATTTCATTGCCGTCTGAGAACTTTACTCCCTGTCTTATCTTGTATGTGTATGTAGTATCGTCAACCTGCTCCCAAGATTCTGCAAGGGCAGGCTCAACTGTTGTGCCGTCATGTGAGAAGTTAAGAAGCGTGTCATAGCAGTCATAACCTGTGAGAGTTGCTGCCACGATAGTGAAGTCGGCAGGGTCAAATGATGACGGCTCCTGAGTATAGCCTACTCTGAGAACTGTCTCTGAATTTCCTCCTGAAGAACCTGAGCCTGAACCGGAACCTGTGTTGTTGAAGCAGCCTGTCATACAGCTTGAAACTGTTATTGCCAATGCAGCAGCGGCCGCGATCTTGCGTGAGAATTTTTTCATGATAACTTTCCTTTCTTCAAAAGATTTATTACATATCCGCAGCAGTCTTGCTGCGGTCAATGCCTAGTGGGAAATGACAGGCAACGTAATGCCCGTTTCCAATGTCTTTGAGCTTTGGCGTGCGGTTGTCGCACAAGCCCTCTTTGAAATATCTGCACCTGCCTGCAAAGCGACAGCCCTCGGGGATATCCACTGCGTTCGGTATATCTCCCTCCAGCAGGATATGCTTCTTATTTTCAAGAGGGTGTTCCTTTGGCTTTGCTGAAATAAGTGCCTGAGTGTAAGGGTGAGCAACGCTGTTATATACCTGCTCCACCGTACCCATTTCCATTACCGCTCCCAGATATACCACCGCTATCCTGTCGCAAACGTGACGGACAACGTTCAGATCATGGGAGATAAAAAGTATCGTCTGCCCTTTATCCTCTTTCAGGTCGAGCATAAGATTCAATATCTGCGCCTGCACAGAAACGTCAAGTGCCGAAACAGGCTCGTCTGCAAGAATAAAATCAGGCTCCAGCATAAGCGCCCTTGCTATTGCAAGCCTTTGGAGCTGACCGCCCGAAAGGTCTTTAGGATATCTTGTGAGCAAATCCTCCGGAAGCGCTATATACTCCATAAGCTGTTTTATCCTCGCCTTGTAGACCTCAGGCTTTATCTTATGCACCTTTGCAGATTCTTCAAGGCTAAAGCGTATAGTCTTTTTCGGGTCAAAGGAAGCAAGAGGGTTTTGAAAGACCATTTGCATTCTTGAACGCAGCTCCTGCTGTTCCTTGCGGCTCACATGAGTTATGTTTTTGCCGTCAAAATATATCTCGCCTGAATCAACGTCGATAAGCTTCAGAACGCATCTTCCTATGGTTGATTTGCCCGAGCCGCTCTCGCCTATTATTCCGAATATCTCGCCTTTGTAGATATCAAAGCTAACATCATCAACGGCATGGATATATCTCGTCTTTGCCTTTGCAAGCTTGTAATTGTCAAGGCAGAAATACTTTTTCAGATCTCTGACGCTTATAAAAGGCTGTCTGTCTTTTTCTTTGCTCATTGTGATGTCACCTCCCGCCACTTGAAGCAAGCTGTGCTGTGTCCCTCAGACACATTTTCTGTAACAGGCACGCAGCTTCTGCATTTATCGTCAGCATACTTACATCTTGGTGCAAAGGCACAGCCCTTGAACTTTTCATACAGAAGCGGAGGACTGCCAGGTATGCTTTTCATTCTTTTTTCTGTGTCGCTCTCTCTTGGATTGCTTTCAAGGAGCGCCTTTGTGTATGGGTGAGCAGGGTGGTCGAAAATATCCACAACGCTTGCGGTCTCAACAGCCTTTCCTGCATACATTACAGTTACGCTGTCGCAAATCTCAGCCACAACACCAAGGTTGTGAGTGATGAATATTACCGACGTTCCGCTTTCCTGCTGGAGCTTTTTTATAAGCTTTAGTATCTGCGCCTGTATAGTAACATCAAGCGCCGTGGTAGGTTCGTCTGCAATAAGAAGCTTCGGCTCGCATATAAGAGCCATTGCTATCATTATTCTCTGTAACATTCCTCCGCTCATTTCAAACGGATACTGCTCGTATCTTTTCTCAGCAGGTGTTATGCCTATCTTTTCAAACATCTCGATGACCTTTTCTCTTGCTTCACGGCGATTTAAGTTTTTCTTCGCCCTTAGCATTTCTGCTATCTGCTCGCCTGCTTTCATAATAGGGTCAAGGGAAGTCATAGGGTCTTGGAATATCATTGCGGCTGTGCTGCCCCTGAAATCACGGAGCTGCTTTTTGCTCATTGCAAGAACATCTTTCTCGCCGCTGTCATCTCTTATGTAGATATCCCCTGCATATCTGGTGGTCTCCTCGTTATGGAGCCTTATGACCGACTTTGATGTTACGCTTTTTCCGCAGCCGCTCTCGCCTACGATACCATGTATCTCCCCTTGCTTCACTTCAAGGTCAACGCCCTGAACGGCGTATACGATACCTCTAACTGTCATAAAGTCTACAGAAAGGTCTTTTATTTCAAGAACGTTTCCTTTTTTCATCTTTTACGCCTCCCCGTTTGCCTTAACTGCTGAAAGCTTCTTTATTCTGTGTTTCTTTTCGTATTTCTTGAATGACGGAAGCTTTCTTGATGACGGATCGAGATAGTTCTGAACACCGTCGCTGAAAAGGTTTATGGATACTGTTACAAGTATTACGCATATTGCAGGTATAAAAAGCAGTGCCGAACTATTATAAAGGTTGCCCATGCCGTCACGGAGAAGCGTTCCCCAGTCGGCATTCGGAGCCTGAACGCCAAGTCCCAGAAAGCTCAGAGTAGCCATTGATGTGATAGCTGTACCGATATCAAGTGTGAACTGCGATATCATAGGTGTGATGATGTTCGGCAGGATATGCACGAAAATTATCCTTGCGTCTGAAAAGCCCATTGATTTGCAGGCTTCAACATACACCGCCTTTTTCTCTGTCATTATCATTGATCTTGCGGTCTTTGTTGTAAGAGGGATATAAGAAATGCCTATGGCGATGATACCTGTCATCATGCCCTTTCCCATTACCGCAATAAGGATAAAGGAAAGAAGAAGTGGCGGTATTGCGCTTATAACGTCCCACACCCTCATTACGATACTGTCAAGAGGACCTCTGTAGTATCCGCAGATAAGCCCAAGAGGAACACCTATGACTACCTCTATGGCAACTATAAGAAAGGCATTCAGAATGGAAGTTCTTGCACTGCATATGAGCCTTGAAAAAAGATCTCTGCCAAGTCCGTCAGTTCCGAAAATGTGTCCCTCAGAAAAGGCGGGTGCATATATGGCATTCACGTCTGTGGCAAGAGGGTCATACGGTGCGATAACGCTTGCAAAGAGCGATACGAAAACTATTACCGCAAGGAATATTCCCGTCACCGCCACAACAGGTGTGAAAAACGTTCCTGCTTTATTTTTCTTCTTCATTAAAAATCCCACCTTATTTAAGATCAACTCTCGGATCAAGAACGGTATAAAGTATGTCGATAACAAAACTCATTACAAGATAAGCTCCAAGCATGAAAAGCACAAGTATCTGAACTATAGGAAAATTGTTTTCCTCTATCGCCGATATGAGCAGACCGCCTATACCGGGAAGAGAAAAGACCTGCTCAACTATTACTGTCGAGCCTATAGAGCCTGCTATCATATATCCTGCAACTGTTATAACAGGAATAACAGCGTTGTGAAAAGCGTGCTTGTAGGTTATGTTGCTTTGCTTTAATCCCTTTGCAGCCGCTGTTGCGATATAAGGGGATTGAAGCTGATTTATCATGTTGCTTCGTGTGATACGTCCAAGCATCGCAACGAACGTCAGCGCCATTATCAGGCTCGGTATCGTTATACGCTGTAAGAACTCTCCGAAATTTGTATATGTTCCGATAAACGAATATCCAGGAACGTACTTTGTCATGAAAATAAGTATCAGTATGCTTACCAAAAATGACGGCGCACCTGAAAGCACAAGCATAAGTCCTGAAATTGCTGCGTCTGAGGGTCTGCCTTTTCTCAGCGCCGCTGCAACTCCCATTATAACAGCTATCACTGAGCCTATGACGGAACTCATTATCACAAGTCCGAATGTTATTGGAAGCCTTGACATTATAAGACCTTTTACGTCCTGACCGTCAACATAGTCTGTGCCGAAGTCGCCTGAAAGAACTCCCTTTATCCACCTGAGATACTGTATATGCACAGGGTAGTCAAGGTGATATTTTTCTGTAAGAGCCTGCCTGAGTTCAGGAGTGGATTGATTGTTTCCTATCATTACTGTGAGAGGGTCTGCGTCTGACATTCTCAGAACAACGAACACCAGAAAGGATACCAAAAACATTATGACTATCATTGAAAGCAGCCGTTTGATTATAAATCTGAACCTTTTCACTTTACATTCCTCCTATATTTACAGCTGCACTTTGCAGGATTTTCTTTTCTAACTTTCATTTCGCCTTACGAAAATAATTTACTCCACGAAGCTTTCCTTTTGATATACCTATGATATATCCTGTAGCAACTACAACTGCAATACTAAAAATCAGTCATTTTATATTTTATATATAAACTTTTTATTAACGCAAACTGTCTTTTAAGCTTACATAAAATGTTGTATGAATAAAGAAGTTTTATATCCTGCATTTTGTTCATATTCACAAATGTAAAAAAAGAGGGGCGCTCCAAAGCAGAAGCACCCCACAAATGAAGATTTGGTAATCAGTAGAAAGCTTAGTCCTCGAACATCTTTCTTGCAGCGAAGCATATCATCTCGGCAGTGAGATCAGTGCCGTATTCGCTTACGTCGATCATAAGATGTTTGTTGTCACGGTCACCACGATTTTTGCCTGTGACGTATTTATAATAGTTGTGGCGCTGGCGGTCAACACGTTTTATGAGCTTGTCAGCCTCCGGCCATGAAAGGTCATAAGTTTCACACATATGCTTTATCCTTGCTTCCAAAGGCGCATAGAGAAAAACGTTCATGTGGTTCGGATATTCTCTGAGAACATAGTCTGCACACCTGCCGAAGAATATGGCGGATATACGCTTGTTTGCAAGATCTCTGATGATATCCACCTGCGCTTTTACAGCCTTGTCGGAATAAAACTGCGTTGATGAGCCGTAGCCAAATGACTTCAGCAGGCGGTCAGCGTTCTTGTCAAGCATTTCCTCACTGTCAAGAAACGAGTCACGGCTTATGCCTGCACGCTCTGCCGCCATATCTACAAGGTCCTTGTCATAAAACTCCACGCCAAGCTCAGCCGCCGCCTTTCTTGCGACCTCTCTTGCATTGCAGCCGAACTCACGGCTTATGGTAATAATAAACTTTTTCATAGTCTATGCTCCTTTTTTATTTATGAGATTTTCTTTCGTGGCGGCTATCCTCCGCTCCTGTCTGGCTTTTATCTGGATCTTTGGCAAATTCCAACCGAATTTCACCGACATAAGCCTTAGGGAAAACGTCACCGCAAGGCTCACCATGCAGGCAGGCATGAACGACATCATGCCATAGCAAAGCAGAAAAGCCGCTGCACCTATGGCAGAAGCGCAGGCATAAATGTTGCCCACAAATATCTCAGGCTTCTTGTTCACGAAAATATCCCTGAGAACTCCGCCCCCAACGCCTGTTATAACTCCCGAAAACACAAGCAAAAAAGTGTTGTCTGACACGCCGCTCCTCATTGCCGCTGTTATACCTGTAACAGTGAAAATGCCAAGCCCTATAGTATCGAGCATGAGCATTGCAGTATCATAAAGCTTCAACGCCTTGCCACCTAGGTCGCCTTTTACAGCCAAGGCAGCAAACACAAGCACCGATATCAAAGCCGTCGCACTCATTGCAAGGGGGTCACGAAACGCCGCCACAGGGTGACTTCCGATGACGATATCACGCATTATCCCACCGCCCACAGCCGTTGTCACTCCTATTATTATAACGCCGAAAAGGTCAAAACGCCTTTTTATCGCTGTCAGCGCACCGCTTGCCGCAAACGCTGCAGTGCCGATAAGTTCAAGTATCGTAACGATAACATCAAAACGCTCGTTCATTCAACGTCCCTGCCTGCATATTTGTGTATCTTCCGCACCGCCGTCGCCTGACTTATGCCAAGCTTCTGTGCCACAGCCACAGATGTTCTGTATTTCTCATAGGCTCTCATCACAAGTCCGCTTTCGTAAAATTCAAGCATATCCTTTAGGGAAGCATTCTGTGCAAATACCTCAGACGAACCGCCTGTTATCCTGTCAGGCAAGTCGAAAACGTCCACCTTTTTCTTTTCGGTAGTAAGGACGATACGCTCTATAGTCCTGTGCACCTCGTCGATATTTTCTTTCCAATCATATCCCAACAAACAGCCCATGGCACGAGGCGTGAACTCAACGCTCCGTGAGTATTTCTTGTTTGCCGAGCCGAGATAATAGTCGATAAAGCTTTTAAGATCCTCCGCACGCTCGCCAAGAGAATACATCTGCACCTGATAAGGCTCGAACTCGCTTATAAACTCCTCCGACAGCTTGTCAGCACCTTTAAGCTCCTCCACCGAATGTTCAGAAAGCCCCACAGGCACAATGCCTGCTTTTGCGCATTTTTCAAGGACTGCCCTTTGAAGCCTAGGCGACAGCCTGTCTATATGCTTTATTATCACAGCGTAAATGCCCGAAAGCGGCGATATCATCGACCCCTCTCCAAGAAGCTCCTTTTCTATGACTTCTTCCCCGACAGGTGCGCAGTCATAGGTGTAAAGCGTTCCTTTTTTGCCGTATATAGTGGAAGCAAGATAGCTTTTGCCGCTTCCTGTGGGACCATAGATGTAACACGGACAGCCTGCGTCACAGAAAACTCCTGCAAGCCGCCTTGCGTCTCTTGAACGGCTGCTTTGGGCGATATAACGCTGTCCACCGTCACGTCCTGTCATAAGCTCTATTTCATCAAGAAGCTTTTTGTTCTGATACTGCAAAACATTGTAACGCTCCCGCAGGTCGTCAAAGCCTGTTATCTCCCAAGAGGAATAGCTTATTATCATCTCAAGCTCTCCGTCCTTGAATACCGGTATTCCCGTGACGAAAGTTTCGTCATTGTCAACGCCTTTTTGCACTGTTGTGACACGCTTGTGGCTTTCAAAAACCATTTGCGTCACGCAAGGGGAAAACATCTTCATCATTTCCTCTGAGCCTGCGAATTTACCTATTATGTCAGAGCCTTTTACGCTTCTGCCGCTGAGATAGGAGTTTGAAACAAATCTGAACACTCCGCTGCTGTCGGCAATAGTCACTCCTGGGTGGATACTTTCGAGAATGTGCCCTAGCTGCTCATAATCCATTTGTCTGCACTCCTTTCTGCGGCTTTATAGTTTACACATTAAGTATCTTTGAGAAGAACTGCTTTGCACGGTCGCTCTTAGGGTGCTTGAACACTTCCTCAGGGGTGCCGTCCTCGATAACATAGCCGCCGTCCATAAAGCAGACTCTGTTTGCCACCTCTGCCGCAAAGCCCATTTCGTGTGTGACAACTATCATTGTCATTCCTGCCTTAGCCAGGTCTTTCATAACGTCCAGAACCTCGCCAACGAACTCAGGGTCAAGGGCGGAAGTCGGCTCGTCAAAGAGTATGACCTCAGGCTCCATTGCAAGGGTCCTCGCAATAGCCACACGCTGCTGCTGACCGCCTGAAAGCTGAGTAGGATAAGCGTCTGCCTTGCCGTCCATTCCAACTCTCGCAAGAAGCTCCATGGCTTTCTTCTTTGTTTCTTCCTTGTTAGCCTTTTTAACCTGAACAGGACACTCCATGACGTTTTCAAGCACTGTTTTGTGCGGCCAAAGGTTGAACTGCTGGAACACCATTCCAACATTCTTTCTTATGACCTTTGCAGCCTTTTCGTTAAGCTTTTTGTTGTGCTTGTCCTCGTCGATGCCCTTCAGGGAAACTCCGCCTATATCTATTTCGCCTGATGTCAGCTCCTCGAGATAGTTCAGGCATCTGAGAAAAGTGCTTTTGCCAGAGCCGCTAGGGCCGATAACGCTTACCACCTCGCCCTTGTAAATATCCATATCTATTTTTCTGAGGACCTTAAGCTCCCCGTAATTCTTTGCCAGATCGTGAACCGATATAACAGGCTTTCTGCTTTCAGCCATTGTATTTTACACTCCTTTTTCGTCAGATAGCAACACGGTTGTTGTGCTTTTCTATACATCTTGATGCGAACTCGATAACAAGGTTCAGCGCCCAGTAAAGAACGCCTGCACAGATATAAACTATCAGAGGACTGAAAGTTATACCGATAGCCTCTTTTGTCATCATTGTCATTTCTGCAACTGTGATGATAGAAAGGATAGATGAGTCCTTAACAGTCTGAACAAACTGTCCTGTCAGTGACGGAACGATTATTTTCAAAGTCTGCGGGAAAATTATTCTCACCATTGTTTTAAATCTTGACATTCCCATTGCATATGAAGCTTCAAACTGTCCCTTTGGGATAGCGCTGACGCCGCTTTCAAGGATAACTGCGGTATAAGCCGCTGTGTACATTCCAAGAATTATAACGCCTGTTGAGAACGCTGAAACGTTCAGACCAAGAGCAGGGAGTCCGTAATATGCGAGATATACCTGCACCATAAAAGGGGTGCATCTGAATATCTTTATAAACGCCCTTGCGATAAGCTCAACAGCCTTGTTTTTTGAAAGGCACATATAACCTACCGCCGAGCCTAACACCATTGCAATAAGGATAGACAGCACCGATATTGCCGCCGTTGTTCCAAGACCCTGCAAAAGCAGCGGAAGCGCTATTTCTGCAACGTGCATAAATTCGTCCATATTATTGCGCCTCCTTATCTTCTTTCAAGTCTTTTCTTCTGAAGCTTTACAAGTTCTTCAAGTCCTGCGCAGATAACAAAATACATAACTGCGATAGCAATATAGAAAGGCAGGTTTATGTATGTCTGCGTAACAAGACGCTGAGCCGTTCTTGTAAGCTCTACGATTGCCAATACAGAAAGCATCGGCGAAACCTTTATAACGTTTATGAACTCGCTTGTCAGCTGCGGCAAAGCTACCTTGAATACCTGCGGGAAAACTATCCTCATTAGTATCTTTGGCTCGCTCATACCCAAGGCTCTGGCCGCCTCCGTCTGACCTTTTGGCACAGCCGTAAGTCCGCCACGGATTATTTCTGCGATAAATCCGCCGCTGTTAAGGCTAAGAGCGATTATGCCTGACGCCAGGTTTGAAAGGTTCAGACCCATTACTGCAAGCGCCTGATATATAATGTATATCTGCACCAGCACAGGCGTGCCACGGACAAAGCTTATATAAACTGCGACTATCTTTTTCAGTATCCTTGAAGGAAGCGAGTCGCCGCCCATTCTCATCACCGAAAGCAGCATACCAACGCAAAGCGCTATAAGTATCGCTGCAACGGATACGAATACTGTATAGCCAAGACCTTTCAGCAGCAGGTCTTTATAATGCCATACTATGTTGAAATTCTCCATTGATATATAATGCTCCGCCGTTTGCGACGGAGCATTTCCTCCTTTCAAAGGTGCTTTTTACTCGGCAGGGATATAATCGCTCTCAGGCAGGTCAACGGCTTCACCAAACCATTTCTTCTGGAGCTCTGCAAGAGTTCCGTCCTCTTTGAACTTGTGTATCTCAGAGTTGATATAGTCAGAAAGCTCTGTGTCTTCCTTACGAACAGCCCATGATACCCAAGTGTCTGTACCGACCATTTCAGCCTTGCCTGATTCGTCAGCCACTATCTCATAGTCGTCAGGATTCTTCATTACAACTGCGGCGCAGCTTGCATAGTTCTGAGCAACAAGGTCTATCTTGCCGTTCTTAAGCTCTGCAAAAGCCTCAGGGAATGAGTCGTATTTGAGCAGTTCAGCATAGCCGTCCTTGCCCTCCGACTTTAGCTTCTCGTTGAATTTCTTTGTATCGTCCTCATTGTAGCAAGAAGTCTGTGTGCCGACCTTTTTGCCCGACATATCTTCGATAGACTTGATGCTGTCATCGCCCTTTCTCTTTACGAAAACTGTAGTTCCGTTCTGGATAGGATAAGTCATCGTGTACTTGCCTGCACGTTCAGCAGTTACGCCAAGTGTTGCTCCAACAACGTCATATTTCTTTGCTTCAAGTCCTGCAAGTATTCCTTGGAACGGCAGGTCGATATAATCAAGCTCTACCCCCAGATCGTCGCAAATCTTAGCAAACAGATCTGCGTTGTAGCCTATGATCTTATCGCCGTCCATGTATTCAAAAGGCTCATAAGCGGCTTCTGTCGCAACTGTGAGCTTACCGTTTTCCTTGATCTGATCCAGTGTGAGTGGACCTGTGTTCTTGCTGCTTCCGCAGGCTGTAAGACATCCTGCCGCAAGCACTGAAGCCACTGCCACTGCACAAACTTTTCTTAACATTCCAAATCTTCTTCCGCTTTTCATAACTGATTCCAACCTTTCACTTACTTTTCTAAATAATTCGGAGCGCTGACAAGCCGGACACCCTAGTGCCGCCGTCAACGCTCCGTTGCGTTTGATATTATATTTATTGGAGAGTGAATTATTTTTCTATCTTTATTTTCTCTTGCCGATCTTCTTCTGATAAGCAAGGATAGACATGAACTCAAAAATGATATTTGCGCCCATATAAGCTGTTATCTCTGAGTGGTCATATGGAGGAGCAACTTCTACTACATCAAAGCCTGTGAAGTTCAGGTCTTTCAGCGCTCTTATATATTGAAGTGTTTCAAAGGAAGTAAATCCGCCCACCTCAGGAGTACCTGTACCTGGTGCATAAGCCGGGTCAACAAAGTCGATATCGAATGTAAGGAACACCTTGTTGTCGCCAACCTTTTCCTTTATGACCTTGAGAAGATCTTCAGGAGAATATGTGTGGAGCTTGTCCCCTGGGATAACCGTGAAGCCAAGGTCTGCGGCGATCTTGAAATCGTCAGGATCGTAAAGAGAGCCTCTCATGCCGATCTGAACCGACTTCTCAGGATCAATAAGACCCTCCTCCATTGCTCTTCTGAATGGTGTGCCGTGATTGTATTTCTGACCGAAAACCGTATCGCACAAGTCAAGGTGTGAATCGAAATGCACAAGGCTTACCTTTCCATGCTTCTTTGCGATAGCTCTAAGTTCGCCAAGGGTGATAGCGTGGTCGCCGCCAATGCTTATTGGAACTGCACCGCATTCAAGAACACCGTCCAAGGTCTGCTCGATAGCCGCATATGTTTCGTGGATATAGTCAGGGATCACAGGAACGTCGCCAAGGTCTGCACCCTTGAGTGAATCCATAATGTTGACGCCCATTGCAACATTGTTAGGCTTTATCATTGCCGAGATGTTTCTTACACCGTTAGGACCAAATCTTGCGCCTGCTCTGAAAGAAGCGGCGGTATCGAACGGGATACCAACGATAGCGAAATCCAATCCCTCTGCTGAGGTCGCGTGAGGAAGCCTCATGAAATTACCCATATTACAAAAACGAGGAGAGCCTGAGGCGCTCGGTGGCTGACAATTGTTGTTGATCATTTGAGGTCACTTTCCTTTCAAAATCACTGAGAAACATATCCGCATGACCGTTCAAGTCATTTCTGAATTGCTCTATGTGCAGAATTATATCACCATTCCTGCAAGTTGTCAAGAGCTATTTTTCAATTTTTCTGAAAATTATTCACTTTGGAATAAGCTTTGTTATCACTTATACAGCGTATTCACGCCATTTCGCCCATATCAAAATCGAAACTATTCATTTTTGAATGGTTTCTTTGTGCAAATCCACAAATGACAATAATGCAACATTCAGATGTCAGACTTTCATTTTGTTCACATCTATTTTTTATTCAAAGCTGAATAAAATAAGAATTTTTCATTAACACTATTGCCAAATAAAAAGCTCTGTGCTATACTGATAATCAAAGCAATGACGCTCTTATAACCGATACGGCAATGCCTGTCGGTTTATAAGGGCGTTGTTTTTTATTATCACTATGTTAAACTCAGAAAACAATTTTGAAAGGAAGTTTTATTATGGCTTGTTTTTTAGTACCAGCAACAGAAGCGATCGTTACAACTATTGTGGCAAAGGCAGTAAAGTCTCACGAGGCAAAGGCAGAGGAGCAGACAAAGGTCAAAGCTCTTTCGGAGGACAAGCTTCCTCTTTCTAAAAAGATAACAAGGCTCTCAGGCTTTCTGTGGGGCGGCTCAGGACTTTTGGCATTTGAGCATCTGTGGCATGGCGAGATATCTCCGTTCTTCCCATTCCTGACAGCGGCTAACGACCCTTCGGAAATGGCAGTAGCATTCCACGAAATGGCGACTGTCGGAACATCAATGGCTGTTCTTGTGACAGCGGTATGGGCTGTGATGACTGTGGTGTCTGACAAGATACTGAAACGTAAGCCAAAAGAGACTGCAAAGCTGGGCGGTGACGCCGTATGACGCTTCTTATCACACTCATAGCAGCCGTTATCATTACCATAGTATGGTACACATCACCAAAAGCCAGAAAGCTTAAAGTGGGGCTGATGTGCTATATGTACTGGGGCGCATCTATAATGTGGCTCGTGGACGCACTTTTTGAATACAAAGAGCAGGGCGCAGGATATTTCACCCCTGCCACCGCAGACATGATAAACGACAGCTTTTTAGGAATCTGCGTTGTTGCACTCGGCACCGTCGTATGGCTCGGCACTATGCTCATAAGTGACCCTGAGGGAGTAGTAAGAAAAGCCCTTACAGAGAAAAAGCAGTAGATACACTATACTATATAAATAGGAGGAATAATAATGCGACTTGTTCCAAGAGAGCAGGATAAGCTTATGCTCCATTATGCGGGCATGCTTGCCCGTGACCGAAAGGCACAGGGATTAAAGCTCAACTACCCTGAAGCTGTGGCATACATAAGCATGGAAGTAATGGAAAAAGCAAGAGCAGGAGCGTCAGCCGCTGAGCTTATGCAATACGGCACAAAGCTTCTTACCGCTGATGACGTCATGGACGGCGTTCCTGAAATGATACACGAAATACAAATAGAATCCACAATGCCCGACGGCACAAAGCTTGTGACAGTACACAACCCTATAAAGGGTGCAAGCAAGCTTCACCCAGGGGAATTTATCGTTGAGGAAGGCACTGTCAAGCTCAACGAGGGAACAGAAAGCATTGAGCTTACAGTTTCAAACACAGGGGACAGACCTATCCAGACAGGCTCCCACTTCCACTTTTTTGAGGTAAACAAGGCTTTGGAGTTTGACCGCAAGGCGGCTTATGGTATGCGGCTTGATATCCCCGCAGGCACAGCGGTAAGATTTGAGCCGGGAGAGAAAAAGACCGTCCGTCTTATACCTATCGGCGGCGACCGCATAGGCTATGGTCTGAATGGTCTTGTAAACGGAAAAATGGACGATGAAAACATCAAGCAGGCAGCCTTTGAAAAGGCTAAAAAGCTTGGCTTCAAGGGGGTGTAGGAAATGATCGAGATATCGAGAAAAGCTTACTGCGATATGTATGGTCCGACAGTTGGCGACAGGGTGCGCTTGGGCGACACTTCTCTTATTGCAGAAGTGGAAAAAGATTTGACAGTTCATGGTGACGAAGCAAAGTTCGGCGGAGGAAAATCTCTCCGTGACGGCATGGGGCAATCCTGCAAAGCCACTAACAAGGAGTGCCTTGACACTGTTATCACAAACGCTCTTATCATCGACAGCACAGGCATCATAAAGGCTGACGTTGGCATAAAGGACGGCAGGATAGCAGGAATAGGCAAAGCAGGCAACCCCGACATCATGAATGGCGTTGACAAAAACATGATAATAGGCGCTTCCACGGAAGCTATCGCAGGCGAGGGACTTATCCTCACCGCTGGCGGACTTGACACGCACATTCATTTTATCTCTCCAACTCAGGTAAGAACAGCCCTTTACAGCGGAATCACCACCATGATAGGCGGTGGTACAGGTCCTGCCGACGGCACCAATGCCACCACCTGTACACCTGGCGAGTTCAATATCCACAGAATGTTGGAAGCTTCCGAAGACCTGCCAATGAATTTCGGCTATCTCTGCAAGGGAAATTCAAGCGACATCACAACTCTCGAGGAGCAGATAAAGGCAGGCTGTATAGGCTTGAAGATACACGAGGACTGGGGCTCTACCCCTGACGTTATCGACCACGCACTTACTGTTGCGGATATGTATGACGTTCAGGCGGCTATCCACACCGACACTCTTAACGAGGGCGGATTTGTTGAAGATACCGTCAATGCTTTCAAGGGCAGGACTATCCACACTTATCACACAGAGGGAGCAGGCGGCGGACACGCTCCTGACATTATCAGAGCAGCAGCGTTCCCGAATGTTCTCCCTTCCTCAACGAACCCTACAATGCCTTACACCGCAAACACTCTTGACGAACATCTGGATATGCTCATGGTGTGTCATCACCTTGACAAGAACGTACCGGAGGACATTGCTTTTGCGGATTCAAGGATACGTCCTGAAACTATCGCCGCAGAGGACGTTTTGCACGATATGGGAATATTCTCAATGATGAGTTCCGACTCTCAGGCAATGGGACGTGTAGGCGAAGTTATCACACGAACATGGCAGACCGCTGACAAAATGAAGAAACAGCGTGGCGCACTCCCAGAGGACAGCCAGCGAAACGACAATTTCAGAATAAAACGCTACATTTCAAAATACACTATCAGCCCTGCTATAACCCACGGCGTATCAGAATATGTAGGCTCAGTGGAAGTTGGCAAGGTGGCAGACCTTGTTCTTTGGAATCCTGCATTTTTCGGTGCAAAGCCTGACATGATAATAAAGGGCGGATTTATTTTCGCATCAAAAATGGGCGACGCAAACGCTTCTATCCCTACCCCTCAGCCTGTGTGTTACACAGAAATGTTCGGTGGTCACGGGCTTGCCCTTTCAAGCACCTGTATCACGTTCGTATCAAAATACGCCTACGAGGACGGCATAAAAGAGAAGCTTTGTCTTAAAAGGCAGGTGCTTCCTGTGAAAAACTGCCGAAACATCTCAAAGGCTGATATGGTATACAACAACGTCTGCGGTGATATAAGAGTAGACCCTGAGACCTACACTGTCACAGTTGACGGCGAAGTTATTACCTGCGAGCCTTTTGACGAGCTTGCATTGGCACAGCGTTACTTTATGTTCTAAAGCGAGGAAACAAAAATGATAGCAGAAAAAATATTAGGCAATCTCTCTGAAAGCACCCCCTCTGTAGAAGTAGACACAGTTGAGCTTGATTGGTTTGAAGCCGAGAAAAAGCGCATAAGAAAAACCACCGCAGGAGGACGTGACATAGGCATTGCCATTGACGAAAGCCTAAAGGACGGGGATATCATCTATCTTGACGATAAGCTTTGCGTAGCAGTGAAGCTCACAAGCTGTCCCCTTATCAAGATAAACGTTCACACTATGCAGGAAATGGGCAGGCTTTGCTTTGAGATAGGCAACAGGCATTTGTCACTTAAAATATCTGACGACAACGTGCTTATCCCACATGACGAGCCTACAGAAAAGCACCTGAAAAACCTCGGCTTTGAGTGTGAGAACATCATAGGCAGATTTGACGATTTTATCGTCTGCAAAGCTCACGGACACTCACACAGCCACTCCCACGAGCATGGGGAACATCATCACCACGAACATTCACACTAAACGGAGCTGATAAAAAATGACCGATACCGCAGGACTTATGCACATTCTGCAAATATGCGACAGCCTTTTCCCAGTGGGTGCGTTCACGCTTTCAAACGGGCTTGAAACCTACGTTCAGCATGATATCATCACTTCGCCAAAAGGGCTTGAAGAATATCTCCATTCTTACATCTCAGTGCTGCCCTACAATGAGCTTGGTGCGGCGGCAGCGGCATACAATGCTGACGAAAAGGAGCTTTGCCGTCTTGATGAGATATACTCTGCGGCGAAAACACCATTTGAGATACGAAGCGGCTCAGAAAAGGTCACAAGGCGTTTTTTCAAAATATGCAACAATGGTCGGGAAAGCTTCACAGGACTTTATAAAAGCCTGACGGAGCAGGGCATATGCAAGGGTCATCAGTGCATCGCCTATGGGCTTTATATGCGTGACAATGGCATCGAGCTTTCAGAGGGGCTTGCGGTATACGGCTATTCCATATGCTCCGCCATAGTCACAAACTGCGTGAAGCTTGTACCTCTTAGTCAGCTTGCAGGGCAGAAAATTCTCGGAGAGAGCTTTGAGCTTATATCCTCCGCTTCAGAAAAAGCCCTTTTCACTGATATAAACGATATCGGCATAAGCGGTGCAGGCTTTGACCTGCGTGCAATGCAGCACGAACGGCTGTATTCAAGACAGTATATGTCATAAGCTATGATTTATATAATATAATAAGGAGTACCAAAAATGAGCTATGTAAAAATAGGCGTAGGCGGACCTGTGGGATCGGGAAAAACCGCACTTATCGAACGCCTTACAAGAGAAATGTCAAAAGAATATTCCATATGCGTTGTAACAAACGATATCTACACCAAAGAAGACGCAGAATTTCTTACAAAAAACTCATGCCTGCCTGCTGACAGGATAGTTGGCGTTGAAACTGGCGGCTGTCCTCACACTGCCATAAGAGAAGACTGCTCAATGAACCTGGAAGCCGTTGACGAAATGGTGAAAAAGCACCCTGACACGCAGATCGTTTTCATTGAAAGCGGCGGCGACAATCTTTCCGCCACATTCTCCCCTGACCTTGCAGACGCTTCTATCTATGTTATCGACGTTGCACAGGGTGAAAAGATACCAAGAAAAGGCGGTCCTGGCGTGACACGTTCCGACCTGCTTGTTATCAACAAGACAGACCTTGCGCCACTTGTTGGAGCTTCCCTTGAAGTAATGGCTTCCGACTCAAAGCGCATGAGGGGCGACAGACCGTTTCTTTTCACAAATCTCATGAGCCGTGAGGGCGTTTCTCAGGTCATAGACTGGATAAAAAAATCAGTGCTTTTTGAGGATCTGAAATGAACGGCAGACTAAGCCTGTCAACAGCCTTTGACGGACAAAAAACCGTTACTGAGGACTTATATTTCGCTCCCCCTTTCAAGGTGTATTCACCATTTTATGACCATAAAGGCTGGGCGAAATATATCTCAATGTGCGGCTCAGCAGGAGTATTGGCAGGTGACGAAAACGAGATAAAGCTTTTTGTAGGGGAAAACTGCAAGGTCATTTTCACAGATCAGGGCTATCAAAAGCTTTTCAACACAAACGGCGGCGTATCAAAACAGAGCATAAAGCTTGTTGTGCGCAAAAACGCAAGGCTTTGCTATATGCCCCACCCTATTATGACCTTCACAGGCTGTGAGCATATCTCTATGGGCAAGGTGAACATCACAGAAAGCTCTGAGCTTATTTTCTCTGAGATATACTGCTGTGGCAGAACTGCAATGGGAGAGGAGTTCGGCTTGAAGCGCTTTCGCTCACGCACCGAGATAGCAATTGACGGCAGGGCGGATTTTATCGACAACACTCTTATCGACCCCTCTGCACTGCCCATACGACAAAAAGGCTTTTTCGAGGGCTTCACCCACACGGGATTTATGTATATCTATACCCCTGACAAGACAATGCCGGAAAGCATTTACCAAGCCGACTACACAGGCGACCCTGACAGCGCACGGCTTTGCGCCACCCACACGGAACGTGGCATAGCCATAAGAGCCTTGGGACGTTCGGGAGAAGAGATTTTTGACGCTTTTCAGAACATTGCAGAAAAAATTCGCACATAAAAACAGCGTATAAAATATTGTTAAACTTTTTATAAATGATAAACAAAACCAGTGAAAGCCTGCTGTGGGCTTACACTGGTTTTGTTATTTCTCACATCTCACAAGAGCCACGATCCTGTAGGTTTGTCAATCATATTGGACACTATTATTAAGAAATTCGATAGGCGAAAACCATTTGAGGGGACGCATAGGACGGTTGTTTGTTCGACTTAAACGTGCAGC
>NZ_JAOQJZ010000004.1:0-232082 GCF_025567495.1 Hominimerdicola aceti | reverse complement strand
TTTGTATTTGTGTGGTAACTTTATTTTATCAGATTTTTGCCTATCTCTCTTTTCTTTTTTCTTAATTTTGTCCAATATCTATTGTAGCACTACATTTATAAAGCCGTTATAAAGGCTCAAATCTATTGCAAATGACGTAAAACTGTGGTATAATATCTTAGTATGATAAAATAATGCTTTAGGAGATGATAGTGTGATAGAAACACTGGCGGCGGAAACTGCGACCTTGCAGAACGTTTATGCCCCCTTGCCTTTTAAGGTGCATATGATATTCTGCGTTATCGCTACGCTTTTATATATAACTCAGTTCATAAGGAAAGGCTCTTATCATTATCTTACATTAATGATAGCTATCGACCTTACTATAGTTACTCAGTTTACCACAAAAAGCTTTGTTATCGGTATGCTTTTCGGTGCAGAGGTAGCGCTTCTTGCGGCAACAGCTTTTATTTCCCATAGGTTTGCTAAAAAGCAGAAAGCTTTGGAGAATGCCGAGGAAAAGTCGGAAACTGCTCAAAAGGAAGATGAAGAATGAAAATAGTTATACTTGACTCTGAAACAGTTTCAAGAAACGATGTGTCGCTGGAGGGAATAACAGTCCTTGGTGAAAGCATTGTTTATGGTTTTACACCAAATGAACAGGTCGCAGAAAAGATAGGCGACGCTGACGCTGTTATATGTAACAAGTGCCTTATAACAGAGGAGGTATTCTCAAAGTGCAAAAACCTGAAATACGTCGGTCTTTTTGCAACGGGATATAATAATGTTGACCTCTCCGCCGCAGACAGGCATGACGCAGTGGTCTGCAATGTGCCTGCATATTCTACAAACGCAGTTGCTCAGCATACTTTTGCACTTATCCTCAACTATTTCAGCAAGATAAGAGAATATGCCGAGAAAGTTGACGAGGGCGGCTGGGTGAATTATAAGCTGTTTTCATATTTTGGTATCCCTACCTATGAGCTTGCAGGAAAAACCATTGGTATAGTAGGCTATGGCGACATAGGAAAGAAAGTTGCTGAGATAGCAAGAGCGTTCGGCATGAAGGTCATCACCTTTACACGCTCACCCCAGAAAATAACTGACGGCACGCCTGCGGTAAGCCTTGAAGAACTTCTAAAGACCTCTGATATAGTGACGCTCCATTGTCCTCTTACAAAGGATAATGAAAAAATGATAAATGCCGAAAGCCTTGGCATGATGAAAAAGTCAGCATTTTTCGTCAACACTGCAAGGGGTGGTCTTGTGGACGAAAAGGCACTTGCACAGGCTCTTGAAAATGAAGTCATTGCAGGGGCAGGAATTGATGTTCTCACAAACGAGCCAATGGGTGAAGACTGCCCTCTCAGAAACGCAAAGAACTGCACTGTTACCCCACATATAGCGTGGGCACCAAAGCAGACGAGAGAAAGGCTTCTTGAAACTGTTGCGCAGAACTTGAAAATGTGGATAGAGGGTACGCCACAGAATGTTGTCAACGGAAAATAACAATAAGGACATGATGAAAATGATAGATATGACAAAAAAGAAAAGAGTTGTGGTAAAGGTAGGAACTTCTACTCTTACTCACAGCACAGGGCTTCTTAATATACGCCGTGTGGAACAGCTCGTTAAAACTCTTGCCGATCTGCAAAATGCAGGACATGAGATAATCCTTGTATCAAGCGGTGCGGTAGGTCTTGGCAGAGCAAAGCTGGGCATAAAGGAAAGACCAAAGGACACTCCCACAAGACAGGCTTGTGCGGCGGTGGGTCAGTGTGAGCTTATGTATCTTTACGATAATCTTTTCTCTGAATACAGCCTTAATGTGGCTCAGCTTCTGCTTACAAAGTATATTCTTCTTGAGGACAGACGCATAAACGTGCAGAACGCCCTTAACCGCATCATAGAGCTTGGTTCTATCCCTATTGTGAACGAGAACGATACGGTGTCTATTGATGAGTTGGAGCTTGAAATGGGCGAGAACGATTCTCTTGCGGCAAATGTTGCGGTGCTTGCTAATGCAGACCTTCTTATAATAATGTCTGATATCGAGGGACTTTTTGACAAAGACCCTCATAAGTACGATGACGCTGAGCTTATCCCTGTTGTGCCTGAGATAACGGAGGAGATAAAGGCTATTGCAGGGGGTGCAGGTTCTTCTCTTGGCACAGGCGGAATGGCGACAAAGATAAAAGCCGCTGAGATATGCAAAAATGGCGGAATAGATCTTATCATCATGAACGGCAGAGATCCAAGACATTTGTATAAGGTTTTTGAAAATAAACCTATAGGAACACTTTTTACAGCTAACGGGGAGGTATAGTAAAAATGAGTTACATCGATATTTTGGGACATAAAGCAAAAGCTTGCAAAAAGGATATCGCCTTCGCTTCAACAACACAGAAAAATGACGCACTTCTTGAGATCGCACATATCCTGAGAGTTTGCAAGGACGATATTATCGAAGCAAACAAGGTGGACCTTGAAAACGGCAGAATGAGGAAAATGTCGGAAGCAATGCTTGACAGACTTGCACTCAATGACAGCCGTATCGAGGGCATGGCAAAGGCTTGCGAGGAGCTTGCACAGCTTGACGACCCTGTGGGCGAAGTTGTTTCAGGCTCAACAAGACCTAACGGCATGAAGATCGAGAAAGTAAGAGTGCCAATGGGTGTTATAGGCATTATTTTTGAAGCCAGACCTAACGTTACTGTAGACGGCGCTATACTTTGCCTTAAAAGTGGAAACGCTGTTATACTCAGGGGCGGAAAGGAAGCAATAAACTCAAACAAAATGCTTGCCGACCTAATGAGAAAGGCTGTCGAAAGGGCAGGCTTCAGCCCTGACATCATTCAGCTTGTGGAGGATACTGACAGAGGCATCGCTCTTGATATGATGAAAGCTAATGATTATATTGATGTCCTTATCCCAAGGGGAGGCGCACAGCTTATAAAGGCTGTTGTACAGTCTGCCACTGTGCCTGTTATTGAGACCGGCACAGGAAACTGTCACGTTTATGTTGACGCAAGTGCGGATATAAAAATGGCTGTGAACATTGTTGATAATGGCAAGACCTCACGTCCGTCTGTATGCAACGCAGTTGAAAGCTGTCTTGTTCACAGGGATATTGCAGAGGATTTTCTCCCGAAGCTTAAAGAAAGACTTGACAAGCACCACGTTGAGATAAGAGGCTGTGAGCTTACAAGGCAGATACTTGGCTCTGAAAACGTTACTCCTGCTGATGATGACGATTATGCAACAGAGTTTCTTGACTATATAATCTCTATCAAGGTCGTTGACGACATGGCGGAAGCACTTGAACATATCGACAGATTTTCTACAGGACATTCTGAGTGTATCGTTACGGAAAGCCTTTTTGCCGCACAGGAATTTCAAAAGCGTGTTGACTCAGCGGCAGTATATGTAAACTGCTCAACAAGATTTACAGACGGCGGAATGTTCGGTCTTGGTGCTGAGATAGGCATTTCCACTCAGAAGCTTCATGCAAGAGGTCCTATGGGTCTTAGAGAAATGACCACCACAAAGTATCTTATCTCAGGCAACGGACAGATAAGAGAATAGATATTAATGAGGAATGAGGAATGAAGGTATCGCCTAACGGCGATGATTTCTCTCTGTAGGGGCGAACAGTGTTCGCCCGTTTACTCTATACTTTGATATATTACAAAAAAGAGGTAATTATAATGATAAAAGCTATGAATATTTCTTATGAGATAGGCGATAAGCTTTATCTCAACATCACAAACAAGTGCCCATGCAACTGCACATTCTGTATTCGTCACAACGGTGACGGTGCTTATGGCTCTGACCCACTGTGGCTGGAACATCAGCCTACTGCCGAAGAGGTAATAGACGACATCAAAAAGCGTGACCTTGACAGCTACAAGGAAATTATTTTCTGTGGCTATGGCGAGCCTACCTGTGAGCTTGAAATACTCAAAGAAACTGCAAAGTATATAAAGTCTGTTACAAAGACACCTATAAGGATCAACACAAATGGTCTTAGCGACCTTATCAACAAGCGTGAAACTCCTGCTGAGTTCAAGGGACTTGTTGATATAATCTCAATAAGTCTTAACGCTTCTGACGCAAAGGCTTATGACGAGATAACAAGACCCTCATTCAAGGGCGTGAACTGCTTTGAAGAAATGCTCTCTTTTGCAAAAAGAGTGAAAGAGTTCGTGCCTGAGGTAATGCTCACTGTGGTTGATATAATCGGCGAAGAGGAGATAAAAAAATCTCAGGCGGTTGCTGACAGCGTGGGTATACATCTCAGAGTCAGAGAATATGTTGATTAATATTTTGTAAACAATATATTAAGTTTTATATTTGCTCAATATTCCGTTTTCAGCAAACATCTAAGTGATGTCGGAACAATAACCGAGTGCTGAAAACGGAATATTTTTGTTCGATAATAAAAAGGAAGCTGGGTAGAAAAATGGAAAAGGAAAAGATAAGACGTCTTGTTTTGCAGGCAGGACAGGGTGACAGAGCAGCTTTCGGCGAGCTTTACGAAGAAACGGGCAGGTCGGTATATTTTAACTGCCTGAAGCTTATTGGAAATGCTCAGCAGGCAGAGGATATAACTCAGGACACTTTCATGAAAGCTCTTGAAAAGCTTGACAGTCTTAAAGAGCCTGAGAATTTCTCAGCATGGGTAAACCGCATTGCCATAAACAACTGCAAAATGTATTTCAGGAAAAATCCCCGCACTGCGGAGGAGGAGTCGGAAAAGATAATCGTCGATACGCCCGACAGCGAGCTTATCCCTGACGATTATGCCGACAGCGAAGAAAAACGCAGGATAATAATGAACATTATCGACACCGCTCTCACTGACGAACAGCGTCAGACAATAATACTTTTCTATTTTGATATGATGAGCGTAGCTGAGATAGCAGAGATAATGGAATGTTCTGTTGGCACTGTCACTTCCCGTCTTAGCGCTGCAAGAAAGAAGATAAGGGAGGCGGTGCTTATTTACGAAAAGAAAAACAATGACAGGCTTCATGCTGTTATGCCTATACCTGTTCTGTCAAAGATATTTATGCAGGAATGTCAGCATTTGAAGCTGCCTGAATTATCCGTTTTCAGCAAGGCGTCAGCCATGGAAGTTGTTCCCGATAAAAATACTACAATAAGTAAATCGGGAGGAAAAGGTATGTTTTCCACAGTAAAAGCAAAAGTAATAGCAGGTGTGGTCGCATTGGCAGTAGTTGGCGGAGGTATCACAGCGGTGGTGCTTGCAAACAGAGATACGACAGCAGATGCTGATAAGCCAAACACAGCCGTTCAGACAGACGCACAAGGGGAAGTGAACGAGCAGGAGATAGAGGACAATCTAAACGAACTTGATGAAAATGCTGATAATGAAGATAATGTTACTGACGATGATGCAAGCGGTACAAATTCAAACAGCGAGCTTGAAATGGCTGTTTACACTGTGTCTGACGAGATAAAAAATGCTGATCTTTCGTCAGGTCTTGTTCAGCTCAATGGTGACATCATGCAGGTGGGCGGATATATAAAGACGTCTGATTTCTATGCAAAATATGCTGACGAGTATAGCTTTGTATACTGCGATGGAGGTCACTATGAGGATAAAAAGGGCGAAATGCTCAATTATCGTGTAGGTGCTGACAACTATTTCGGCGGTGAATGGTGGGATAGCTATTACATGACCCTTATCCCAAAGGTCGAGCCGCAGGGAGATGAGATAACGGTCTATGTTGCAAATCTAACAAACCCTGACGGACAGGTATCTCTTGCAGACAGCTATGTGGTATGGGCAGAGGAAACGCCTATGTCAAACGATATTTACACCCCTGCTTGGATACCGACCGGTATGCCAACAAGGCTTTGCTATGATGTCACAAGCACAAAGAAGCTTGATGAGATATATGACAACATAGACAATTATTCAGCACGATCAGTGCAGGATATGCTTGCTTCTCAGGGCATCTCAAAGGGCGAGAACAGCATTTCAGGCAACTATCTTTCCTATGTTTACTCACAGGGCGATATGTCAATGGACGGAACATACTGTGTGAACAGCGACACTGACCCTGATGTTTTCGTTGCATATGTTGCAGGTGAGAAAAATGCCGCAGGGCTTACACCTCTCTACAGATATCATTTTGCCTTCGATACAAATTCAAAAAAGCTTTATGAAAGCAGAATGTATCTTGCAGGTATGTTCTGAAAAACCTATCCCTCACATTTGTGGGGGATATTTTTTTGCTCGTTGACAGGCATTTTGTTATGTGATATAATTATTTCGGCAATATTATAATAATAAGTATTAATTATATGTAAACTATATATGAAAATTTTGAATTTGCTCAACAAATCGTCTGCGTTTTGCATCTAACTAATGTCGGGACTGATAAAACAGCGGACGAGAAAACGGCAATTCGGAAAGAAAGAGCAGGTAAAAAACATGGAAAAAGATGATATCAAAAAGCTTGTATTGCAGGCGGCACAGGGAAACAAGGCGGCGTTCGGTGCGCTTTATGAAGAAACGGGCAGAACAGTGTATTTTAGCTGCCTGAAGCTTCTTGGCGACCCACAGCTTGCAGAGGATATCACTCAGGAAACTTATCTTACAGCCCTTCAAAAGCTTGGCACTCTTGCACAGCCTGAGAATTTTCCAGCATGGGTAAACAGGATAGGGATAAATCTCTGCAAAATGCACTTTAGAAACAATTCCGCCCCTGAGGACAACTCAGAGGAGATAATAGAGGAGATCCCTGACGAAGGGCTTATCCCGGAGGAATATGTGAGCAATGACGCTAAAAGAAAGATAATAATGGATATTATCGACACTGTTCTCACAGAGGAGCAAAGGCGTTCGGTGATACTGTATTATTTTGATATGCTCACAGTGCCTGAGATAGCAGAGGTAATGAACTGCACCACAGGTACAGTAACTTCCCGCCTTAGTGCCGCAAGAAAAAAGATAAAGGAGGCGGTGCTTATATACGAGGAAAACAACAACGACAGACTTCATGCTGCCGTGCCTGTATTTATTCTTTCAAAGCTTCTTAATAAAGAGGCTTCAAACACCGTTCTTCCGAAACTTACCGTTTTCACAGGCTCAGCCTCAGCCGCTAATGCAGTTCCCGATAGCGTAACATCAACAAAAACTATATCGGGAGGAAAAGGAATGTTTTCAACAGTAAAAGCAAAAGTTATAGCAGGCGTTTGTGCCGTGGCAGTTGTGGGCGGAGGTATCACAGCGGCGGTAATGATTAGTTCAAATAATAGTGATGACGATGATAATAATGATATTGTTGTTGCTTCTTCACAAAATGACAGCACAGCTTCAAAGGGCGATAAGACCCTGTCTGATACCGCTAACGATAACAAAGACAGCGGCTTATATTGGATAGACGGATTTAATGGTGGTACGCCGTCAGATACTTTGCCGCAGGATATTTTCGGCAGCAAAATATCAGTGCCTGTTGACCTTAGTGCCATAGACGGCGGCAATGCCAATATGAAAATGTACGGCGACGATATTGGCAGATCTAGTGATATTATGAGCGTTGATAAAATGATAGGTGAAAACAGTGACGTTGAGATAACCTTCGTTTCATCAGATGAGAGCCAAACAAACTACGACCTTACCGGTGCAAACCCATTTGACCGTGACGCAAGTGTGTCTGACATTCTCAAGGAAAACAGCTGGAGCATTACCATACCTGTAGAAGAGGCTGTGGATACCTCCGACTGGGAGTATGAAAGCTACGGCAACTACAGCAATAAAGAAGATCTTGATAAAATAATCGACAAAATGGGCTGCCCTACAAGCATTTATATGAACAGCGAATATGACGGCATGGACGATTATAAATGCTATACAATGTATTGGGAGAACGTTGACTATACAGTTTCACTCGGCGTGGTGGAAACATATAGTAATTACGAAGAGTATGACGTAGTGCTTGATTACTTCTCGGTTTCCGATTTCACATACTACAGCAAAAACTATCCGCAGGAAGAAATACACGAAAAAGACGGAGAGGCTGTTTTCACATCTGAGTATACAGGCATAACAACACCGGGCGAGAGCACTGTAAACACTGATGAGAACAGAATAAAGGTATATGATGACCTCAAGACCCTTGACCTTACTTCAGACGCTGCTCTGCCTAAGGATATAAGCGTAAGCTATAAGGGCATAGACCACGTTTTCACAGGCACTGAGCTTATTGATGATGTAAGAGAAGAAATGGTGGATACCCCTGACGATGAATACGAGTCTGCTCTTTGCTACGGAAAAACAAGCTCGACTGTGGATAATATCATCATCTTCGACTTCTGGCTCAACAGCGATCATACCCTCCATAAGATAAGAATGAGTTTCACCACCGAAAGCGACTGCTCAATATTCGGTATAACAAAAAATTCAACTCCTGAGGAGATGGCTGCGATTCTCGGCACACCTGAGGTCAGCGACAGAAACGGCAAAGATCAGTTTCTTGATTGGAAGAGCGATTCCATGAGCGTGAACGCATATTACTATGACGGCGTTTTGCAGTCTATACAGGCTAACTTTGAAAACTAGGCGGCTTTTATTTGACAACATAAGCGGTATGTGCTATAATATTTTATATTAATACTTTACTATGATAAAATATAGAGAGGATAATGTAAAATGAGCGAAAAGCTTTGGAGAAAAAACCTTATAAATATAGAGCCATACGTTGCAGGGGAACAGCCTAAAAACGATAAGATAATAAAGCTCAATGCAAATGAAAACCCTTATCCGCCGTCATCAAAGGTAAAGGCGATATTGGAGGGGAAAACTATTGCAGAGCTTAGAAAATACCCTAGTGCTGACGCTTCTGTTCTTAGGGCGGCGCTTGCGGAGCGTGTTGGGCTTAAAAGCGAAAATGTTTTCTGCGGAAACGGTTCAGACGATGTGCTTGCCACAGCTTTCAGAGCATTTTTCAACTCTGATAAGCCTATACTTTATCCTGATATAACTTATTCGTTCTATCCTGTGTGGTGTGAGCTTCTGAAGATACCATACAAGACTAAGAGCGTTGACGATGATTTTGTAATAAATATCGAGGATTTCAAAGAGCCTAACGGTGGCGTTGTTATACCAAACCCTAATGCTCCGACAAGCCTTGGTGTGGGTGAGAAATTTATAAGAGAACTTCTTGAAAACAATCAGGACAGCATTGTTATAATCGACGAGGCATATGTGGATTTCGGCAGGTATTCCTGCGTGGAGCTTGTGAAAGAATATGACAACTTGGTTGTAACGCAGACTTTCTCAAAGTCACGTTCCCTTGCAGGCATGAGAGTTGGCATGGCTTTTGCCAGTGCCGAACTTATCAGCTATATGCAGGCTGTGAAGGACTCATACAATTCCTATCCTCTCGACCAGATAGCCATAGAAACTGCCGTTGCAAGCCTTTCTGACGAGGATTATTTCAAGGCGACAGTTGAAAAGGTCAAGGCAACAAGGGATAGAACAGCGGAAAAAATGCGTGAAATGGGCTTCAACGTCCTTGACAGCGAAACGAATTTTCTCTTTGCACAGCATGAAAAACTCTCTGCAAAGGAGATCTTCACATACCTCCGTGAAAATGGTATTTTCGTGAGATATTTCAACAAGCCGAGAATAGATAACTTCCTGAGAATTACTATCGGCACAGACGAGGAAATGGAGCTTATGCTTGAAAAGCTTTCGGAGATATGCAAATAATATAGTTATCACAAAAGCTTATGGATATATCTTTTCAGTGTAGGGGCAAACAGTGTTCGCACCTTAGTTTCTGATTTTTTTGAAAGACTTTTGTTCGGGCGGCTCTGACCGCCCTTTTTTTGTGCCTTATCCCTTAAAATCAAAGCATAAAGGTATTGAAAATCAGAAAATGTTGTGATATAATTATCATAAGTAATTATTGCCTGAAGAAAGGATATGTATATATGTTGATAAATTCACTGGCGGCGCTTGCGCTTGGCTTTGCGCTGGATATGCTCCTTGGCGACCCTGAAGTAGTGGTCTATCCTCAGTATTTTATAAAAAAGCTTGTGGCAAAGCTTGATAAGTCTTTCAGAAACAGCTATAAAAACACCCCCGAAGCACAGCGCATGGCAGGTCTTATGATGACTGTGATAGTGCTTCTTATAGTTGCCGCTGTGGCATTGCTTCTTCTATTCGTGGGCTATAAGCTAAATGCCGCACTTGGCATCTTCCTCGAGGGCATAATGTGCTGGTCAGCACTTTCTGTAAAGTCCCTTAAAACTGCGGCAGGGGGAGTGATGCGTGCTGCAAGGGCAGGCAATCTTTCTTCTGCACAGCGCAAGGTAAAAAAAGTGACCTTCCGTGACACCGACGATATGAACATTGACGCTGTTATAAAAAGTACGGTGGAGTCGGTTGCAGAGAACACCACAGATTGGGCGGTCGCACCTATTTTCTGGTCTGCGATATTCGGCGGCCTGGGCGGAATACTCTACAGAACAGTGAATATTATCGACAACACAGTGGGCTATAAAACAGACACATACATAAACTTCGGCAAATTCCCTGCAAAGCTCGACGACGTTCTCAGCTTTATACCTGCAAGAATAGCCGCCCTGCTTATGAAAATGAACGTTTCTTATCTTCACCTTGACAGCAAGAACGCTTCTCAGGTATACAAAAAAGACAGAAGAAAATCCCCTAGTCCTAATTCAGCGCAAACTCAGTCGGTGTGTGCAGGTGCATTGGGTATACAGCTTGGCAGTGATGAGTATTACGGCGGACAGCTTGTAAGAAAGCCTGTTATAGGCAGAAATCTAAAGCCATGCGAGCCTAACGATATATTCTGGGCAAATCAGCTTTTGCTTGGCACATCGTTCTATGCTATGCTTTTTACAGCCGTTATAAGAACGGCACTGTTCTTTGTGATATGATATAAAATAACAATAGCCGAGAGGTAAACGCCCCTCGGCTTTGTTTTTATAGTGTAGAGGCGACCTTGGGTCGCCCGCTTATCGTTAGTTTCTGTGCAAAAAAAAGACCTCCCACCAAGAGAGGTCTTTTGTGTTATCAGTGGTTTCTGTACCAATCACGAATGAACTTGCCGCTTGCTGTGAGCTGTGAAGTGCCGCTCTTTATAGCTTTGAGGTTCGTACCGCTATTGAATGCGGAAGCCGTTTCGCTCTTTCCGCAGGCTGACCAGTTTATGTAGCCTACATTCAGTGAATCGAGAAGCTTGAGCCATTTTGTGCTTTCTGTTGAGTTATATCCGCCGTTTCCGCTTGCGTCGCAAGTTCCGAACTCAGATACAAGAACAGGAAGTCCCTTGTTGTAGCAGTTCTGAAGTCTGTTTCTCAGCCAATCTCTGTGAGTATCAGCATAGAAGTGAAGAGCGTAAACGCAGTTTTTGTCAGAAAGCTTGTTGCCAAGCACCTGATCTATGTCCTGACTCCATGTGCCTGTGCCGCAGATTATGATAGCGTCACTGTCGTATTTTCTGATAGCGCTTACAACGCTCTGACAATAACTCTTTATTCCGCCTGTCCATGTGATTCCGCCGTTAGGCTCGTTGCAGATCTCGTAAATAACGTTGTCATAATCCTTATAAGTCTGAGCCATTTCCGTGAAGAACTTTATAGCGTCAGCTTTGTAGGTGTTTGGGTTTCTGTCGTTGAGAACGTGCCAGTCGATTATAGCATACATACCAAGAGATTTTGCATTCTCAACGCCTGTCTTGACTTTCTGCTTTGCCTGCGCCTGATACTTGCCGTTCTCGGTGCAGTAGCCGCCCCATTCATAAGTATACATTGCGATTCTTATGGTGTTGACCTTCCAGTCATCTCTGAGAACTTTAAGTGAGTCCTTTGTAAGGATATCGGAAAAATCCTCCCACATGATGCCGTGAGTTGACATACCCTTTATCTTGAATACCTTGCCGTTCTTGTCAACAATGTTCGCACCCTTTACAGAAAGCTGACCATGCTGTGAAACAGGTGTCACAACAGCAGGAGCTTTAGATGTAGTAGCGGATACCTCTGCGGAATATTTTCCGTAGTGGTTGGCTTTCTTGTCGTCTGTCTTGCAGGCTCTTATCTTGAACTTGTAGGTGGTCTTCTGGCTGAGATTTTTTACAGTGTAGCTTGTGGAAGTGGTCTTTGCGATCTCTTTCCACTGACCATTTTTAAGCTGAAATACTCTGTAATTTGTGCATCCTATCTTTGTCCATGAAAGCTTTACGCTGTTATAGGAAACGCTTGATACTTTAAGACCCTTTGCAGGCTGTGGGTTCGTGGCGGTGTTCCAGTTGTCGGAATATGCGCCGTATACCTTTTTTCCTTTCACGGTCTTGTAGGCTCTTACCTTGAAGTTTTCACGGGTAGCATTTGGCAGATTTTTCACAGTGTATGTGAGGGTCGAGCCACTTTTTACGTCTGCGATCTGCGGATATTTACCGTTTTTCCTCATACAAACTGAGTATCCCGAAGCTCCGCTGACCTTTTTCCAGCTAAGCTTTATCTCGCTGTTGCTAAGTGTTTTTGAAGTAAGCCCTGTGACTTTTCCGACGCTTGCCGCCTCAACAGTTATCGCCGTCTGCGAAAGAAGCGGCGTTTCGTCCACAGCAGGCAGTGCCGCCGCAGCCGACATGAGTGTTACCGAGGTCAGCAGCACAGCGGCGGCTTTTTTCAGACTGGTTAATTTTCCCATAATTTTTCCTCCAATAATGAATATTGTAACTTTTCATTCATATTTATTATAAGTTTAACATATTTTCATTCATTTGTAAACAGCAAAAGCCTATTTTAAAACTTAAATACTTCACAAATTTTAAATTCGTTCATTGGTGAAAATGTAATAAATCCTCCCTATTTACTATAGAAGTACGAAAAATGAATAAATTACAAATGATTAAAAAACGGTAACAAGAGCTTTTTTGGACAGTTGAAAACTACAGTTGAAAACTTTTAAAAATGTTGAAAACCATGTTGAAAATGTTTAAAACTCATGCTATAACAGCAATTTGGTGTTGAAAATTATAAAGTTTTCAACAATCGTCCGTTTTTTTACCCTTGTCTGTAACCGAAATGTAATCAAATCATTACATTGTGATATCCAAAAAAACGTACTTGAAAGAGTTGAAAATGTACAGAATATTATTTGATTTGTAATCATTGTGTAACGTGGTTTACTTTATCTCACAAAGTAAGTGAATTTTACATTCTAACGCATAAATAATAAAAATCATGCTTGTTTTGGTGAAAACCGCTATTGACATCGTGCCATAGACAGTGTATACTGTTAGTAAATAATATTTACATAACAGCACATGACAAATGTCAATTGACAGTTGGAACGTGGTGTGCTATACTTGATTTATTCACAAAAAAATACAATGATACAGACAAAGAAAGGAATGGGGAAACGATGGAAACCGTTTTACAGGTCAAAGGGCTTTCAAAGCAGTACAAAAAAGGCATTTACGCCTCCCATAACGTCACTTTTGACGTTGGAAAGGGCGAGATATTTGCGCTGATAGGTCCAAACGGTGCAGGAAAGACCACGACCATAAGAATGATATCAACACTTTTGCAGGCAACAGAGGGCGACGCTATCGTGGCAGGTCATAGTATTCTCACTGAACCTGATATGGTAAGAAAAAGCATTACATACCTCCCTGACGAGGCTGGTGCGTATAAGACCATGACAGGCAGAGAATATCTGGAGTTCATGGCTTCTATATATGCCGACAACGGAGAACAGGCTTACGAGTTTGTTAAGCGTGGCTGTGAGATATGCGAGCTTGGTGACAGGCTTAATGATAAGATATCAAATTATTCCCGTGGTATGGCAAGAAAGCTTCTCCTTGCAAGGGCGATAATGCCACTGCCTGCACTGGCTATCCTTGACGAGCCGACTTCGGGACTTGATATCATAAACGCCCTTGAAATAAGAAGAATGATAAGAAAGCTTGCTTCTGAGGGCATGAGCTTTCTGCTTTCTTCTCACAATATGCTTGAAATAGAGTATGTTTCAGACAGAGTGGGTATAATTGCAAAGGGCGAGTTGCTGGAAGTCGGCAAGCCTGCGGAGCTTATTGAAAAATATGGCGCTCAGAACCTTGAAGAAGTCTTTGAAAGGGTGGTGCTTGACCGTGAAGTTTTATAGTCTTTTCCGCAAGGAATTAAAGGAAATGCTCAGCCTGCAAACTATTATAACAATGATAGTCACAGTAGTGGTGCTTGTTATGGCAGGTCAGGCAATGTCAGGGGCAATAAGCGACAGTGCCGAAAAGGCCTCCGACCTTACTATCTGCGACCTTGACAAAACAGAGTTCACAGAAAACGTTTTAAACTCTCTGAAAGCTACTGCAAAGGCTGGTGACGGTAAGATAACAGTTGTAGATATAAAGTCTGATGACTATGCCGCAGAGCTTAAAAGGCTCGATCAGGACAGCGTTGTGATAATACCAAAAGGCTTTACAGAGCAGGTAAAACAGCATAAAAAGGCGGACGTGGGATATGTTCAGAGAATGACCTCTCTTGCAACCATGTCAAATACAAACACAGGCTCAGACACTGCCCTTGCAGTTATACAGCAGGCTGTAAAATCAACTATCTATCAGGATAAGCTTTCAAGCGGCGCAATGACAGAGGACGAAATGAATCAGCTTGAAGACCCTGTCGAGCTTTCTGAAACAACGGTTGTGGGCGACAGGTCCGATAAGGTGAGCAGTTCTATAGTGATGTCGCTTTGCTCGGCACAGAGCATGGTAGTGCCTATAATAATGTTCGTTCTTATAATGTTCTCGGCTCAGATGATACTTAGCGCGATCTCTACCGAGAAAATAGACAAGACCCTTGAAACGCTTCTTTCCGCACCTGTTTCAAGACTTTCAGTCCTTGCGTCAAAAATGCTTGCCGCAGGTGTTGTTGCGGCTTTGCAGGCTGTGGTCTATATGTTCGGCATGAGCAAAATGACAGGCGGTCTTACTGAGGGCATGGGAGATACCTCAGCATATGAATCTGCAATGGAAAACCTTGGTCTTACCATGAGCGTCGGACAGTATGCTCTTGTGGGAATACAGATGTTTGTGTCTATCCTTATCTCATTGTCACTCTCAATGGTATTAGGAGCGCTTGCAAAAGACGCAAAATCTGCCCAGACAATGCTTTTGCCTATAACCTTCTCCGCAATGATACCATATCTTCTTGCAATGGTAGTTGATATCAGAACGCTTTCACCTGTTATAAAGTATATCGTCTATGCTATACCGTTCACCCATACCTTTATGGCAAGCGAGAACGTAATGTTTGGCAACTACAGCCTTTATGCAGGGGGACTTATCTATCAGATAGTACTTCTTGTAGTGTGCATGACTGTCGCACTGAAAATCTTCATGAGCGACAAGATATTCACAATGTCAATAGGCGGAAAGCAGAGAACAAGAAAGTCATTTGCTTTTAAGAAGAGATAATATCACATAAAAGCGTATAATTACGCTACTTATATGTAGGGGGAGCGACTCAGTTTCTGTTTAACAGAAATACGGCGTCCCACCATATAGGTTTTATCGCAAAACAAAAAAACCGCTGCGGATTTTCTCCGTGGCGGTTTTGCTTTGTGCTATTTAATTTTCTGAAGTTTTAAGCCCCGTGTCCTCGTCAACAATGCCGTTATCCTGCGTGATATTGAAAATGCACCATTTTCCGCTGCATTTTCCAACGTAGATGTAAAGCTTTGCGTCCTCACTGCCCTTTGAGCCTTTGAAAGTCACGTTCGTTACTATCTCATAAGCCTCTGAAACATTCGGTGCAGAGCCGTAAAAGCTTTTGTATTCGCTCAGGTCATATTCAGATTTTTTAAGCTTTGTTTCTCTGCCGAAAGATACGTCAATAGTGTAATCAGAACCATAGCTATCAATGAAATCACCATAAAGGACTTCTTTCATAACCTGCTCTTTGCCATATCCGCCTTCGGTTCGCTGCTGTTCGTATTCGTTCTTCATCTCTTTCGGAAAGCACTCCACGAATGAGTCGAAATCGCTTGTCTGTATGGACTTGAAGTATTTTTCTATTACCTCTGTCTTTGTGGAGCTGAAAATAACTCCGCTTTTGTATAGCACAGCCACGATAACGCCTATAACAACTACCGCCACAATGGCAAGGGTCTTTTTGCCTGCGTTGGGATCATAGTGACGCTTTATCTCAGTGTCCTCTTTTTTCTCCTTTTCCCACTCGGCGTAAAGCTCTTTTTCCTCCTCGGTCCTGAAACGTTCAGGCTTTGTGGGCTTTTTGTATTTGTCGGCGGCGTGGGTCTTTAAGTTTGGGTCGCCATAGCCGCACTTGTCGCAGTGATCTCCCTCATAATAGTTTCCACATGATTTGCAAAGTTTTGACATTTTTGTACCTCGTGTCTGTGTTTGTAGATGTATGGTATGAGCATAAAAGCATATTTGGCGAACACTGTCCGCTCTACAGTTTTACTTTTGCTTGTAGTCTTTGAGGAAATCTCTCATTTCATTCATGGAGTATTCAAGATCCTCAAGCTTAGGAAGATAAACTATCCTGAAATGGTCAGGCTGTTCCCAGTGGAAGCCGCCGCCATGAACAAGAAGTATCTTCTTCTCACGGAGAAAATCAAGCACGAACTGCTCGTCATTTGTGATGTTGAAACGCTTTGCGTCTATCTTTGGGAAGATATAGAATGCCGCCTTAGGCTTTACAGTCGACAGACCGTCAATGCTGTTAAGTGCGTTGTAGATATACTCTCTCTGATCGTAGATACGTCCGCCCGGCAGGAGCAGATCGTCAGTTTTTGTGTAATCACCAAGAGCATATTTGATTATATACTGGCTCGGTACATTTGAACAAAGCCTCATGCTTGAAAGCATATTAAGACCCTCGATGTAGCCTTTTACCCTGCTCTTATCTCCGCTGAGGGTCATCCAACCCACACGGAAACCTGCTATCCTGTGGGACTTTGAAAGTCCGTTGAGGGTGATGCAGAAAACGTCAGGACAAAGTGAAGCGATAGAAGTGTGCTCAACGCCGTCCATAAGAAGTCTGTCATATATCTCGTCTGAGAATATGATAAGCTCATGACGTCTTGCCATGTTTGCTATCTTTTCAAGTATCTCTTTTGGATATACCGCACCTGTCGGGTTGTTAGGGTTGATGATAACGATAGCCTTTGTCTTGTCTGTTATCTTCTTTTCCATGTCCTCAAGGTCAGGATACCATTCGGAGCTTTCATCACAAATATAGTGAACGGCAGTACCGCCTGCAAGAGTAACGGAAGCTGTCCACAGCGGATAGTCAGGGGCAGGAACAAGAACCTCGTCACCGTTGTTGAGAAGACCCTGCATTACCATTGTGATAAGCTCGGAAACACCGTTTCCGGTGTAGATATCGTTAAGACTTTCAACAGGTATGCCCTTAAAGTGTGCATAATCATAAATAGCCTGTCTTGCTTCTGTTATGCCCTTTGAGTCGGAATAGCCCTGAGCGTTTCTCAGATTGTCTGTCATTGCCTGTATTATCTCGTCAGGGGCATTGAATGCGAACGGAGCAGGGTTTCCGATATTGAGCTTGAATATCTTCTCTCCCTTTGCTATCATTTCATTTGCTTCGTCCATAACAGGACCTCTTATATCATAACACACATTATCAAGCTTGCTTGATTTTGAAAAAGTTCTCATTTTATAAAGCTTCCTTTCGCTTTTTGGTTTTCTTTTTATCTTTACTCTTTGTAAGCTCAAAGCTTCTGAGGGTAAGATCTTCTATCTCCTCTGTTGGCACGTCGCTGTCGAGATACAATGTTATCCAGTGGACCTTGTTCATGTGATAAGCTTCCGTCACGCCCTTGTAGATATCCCTGTAAAACAGCACTTCTTCGGGTTTTAGCTTTAAGTTTACTATCCATCTGTCATTGTGGAGCATCAAAAGCCCGAACCACTTTTTCGTGTCCCAGTGGCGCAGTGCAGTGGACTGAAAGTCCTCGTTGAAAGGCTGGTCATATGTCGCACCTGCAATAGAGCCGCAAAAGTCAAGATATTCTTCTTTTGTCATAAAATCACCGACCTTTGCAAAATAAAGAAGTGTACTCGTTTAAGGCAAAACCGTCAGGCGGGCTTTGTGCGGTGTTGCCTTAATAGTATACCTTATTATAATAACACTGCTTTGACCCTCTGTCAAGAAGAAAGTCAAGAAAAAAGCTGTCCCGATCTCTCGGAACAGCTCTTTCCCTGAAGTAAAAGAATATGAAAAATATGAAGAAAGCTTTGTTATTTAGAAACCGTAGCCGTAATTATAGCCGCCAAGACCATTGCCATAGTTTCCATAGTAATCGTTGTAGTCGTCGTTGTTATTGTTATTATTATTGTTATTGTTGTTCTGGTCGTTGTCATTTGACTCAGAAGTGTCCTCTGTGGACTCGCCGAGAACAACGTCAACATTTATCATTTTCTTGTTTCTGTATATAGTAAGCTGAACAGTGTCACCGACTTTGCACTTGTTCTTTATCTCATTTAGCTCGCTGATGTTTGATATAACAGTTCCGTTTATGCCTATAACGATATCATTTTCCTGAATACCAGCCTTTTCAGAGCCGCTTCCCTTAGTAACGCTCTTTACAAGGAAGCCCTGTGGGATACCATAGTATGATGAATATGCGCTTGTGATGTCTGTGCCTGAAATTCCAAGGCTAGGTCTGCCTGTAACGTAACCGTTCTTCATAAGGTCCTCGACAATAGGGAGCGCCTCGTCGATAGGGATAGCAAACCCAAGTCCCTCGCCCACAGATGATGATACCTTTGCAGAGGTGATGCCTATTACCTGACCATATGCGTTGATGAGTGGTCCACCTGAGTTACCGCTGTTGATAGAAGCGTCTGTCTGGATAAGATTCATTGTCCTGTCCTCAACAGTGAGCGTTCTGTCTGTTGCAGAGATTATACCTGCTGTTACAGAGTTTGCAAGTGAGAAGCCAAGTGGGTTGCCTATTACGATAGAAGCTTCACCTACCTGAAGATCTGCAGATGTGCCGAACTCAGCGGCTGTAAGTCCCTTTGCGTCTATCTTCAAAACTGCGATATCAGTCTGAGTGTCTTTGCCTACAAGGGTAGCTGTGTATGTGAGGTTGTCCTCATCGTCATCAGAACTGCTGTCAGAGCTTGATTTGCTGCTATCTGATTTGCTTGAAGTATCGTTGTAGCTGTCAGGAAGCACAACTGAAATAGACTGTGCACCGTCAACAACGTGTGCGTTGGTTACGATGTAGCCGTCCTCGCTCATTACGATACCTGAACCTGTTGCAGTGCCGTTTGAAAGGATACAGGAGATGCCTACAACAGAAGGTGAGACCTTCTTTACTATCTCAGGGATAGTCAGTGCGTCGGACGGAGTTGAGAGCTGCTGGATAGTTGGCAGATTTGAACGGTCAACAGTGCTTTTTGCACTGTTTGATGAGCTGTCGTCCTTTGAAACAACGGTGCCGTTGTTTGAAGAGCCTACAGCGTTCTTTCCTGTAACAAGATTGTAGCCTACAATGGAAGTAGTTCCGATAGCTGCAACGCAAAGCACTGCAATAATGCCTGAAAGCACCTTCTTGCCCTTTGACTTTTTCTTATTAGGATTGTATGTGAACTCATTCACGCTGCCTGCCTGAGCCTGATATTGATTATATCCGTTTTGCTGTGTATAGCTATTCTCAAAATTGTTATTATTGTTATCATTGAAGTTGTTGTTTTTGTATTCATTCATGATGAAAACCTCCTGGTATGTCAGCGGCGTGAGCCGTGGTAATCAATTTTAACCGCCCCTTGTGGGGCTTTCTTGTTTCGTTATCTAATATTATACTTGTTTATGTGAAAACTGTATGATAAATAGGACAATGTTTAATGTTTTTTACGGGAATATTACGTCATATTGCAGGCTTATTTCTTTCACATTTGGCTTTTTTTATAGGTTCAAATTGCACAAATGCCTTTTTGTATAGTTTTTTTTGCCTCCTTTTACATAATGTTAAGAACAGTTTTGCTTTTGCATATTTTAAATAAATATATCAAATGTTTTTTGTGCATATCGGTAGAAATTTTTCGGATTTTATTCTTCAAAATGTAAAATTATTATTAATTGAAAGCTAAAATCTTGACGGCTACAGAGTTTTCAACCTTTTTTGACAAGATTTATTGCGAAATGCACAAAAAATGATTTTATAGTTTGTTTAAGGTGACTAAATCCTCCGCAAGCCTCGTTTTTATGTTATCTTAAACGTTTAACATCCTTGACAAAATACAGAGAAATTGATATAATTAAGATTAGCTGAATGAACCCATTTTGGCATTTTACATAAAATTGTGGGCTGATTTGCATAATTTATTGCCCGAAATTTGAACATATTGTACAAGAAATACAATATGTTGTGGTCGTTGTGTGCTTCTGACACGATATGTGAATAATGCACAAATATTTTAACCTTTGTTTGAGTATATTACATAGGTCAAAATGACCAATACAGTGGATGTGATGAGGGCGAAGATCCTGTTTGATGTGATAAAGGAGCCATGCGGCATGGACACTATACTTTCAACTGAAGATCTGTGCCGTGATTTTAAGATCGGCGACGGAAGCGTTGTGAATGCGCTGAAAAATATCAACATTGAAATAGAAAAGGGCAGGCTGACGATCCTTAGAGGACGTTCAGGAAGCGGTAAGACTACTCTTATCAATATTCTTGGAGCGCTTGACAAGCCAACAAAGGGCAAGGTCATGTTTGGCGGACGGGATATTACAAGGCTTTCTGAAAGAGCCAGAGATGATATACGACGGTATAAAATGGCGTTCGTGTTCCAATCTGTGGCACTTATGTCGGGAATGACCGCTTATGAAAACGTTGACTTTGGTCTAAGACTTGCAAAATATCCATATGAAGAAAGGGATAAGCGCACAAGGGAATGTCTGCGAAGCGTGGGACTTGAAAAGCGAATGTTCCACCGACCGGGGGAAATGTCCGGTGGTGAACAGCAGCGAGTTGCTATAGCAAGAGCTATCGCACATAAGCCTGACATAATTTTTGCGGACGAGCCTACTGCCGAGCTTGATACGGCAACTGCGCTCCATGTTGTAAAGCTTTTCAAAGAGCTGGTGGCGAGAGATGAGATGACTATCATAATGACCACTCACGACCCCAGCATGATAGATATAGCTGATAAGGTTTATACATTAGAGGACGGTGAGATAGTTGAGTGATGAACTTGATACTATTGTAGCTGCCGACAATGATAAATATATGATACGGTGTGAAAATCTGGTGAAGATCTACAAAACTTCTGATGTTGAGGTGGTGGCGCTCCAAGGACTTGACCTGGATGTCGAGCGTGGAGAGCTTATGGCCATTGTCGGAAACTCAGGAAGTGGTAAATCGACGCTGCTCAATATGCTTGGAGGACTTGATAAGCCTTCGGCGGGAAACCTTTATGTGGACGGTAAGGATCTTCTGAAGTTTACTGATAAGGATTATATGGAGTATAAAAGGAACACCGTAGGCTTTGTGTGGCAGAATAATGCAAGAAATCTTGTGCCGTATCTTACGGCTGTGCAGAATGTTGAGCTTCCTATGCTGCTCAACGGCGAGCATAAAAGACGGCAGAAAGCACTGGAGCTGCTTGACAGAGTGGGACTGCTGAAAAGAAAAAACAGCAGGCTTGACCAGATGTCGGGAGGCGAACAGCAAAGAGTTGCAATAGCTATTGCATTGGCAAATGATCCGAGATTACTGTTGGCTGATGAACCTACAGGCTCGGTGGATACAAAGACTTCCAATATGATACTTGATATATTCAAGGAGCTTAATAAAGATGAGAAGATCACTATAGTGATCGTTACCCATGACCTTAAGCTTGCCGATCATATCGACAGAGTGGTGGCTATCAGAGATGGAAGAACAAGCTCTGAGATCGTAAGAAAGCGTTCTTATGTGGAGGAGCTTAATGAAATGGGAGATATCGTGCTGGTTGAGAACAGCGAGGAAACGGCTCATGAAGAGCTTATCGTCCTCGACAGATCCGGACGGCTGCAGCTCCCGAAGGACTTTATGGACGCTCTTGAGATAAAAGGCGGCGATAAGGTCAAGGTCGAACTTGATGAGAACGGCGAAAAGCTCGTGCTGTTCAGATCGGGGGGGACGTAAGTTTTATTTTCTTTATTTCCCGTGGGGGATCACATAATGAAGAGGTTCTATACTATTTATATTAGAATGTAATTAAGTAGGCTTGATTCTCGCAAAACCAAAAGCAATTTATTTAGAAAGGTGGATTCATAGTGAAAGACACAATGTTTAGGCGTGTTATTGCTTCCGCATTGGCACTTGCTCTGTGTGCAAGCGCATCAGTTCCAGCATTTGCAGACAGTGAAGCGGCGGACGACAGCACTCTAGGCACGCAGGCAACTGCTGATGATTCTGCAACAGGCGACGGAAGCTCCGCTGCCACGACGGGTACCGATTCGATCCGTCAGACTTCTTATACTAACTATGTAAAGAAGTATGCCGACGCTGCAAGACCTGACCAGACAGTCGAGGTCTTGGGAAAGGATTACGATCCTGCTTCAGTAACAGACGCTCAGATCACTGTAACTACAGTAGATGGAGAGAATGATGTTATGCAGTGGGCAAATCAGGAGGGTTCAGTTTCTTGGACGGTGAACATTCCTGAAACAGGCGTCTACAATATCAAGATGATATATGAGGCACTTGAAAGCAACACAAACGACGTTGAGTTTTCGTTGCTTATCGACGGCGAAAGCCCATATGCAACAGCGTCAAGAATCACGCTTAGCAAGAGATGGATCAACGAATCTGAGATCAAACAGGATTCAAGACAGAACGATATCCGTCCTGGACAGATATCGACTCCATGCTGGCAGGAAACTCCTCTGGAGGACATCGACGGACTTTTTAACGAGCCGCTGGAGTTCTATATGGAGGCAGGCGAACATACGATAACATTTGAATCTGAAAAGGCTGAGTTTGCTGTCAAGAGCTTTATTTTCTATCAGTATGAAGCACCTGCTGCTTACACAGCACCGTCAGACAGCGATCTGACACAGGCTCAGGGACAGAAGATCACTCTTGAGGGTGAAACTGCTGCCTACAAGTCATCAAGAACTCTTTATCCTACAGCAGATAAGAGCTCTTATCTCACATCGAGCGCAAACGGCTCAAGCCCTACTAAAACAAGATATAATACTATCGGTTCAGGAAGCTGGACGCAGTCAACTCAGACAGTAACATGGGAGTTCAATGTTGACAAGGCTGGCTACTATAAGATAGGTATAAGAGGCAGACAGGATCAGGTGAGAGGTATGTACTCCAACAGACGTCTTTATGTCAATGGTGAAGTACCTTGCCTTGAAGCTAATCAGATAAAGTTCTACTACGATACAGACTGGAGCATCACAACGCCAAAGTCTGAAAATGGCGACGATCTTTATTTCTACCTCCAGGCAGGCACAAACACTATTTCTCTGGAAGCAGTTCCTGGTGAGATCGGTGAGATCATGGGCAATCTGGACGAGCTTGTTTATAACATAAACAGCTACTATAGACAGATCAGACAGATCACAGGTCCTGATCCTGATGAATACAACAACTACATGATCGACACAGCCATCCCTTCTATCGTTCCTGATTTCAAGGAATATGCTAAGACATTGAGAGATAAGAAGGCTGAGATCGAGAAGCTTTCAGGTTCAGGCGGAACTGAGGCTGAAACTCTTGAGAAAATGGCTATCGTTCTTGATAAGTGTATAAAGAAGCCTGACCTTATCCCTGAGATGATGTCACAGATCAAGGATAACATCACATCGGTTTCTTCTTTCGTAAACCAGTATCGTGAGCAGCCTCTTGAGGTCGATATGATCGAGGTAGCTACTTCCGATCAGGATTTCACTTCATGTGACAAGTCATTCTTTGGCTCACTTGGCTTCGGCTTCAAGGGCTTTATCGGTTCATTCTTCGAGGACTACAACGCACTGTCCGATGAGGACGAAAGCGCTATGGAGTGCTGGGTAATGCTCGGTCGTGATAACGCTGAGGCTCTCCAGCAGCTCATTTCAAGTGAATACAATCCAACAGCTAAAACAAAGATCAATCTTAAGCTCGTTCAGGGTGGTATCGTTGAGGCTACATTTGCAGGCAAGGGTCCTGACCTCGCTCTCTTCATGGGCGGCGACTTCCCTATCCAGCTTGCAGCCCGTGGCGTTCTTACAGATCTCACTACATTCAGCGACTTTGACGAGGTAAAGACACGTTTTGCAGACGACGCTACTGTTCTTTATCAGTACAACGGCGGTACATACGGTCTTCCATGTGACCAGACCTTCCCAATGCTGTTCTATCGTTCTGATATCCTCAGCGAGTACGGTATCGACCCAGCAACAGATCTTAACACCTGGGACGGACTTCTTAACTGTCTGCCAACACTTCAGAGAAACTACCTTGAAGTTGGTCTTATCCTCCCTGTAATGACAAGCACAGGCGGAACAACTCAGGTATCTGCTATCACAGAGCCTGGTAACACATTCGCTATGCTCCTTCTCCAGCAGGGTCTTAACTACTACAACGAAGAGCAGACAAAGACAACATTCGATACTCAGGAGGCTGTAAACGCTTTCGATACTTGGACAAAGTTCTATACAACATACAGCTTCCAGCAGACATATGACGCATTCACACGTTTCAGAACAGGTGATATGCCGGTAGTTATCCAGAACTACACATTCTATAACCAGCTTTCTGTAGCCGCTCCTGAGATCAAGGGCTGCTGGGGATTCCAGCCAGTTCCTGGTACTGTTCAGGAAGACGGAACTATCAACCATGCAGCAAACTCCAATGGTTCAGGTGCTATTATCTTCACAAAGGCAGCAGATCAGGAGGGCGCTTGGGACTTCATCAAGTGGTTCACCTCAACTGACGCTCAGGTCAAGTACGGTAACAACATCGAGTCTATCCTTGGTACAATGGGTAGATATGCAACAGCTAACGAAGAAGCTCTTCAGCAGTTGTCTTGGACAACTTCAGAAGTAAATCTTCTTCTTGACCAGCTTAATTCACAGGTAGAGATTCCGATCATTCCTGCATCTTACGGTGTAACAAGAAACGTTATGAACGCATTCAGAGCTGTAGTTAATGACTACGACAACGCTCGTGATACACTGTTCTGGTACAATAAGGATATCAATGACGAGATCACTCGTAAGCTTGAAGATCTTGGTCTGTACGACAATTAATGAAAGGGGAGTAACTAATGGCCAAAACCAATCCTGAAGCGCCTATGATAAAACAGGGCAAGTGGAAGTACACATGGCACATGATGAAAACCAACAAGGCTTGCTATGCAATGCTCCTGCCTTTCATGTCTTTGTTCATTATCTTCACGGTAGTGCCTGTCGTAATGTCGCTGCCAATGGGCTTTACAAACTTTAACATGATCGAAACTCCTAAGTTCGTAGGACTTTCAAACTTCTATACGCTGTTCCTTAACGACGACGTATTCCTTATCGCAGTAAGAAACACTCTTATCTTTGCGATATTCACAGGACCGTTCTCTTATATCCTCAGCTTTATCATTGCTTGGCTGATAAACGAGATGAACGCATTCCTCAAAACCTTCTTCACATTCGTTTTCTATGCACCTTCTATGACAACTTCCGTATATGTTACCTGGCAGCTTATCCTGTCAGGTGACTCCTACGGTTACCTGAACGCTGTGCTTATCGATCTGGGTATCCTGAACGAACCTGCACAGTGGCTCACAGATACAAACTATATCCTTACAGTTGTTATCATCGTTCAGCTTTGGATGTCAATGGGTGCAGGCTTCCTTGCTATCCGTGCAGGCTTCCAGAACATTGATAAGTCAATGTACGAGGCAGGTGCTATCGAGGGTATCAAGAACAGATGGCAGGAGCTTTTCTACATCACTATCCCTTCAATGGGACCACAGCTTCTGTTCGCTGCCGTTATCCAGATCTCAGCATCATTCACAGTCGGTGTTGTTGGTCAGAACCTCGTAGGTCTGCCTTCAACAGACTATGCAGCTCACACGATCATGAACCACGCAACAGACTATGGTAACATTCGTTACGAAATGGGTTATGCGTCAGCAATATGTTTCGTATTGTTCGCTGCAATGCTCCTTGCCAATAAGGGTATCAACTGGCTCTTAGGCAAGTATCTTGACTAAAGGAGGGGAGTATATAAAATGGCTAGAAAAAGAAAAAAGCAGCAGTCTATTGAAAAGCTGAAGGTCAAAGAGAAAAAGGCGAGAGTCAATGGTTCTCTTGGCGGAGATATAGTTATTTTCGTATTCCTCTGTCTCCTTGGTGCATTCATGGTGTTCCCGCTGTATTACTCAGTTATCCAGTCTATGAAGCCTGTTGAGGAGCTGTTCGTGTTCCCTCCAAAGCTTTATGTACTGAATCCGACTACCAACAACTTCTCAGATATGTTCAAGGTAGCCGCAAGCTCATGGCAGGTACCGCTGTCAAGATATATCTTCAACAGCTTCTTTATTACAATAGTAATTTGTATCTGCAACCTTTTCGTTTGCTGCTGTGCAGCATTCGTTCTTGCAAAGTGTAAATTCCCAGGAAACAAGGTCATTAACCAGATCATCGTTATTGCCCTCCTGTTCTCCTCAAATGCAACATGGATCATGCAGTTCCTCGTAATGGCTAAGCTCCATATGATCGATACATACTGGGCATTGATCCTCCCAAGCATTTCAACATCAATGGGTCTTTACCTCATGCGTCAGAGCATGACAACCATCCACGACTCCATGGTGGAAGCGGCTAAGGTGGACGGCGCAGGTCTGTTCAGGATCTGTTGGCAGATCGTCGTTCCAAACTCAAAGCCAGCTTTGATGACACTTATCATCTTCGCTTTCCAGGGAGCATGGAACATTCAGGGCGGAGCACTTATCTACTCCGAGCAGCTCAAAACACTACCTACAGTTGTACAGCAGATCACAGCAGCAGGTCTTGCTCGTCAGGGCGTTACATTTGCCGCAGCAGTTGTACTTCTGATACCACCACTGATCGTATTCCTTGTAGCTCAGGGCAACGTCATGGAAACAATGGCTAACTCAGGTATGAAGGATTAATTTGAACTTAGATTATAGAAAAGGAAAAAAGGTGATAAGTAGTGTCGAGAAATAAAATCTCTCTAAAACGAATGATCTCTGCGGCACTTGCAGCAGGTCTGGCGCTGACCATGACCGTGACTGCTTTCGCAGATGAGCCTTATACAGCCTATAACTACGACTATTGGGACGATGCGATCCCATCGCAGAGTGCCTACCGTGTAGAAAAGACTGTAACAGGTGCAGATATGGGTCTTGACAGGCTTTCAGATCCGAGCGACCCGCTTTATATAAGCGATGATGCTCCTGCAAAGCTCTCAGATGCAAAAGACCTCTTTTACGATCAGGACAACGATACTTTCTGGGTGTGCGATTCAGGCAACAACAGAATACTCCGTCTTGATACTGATCTTAAGGTAACAGGCTGTTATACCGGATTCACAGGCTCTACAGAAATATCTGTAGGCGAGGACGGAAAATCGACCTTCCTTAATCCTAACGGCATATATGTCAAAAAGAGCATCTTTGATGATAAGCTTTATGTTTACATCGCAGATACAGACAATTCAAGGGCTGTTAAGTGTACTGTTGAGTCAGGCACAGAAATGACTCTGGTGCAGGAATACACAAAGCCTGACACAAAGCTTTATGATTCCGAAACATTCAACCCTTCAAAGATACTTGCAGACAAGGCAGAGAATATCTACGTTGTTTGTAAGTCAGTAAACACAGGTTCTGTTCAGTTCAATAAGGACGGTGAGTTCCAGGGCTTCTACGGTGCTAACCGTGTTGAGGTAACAGCTGCCGTTATCGCTCAGAAGCTGTGGAGAAAGATCGCTTCAAACGAGCAGATCTCAGCAATGACAAGAAACGTTCCTGTCGAGTATGCAAACTTCGATATCGACGCAGATGGATTTATCTACACTGTTACTGAGGCTGCAAATACTACGACCGACGCTGTTAAGAAGCTTAACCCAGCAGGTTATAACATCTGGGATAACGCAGTCGGTGATGAGTATTCATTCGGTGACGTTTCTTCTGAGTACGATTCAACAACAAACAAAACTTATAAGTGCAGACTTACAGATATTTGCGTATCTGACAACGGAACAATAAATGTTCTTGACTATGAAAACGGCAGAGTGTTCCAGTATGATAAGCTCTGTAATCTTCTTTGCATCTTTGGTACAAAGAACTCCACTTCCGATCAGGCAGGAAGCTTCCTTGGACCAAACGCTATCGAAGCAAGAGGCAACGAGGTCTATATCCTTGACGGAACAAAGAACGATATCACAGTTTATACTGAAACAACTTTCGGTAATGTCGTTCACAGAGCAGTTCTCCTCTATGACGAGGGTAGATACTCAGACGCAAGAGCTGACTGGGAAGAAGTTATAAAGAGAGACGGCGGCTATGCAATGGCTTATGTCGGACTTGGTAAGGCTTGCCTTAACGACGGCGAGTATATGAAGGCTCTTGATTACTTCAAAACAGCTTACGATCAGGACGACTACGATAAGGCGTTCAAGTATGCAAGAGAAGAATGGCTTAGAGATAACTTCACAGTGATAATGATAGTTATTATCGTTTTGATCGCCCTGCTCATCGTAAAGGCAGTTCTTAAGAAAAAGGGCATAAAGCTCATCAAGCGCAAAAAGAAGGAGGGGAACTGATATGTATGAATTTACTCCGGTAGGTTGGCTCAAGCATTGTGTTTTCCACCCTGTTGAAGGTTTTGAGGACCTGAGATGGAAGAAACAAGGCTCAATGAAAATATCGATGCTCATAGTTCTCTTCCTCTTTATTGCAATGGTCGTTGACAGACAGCTCACAGGCTTCCAGTTCAATGACAGCTACGTTAAAGTATTCAACGTTGTTCCGCTTATCGTTCAGTCTGTAGTTTACTTCTTCACTTGGGTACTCGGCAACTGGGCAATATGCACACTTCTCGACGGTGAAGGTACACTTAAAAAGATCTGCATCTATTCTGCATATTCTCTTGTTCCTTACATCGTTTGCACATTTATCGCAGTGATCTTCTCAAACGTTCTGGTACAGGACGAGTCGATCTGGATCACAGCTATCCAGTATCTTGGCATCGGCTGGTCTGTTATCCTTATGGTGCAGGCAATGAGAGCCGTTCACCAGTATTCATTCGGAAAAACACTTGCTTCAATTATTGGTACGATCATCGCAATGCTTCTTATATTGTTCCTTGCGATACTTCTCCTTTCATTGTTCCAGCAGGTATATGTATTCGGTTACTCAGTTTATACTGAGATCATGTACAGGATCAGAGGCTAAAACAGAAACGGTGGTGTAAATAATAAATGCATAACAAAAGTTACAAGAAAGCAGTTGTCTTTGCTATCTGCCTTACAATGCTGATGCCTCTGGGGTCAATGGTGGTTTCTTCCACTGACGAGAGTTCAAGCCAGGCTGATTCAAGCGCCGCAGTAAAGGATACTGACAGCAGTGTCGATTCAGCGGCTGATGATACAAGCTCAGCTGACGCTTCCGACGCAGCAGCTACTGCCGATGAAAGCAGCGATAAAGCTGCTGAAGACTCAGCAGCCGATGAGAAAACAACTACTACAGCAAGCAAGGACGACGAGGTTCAGCCTATAACTGACGAAGAAGCTCTTGCAATGTGCGAAAAGATAACAGAGAACGACAAGATAGCTCTTTATCTTGACGAAGAAAACGAAAGACTTTGTCTTTATGTAAAGGCTTCAGGTAAGTATTGGTGGACTTCGCCTATAAATGTTCAGGCTGACCAGACAATTATCGACACAGTTAAGGGCACAGCAATGAAAAATGCCCAGAGAAAGCAGATCGCTGCAAGTGCCGCTATCAGAGTCGGTGACCTTAGACAGGAAAAGAGAACAGAGTCCCCTGCTCCGGTTTACTCCAACAAGGCAAAAGTAAAATGGCAGAAAAATTCAGACGGCGTTGTTGCTACATATAACTACGTTTCTGATGGTGTGAAGCTCAAGATACATTACGTTCTTGAGGACGATAACCTTTATGTTTACTGCGATTCAGATGAGATCGAGGAGAAAAACACTTCTCAGGTAGACGGAAAGGTGCTTACAAAGATCGAGTTCTGCCCTAACTTCGGCGCTGCTGATTCAACTGCGACAGGCTATATGATAGTTCCTGACGGAAGCGGTGCTGTAATAAACTACAATAACGGCAAGACCGAGTACGCTGACTATAATCAGCAGGTATTCGGCAGAGATTATACAGCCGTTCCAATAACAGCTCCAAGAACTACTCAGCAGGCTTATATGCCGGTCCTTGCAACAGTAAGCGGTTCATCCGGACTTGTTTGCGTTGCTTCTGACGGTGAGTCAAACGTTTATGCTCACGCTCAGGTATGCGGACAGGAAAAGCAGGCTTACAACACTTGTTACTTCGAGTTTGAAACAAGAAGCTCAGACTCATTCTTCATGAGCGGTGATAACTCAAACAAGATCACAGTGTTCGAGAAGAACGGAATAAAGACCGAGAGATTTGGAGTTCGTTATTATCCTGTTGATTCAGACAACGGCGAGGATCTTAACTACGCCGACTGCGCTGAGGTCTACAGAAACTACCTTATCAATAATAGGGGCCTTACAGCTAAGGCTCAGGCAAATAAGAGCGATCTTTACGTTGACCTTTATGGCGGCGTTATGAAGGATACTTCTATTCTCGGTATCCCATTCAATCTTAAAACAGAGATCACTGGCTTCGATCAGGCTTCAGACATACTTGATATCCTCAAGGACGGCGGAGTTGACAACATAACTGTCAACTATAACGACTGGACAAATGACTCTATCAAGAACAAGATATCCACAGAGGTATCTCCGTCCGGCAAGCTTGGTGGTTCAAGCGCATTCGATAAGCTTATCTCAAAGGACGATAATATGAAGATCGTTCCTTCAATGAACAACTTCAAGATGGACAGTGGTTCATGGGGATATATGACTCTTACAAGCACAGCTATCAGAGTTTCAAATGCTTATTCAAGACAGTCATCATACAGCCCAGCCTTCGGTGTTGCAGAAAAGGGAGTTTCACCTGCTCTGCTCACACCAAACAAGTACTCGAATGTGTTCACAGAAATGCTCGAGAGCTATACTGATGAAAAGCTCACTTCTATCGGCTTCGGTGATTATTCAACAAAGCTTGTTTCTGACTATTCAAAGAAGGATCCTTCAAGCAGAAGCAAGACCATGAATACTATCGTTGACGGCTATAAGAGTGCGAGCGAGAAGATCAGTACAGTATTCGCAGACGGTGCGAACTCTTACGTTCTCCCATATGTAACAAACGTTTCAAACGTTCCTGTTTACTCCAGTGGATTCAACGTAACAGATTTCGATATCCCGTTCTATCAGATGGTCATTCACGGATATGTTGACTACGCTTCAACCCCTATCAATAAGAGCTCAAATTCAGATGAAACATTCCTGCTTTCACTGGCTTCAGGCTCACAGATACACTATGATATGACATACGCTGACGCTGATACGCTTCAGGATACGGAATATGACGACCTGTATTATTCAAACTATGCAGGCTGGACAGATCTTGCGGCTAATCAGTACAAAAAGGTAAGCAGCATACTTTCAGGCGTTTCAGATTATACGATCACAAAGTATGAGCTGAGCGATGACAAGAACGTTCTTACCACAACTTATTCAAAGGACGGAGCTTCAGACGTTGTTATCAGTGTTGATAAGAAGAACGCAACAGCTACCGTAGGCACAGAGGTCTATGACCTTGCAGATTGTATAGAAGGAGGTTTGACAGAATAATGAGCGAAGAGATCAAAAACACTCCTGAAGAGATCGAGGCTGTTAAGGCTGAGGATCTTGAAGATACAGTCGAAAAGGAAAATGACGCTGAGGCTGTTACAGAAGATATTTCAACAGAGGAGATAATCGCAGAAGAGCCTGCCGCTGAGGCAGTCGCTCCTGCACCTGTGATGAAGGAAAAGAAGCACAGACTTTCTTATGAAAAAAGAAAAGGACTTTACGGCTACGGATTTATAGCGATCTGGGCGCTGGGTACTATCTACTTCTTTATCCTGCCTCTTATAGAATCTCTCATTTACTCATTCAACAAAACTGAGGTAACTCAGGGCGGAATGAAAATGTCCTTTATCGGTTGGAAAAACTATGTAAACGCTTTCCGTAAGGATCAGGATTATTCCAAGGCTCTGGTAGCGATGATCGAGAATACGGTTTTGAGAACTCCTCTTATCCTCATATTCTCTATCTTTATCGCAGTTATCCTTAATCAGAAATTCAAGGGAAGAACATTCGCAAGATCAGTATTCTTCCTCCCTGTTATCATCGCTACAGGTCCTGTTATCGACATCATCAACGGTAACATGAGCACAGGCGGATACGCAGGCGGATCTGAGCAGTTCAGCTCAATGTTCGAGGCTGACCTCGTTGACCAGTTGCTGAACTTCCTCGGTATCTACAACATCAGTGATAAGCTCACTGAGATAATAAACTCGCTGACCACCGACATCCTGAACCTTGTATGGAACTCAGGTATCCAGATACTTCTGGTGCTTTCAGCACTTCAGGGTATCCCGCTCTCAGCTAAGGAAGCAGCCCAGATCGAGGGTGCAACTTCATGGGAGTTCTTCTGGAAAGTCACAATTCCTTATATCAGCCCAATGATACTTTCAAGCGTGGTTTATACAATCGTTGACTCATTCGTCGATCCACAGAACGAAGTTATGACGATCGTTCTTAACAAGGCAAGCAACTGGGAGCATGGCTACTCAGCGGCAATGGCTTGGGCATACTTCCTTATCGTAGCAGTATTCCTTGCACTTGTCGTAGCACTTGTTAATAAGTTCGTTTACTATGAAGTAGAATAAGGGGGGATTTAAGTGGCAACTAAAAAAGAAGAAAAAGAGTTCGAAAAAGAACGAAAGGCTGCTATTAAAGCCCGTTATAAGAAGATGAAAGAGGAGGGTCTTGAGAAATATCTCACCCCTGAGCAGATCAGCTATAACAGAAGAAGAAGAGCGATCGGAATGGTTTGGCCGTTCTTCAGGTTCCTTATCCTGTTTGGTCTGTGCTTCGTAATCCTCTATCCACTGATATTCATGCTTTCAACTGCGTTCAGACCAAATGAGCAGATGAACGACCCATCAGTAGTTTGGATCCCTAAGAGCTTCACACTTGATAACATCAAGGACGTTTGGGGAGTAATGAAGTTTGAAGATACTGTTGTAAACACCGTTATCCTTAACCTCGTGGCCTCTGTCCTTCAGGTTATCACCTGCTCTATCACAGGCTACGGCTTCGCTAGATTTAAGTTCAAAGGTAAGGGAATCCTGTTCGGTATCGTTGTTCTTATGATCATCGTACCTCCACAGATCACAACTATCCCACTTTACCTCCAGTATGCTTACTTCAAGCCAGCGTGGCTCGCTAAGGTATTCACACTTGGCAAATCAACATCGCTTATCAACAGCGGTTGGACAATGTATCTTCCTGCATTGTTTGCAAACGGACTCCGTGCAGGTCTGTTTATCTTCATCTTCCGTCAGTTCTTCAGAGGACTTCCTAAGGAGCTTGAAGATGCTGCATACCTCGACGGCTGCAGCCCACTGAAAACATTCCTTGTTATCATGTGTCCTAACGCAAAGTCATCGTTCCTGACAGTATTCCTGTTCTCTATCGTTTGGTATTGGAACGACTACTATGTATCATCATCATTCTTCACACAGAACGACACTGTTGCTCTTATGCTGAAGAACCTGAATACAAACCTGACTCAGCAGCTCTTCGACGGTCAGGCGGTATCTGTAAGACAGATAATCGTATGGCTTGAAGCAGGTTGTCTGCTTTCTATCACACCTATCCTTATTATGTATGTATTTCTCCAGAGATACTTTATCGAGGGTGTTGAAAGATCAGGTCTTGCAAACTAATTTGCAAATAAGCTTATCAAAAGTCCTGCACTTCGGTGCGGGACTTTTTTTGCGTGAAGCCCTTTTTTATGTTCATATATTTAAGACTTATTAAATTTGTACATATATAAAGCAACGCAATTGTGCATATTGCTTTGAAATGTCAGGTTAATTTAGTACAATCGTGTATAGAAAAAACATCTTTTTTTTGATATAATTACTTTGGGTATTATTGCCCATGGTAAGTTGTTTATAAAAATATTCAGTTAGGAGTCTGAACATGAATATAAAAGTTGATTTAAAAAAGCTTTTTGCTGCCGCAGTATCAGCGATAATGTGCCTCTCCGCAGGGGGTTGCTATCTGCTTCCTGACGAGGAGGAAGTCCTCGATGCGCCGACCGTGAAGGCAAGCGATGTTACATATTCCACAGTGACGGCAAAGAAAAAAGACCTTGAAAAGAAGATAGTCGCAACGGGCACTGTCACAGCGGAAAATCAGTATACTCTTTCTTATGAAAAGCAGAGTGGCACAGTGTCAAAATTTTATGTAAAAGCAGGCGATAAGGTCAAAAAGGGTGATGTTATCTGTGACCTTGATACATATGACCTTGACTATCAGATAGAAGAAAAACAGCTTTATCTTGAAAAAGCAAAGCTTAAAGTTGATATAATTTATGAGGGCGGTGGCTCCCAGGCAGAGATAGACTCTGCTTATGTTGACGTTCAGCTCCTTGAAAAAGAACTTGAAAAGCTTCAGGCTCAGAAGGAGGATTCAAGCCTGAAATCACCTATAGACGGCGTTGTTTCGTCACTCTCTGACGTAAGAGCAGGCGACAACGTAAATCCGGGTCAGACTATCGCAACTGTTATAGATACTTCGGCTCTTTATATCGCAATACAGCCTGACGACCTCACCCAGTATGATATCGACACAGAAGTGCAGATAAGGATAGGCGAGGATTATTATGACGGTGTTGTTTTTATGACTCCTAAAAAGCTTGCGGATTATCAGGAAGAGCAGAAAGAGGATCATAACAATGTTGACGATACAGGTATAGATTATCAGGCGGATACTATCTATGTTCGTTTCAAGGATACCGCCCCTGCGGAAACAGTGGGTCAGCTTGCAGATACGATACTTGTCCTTGACAGCGTAAAGGACGCTATCGTTATCTCAAATAATCTGATAAAAAAGGTTGACGGCACAAAGGTAGTTTATGTGCTGAAAAACGGTGAAAAAACTGCCGTTGAAGTGGAAACAGGACTTTCTACAGGCTCTCAGACCGAGATAAAATCGGGCCTTAAAGAGGGCGACGAAATTGTTATCAGATAGGTTTGAAAGGATAAGCTTATGTTCACCTTATTGTTCCGTAAAATGCGAAACACCAAATGGATGGTGCTTTGCCTGCTGATAGGCTTTGTTATGGCGTCTGCCATGATGAGCACTATCCCTATTTATATGAACGCTTCTCTGCAAAGAATGCTTGTAAAGGATCTTGAGTCGTTCCAGACAGAATATGAGATCTATCCAGGTGCGTATAATACCAGCTATGGATTGAAAATGGATATCTCAGGCAGTGAGCAGCAGAAAGCTGTTGAGAATTATAATAACAAAGTGGAGGCTAAGTTCAAGGAGCTTGGTCTGCCTGAAAAGCTTGATAAGAAGTATATAAGTGACGAGTATCTCTATGTGCGTTCACTTGCCGTTTCAGATGGCAATTCGCAGGCAAGATTCACTCTCGGCGGTATGACGGATATTTCCGACCATATCAGCATAAAGCAGGGCAGAATGTTCACTGCAGGCAAGCGTTCAGACGGCGTTTACGAGTGCGTTGCCACAGAAAAAGCCATGAAAAGCACAGAGCTTGCTATAAACACAGTATATGAGATAGCCGACGTGTTTGATGATAACAAGTCAATAAAAATAGAGATCGTGGGCGTTTTTGACGTTAAGGACGAAAATGACGCATATTGGGCAGAGGGTCTTGATTCTCAGTATACAGCCGTTGTCTTTACAGATTATGACACTATGCTCGGGGATTGCGTTGATACTGGCGTTGTGAATATCACAAAGGCTGTCCATAACTATGCGGTGGATTATGCTTCCATGAATATGACTGACCTTGCAAGCACAAACGAAATGATAGCAAAGCAAAAGACCTATTTTGGTGAAAATTCCATAGGCTTTTCGATGCCTGCCTCAGATATCCTCAAGGACTATGAGAGCCGTTCATCACAGCTCCAGCTTGTTTTGTGGCTTTTGCAGATACCTGTCATACTTATGATAATATTCTATCTCTTTATGGTGTCGCAGCTCAACGTTGAGCAGGAGCGTAACGAGATAGCGGTGTTCAAAAGCCGTGGAGCAAGCCGCTTGCAGATAATGGGCATTTATGCTCTGGAATCTCTCGTACTGGGCGTTCTGACCGTTATAATAGGACCATTCGCAGGTCTTGGACTTTGCAAGGTACTTGGTGCGTCAAACGGATTCTTGGAGTTTGTCAACAGGCGTTCGCTACCTGTTCATATGACAATAGAAGCTGTCGTCTATGCGGCAATAGCCGTGGCAGTGTTCTTTGTCACAACTATGATACCGATCGTTCCTGCCACAAAAACAACTATTGTTGAGCATAAGCAGTCAAAAGCCAAAAAGAAAAAGCACGCTCTGTGGGAAAAGGTCTGCCTTGATTTTATCCTTGTGGGCGGTTCAGTTGGCTGGCTTTATTATTACAACAAAACTCAGGAAAAGCTTGTTGCAGAGGGTGTAACAGACACCACCGCAACAGTAAACCCTATAATGTTCGTGGCTTCCACTGCCTTTATACTTGGCCTTGGTCTGTTTCTTATAAGGATATATCCTTATATAATAAGGCTTCTCGCAAGAATAGGCAGAAGAGTGTGGTCGCCTGCACAGTATGTTTCACTGACCAATATCGGTCGCTCCTCAACGGGCAGGGAAAGATTTTTGATGCTGTTCCTTGTTCTTACTGTATCATTGGGCGTGTTCTTTGCCAATACCGCAAGAGCCTTGAACAGAAATGCCGAGGAAAGCGTTGCCTATGGGGTCGGCTGCGACGCTGTTCTTACAGAGCAGTGGTATAGCAGTAAGATAGAATCTGCACAGCAGACCACTCCTCAAAGCGCATCTCAGGCAGCTCAATCAGGCATAAAGCAGACTTCCGAAGAAAGCGACGAAGAAGATACAGAAACTACCATACAGTATGTAGAGCCTGTTTTTGAGCGATTTGAAAAGCTCGCAGGAGTGGAAAATGTCACAAAGGTTTTCAGAAAAGACGACGTGACCATATCTTCAAACAAAATGAACGTTCCAAGACAGCAGACAAAGTCTGACGATGAGGAAAAGACCCGTGACGATTTCCTTGACCAAAGCGTTGACACAAGCTCAGGCAAAAGCTCAACAAGCAATGTCCAGCTTATGACCATAGTGCCAAGCGATTTCTCAAAGGTCTGCAAATTTGAGGACAGACTTCTGCCGGTTCAGTTAAATAACTACCTGAACGCTCTCGCAGAGTACACACCGGGAGTTATCCTCTCTTCAAGCTTCAAGAGCTATGGTCTGGAGCTTGGTGATACTGTAGAGTGTAAGTGGGGCGGAAACGAGCCCTTTGAAGTGACCGTCCTTGCCTTTGTTGACTACTGGCCGGGACTAAGCCCTTATAAAGAGGCGAAAAACGGCGGTTATATGGACTTTGCCGTTATGAACTACGATTATGTGAACGTTCAGACAAGCATGGAGCCTTATGAGGTATGGTTCAAGCTCAAAGACGGAGCTTCCGTTCAGGAGTTTTATGACTCAATAGACAAAGCAGGCATTAAACCCCTCACCCTTGAATCTGCAAGCCAGCAGACCATAGAAAAGAAAAACGACCCTATGCTCCAGGGCATGAACGGTGCTCTCACTCTCGGCTTTATCATCATCATGGTGATGTGCATAATAGGTTTCCTTATCTATTGGATACTCTCCATAAAGAGCAGGACTTTGCAGTTTGGTATCCTAAGAGCAATGGGAATGAAGTTCAGAGAGATAATAATGATGATAGTCTATGAACAGCTTTTGGTGTCAGGCGTTGCAATATTCGCCGCTATCTTTATCGGCGGCGTAACAAGCGACCTTTTCGTACCACTGTTCCAGAGCATCTTCGACGCAAGCCAGTCAGTGCCGCCGTTTGCAGTGATACCTGAACGCAGCGACTATCTGAAGCTTTATGCAGTTATAGGAGTAATGCTGCTCACAGCCTTTGTGGTGCTTGGCAGACTTATAAAGAAGATAAAGATAAGTCAGGCGTTAAAGCTTGGTGAGGATTGATAGGAGGAAATTTTATGACAGCTTATGAAAAGCTTACAAAATGTTATGAGTGCGTAAAAAGTAAAATAGACTTTGAGCCAAAGGTAGCCCTTGTGCTTGGCTCAGGTCTTGGCGATTATGCAAATTCCATAGACGTGAAATACACCCTCAGCTATAAGGATATAGAGGGCTTCCCTACATCAACGGTAGAGGGTCATAAGGGTCAGTTCGTTTTCGGATATGTTGGCGAAGTGCCTGTTGTTATAATGCAGGGCAGAGTGCACTATTATGAGGGCTATGCAATGGAGGACGTTGTGCTTCCTGCAAGACTTATGAGAATGTTGGGTGCAAAGGTGCTTTTCCTTACAAACGCATCGGGCGGAGTGAACGCGGGCTTCAAGGCAGGCGACTTCATGCTTATAACCGACCATATCTCAAGCTTTGTACCTAATCCTCTTATTGGCAAGAATATCGACGAACTTGGTACAAGATTTCCTGATATGAGCGAGATATATAACAAAAAGCTCAGGGATATAATCTCAGGTGCGGCAGAAGATCTTGACATAACCCTCCGCCATGGCGTTTATCTCCAGCTCACCGGACCGTCTTTCGAGTCCCCTGCGGAAATAAGAATGGCAAGAACTATCGGTGCTGACGCAGTGGGAATGTCAACAGCCTGCGAGGCTATCGCCGCAAATCATGCAGGCATGAAAGTCTGCGGAATATCCTGCGTTGCAAACCTTGCAGCAGGCATGACGGATAATCCTCTCACTCATGCTGAAGTTCAGGAATGTGCAGACAAGGCTGCTCCCCTTTTCAAAAAGCTTATCACTGAAAGCATTATAAGAATAGGTAAACAGCTTTAAGGTTTTGTAACAGCTTTTTCAAAATAATATGTAACAAATGTGCGAAAAGGGCTGATGATGTGTACTTTTTTGCTAAACTTTGTGAAAAACTATTGACAAATCAAACACTTTAGTTTAATATATTATTATGAAGTAAGTATCTTCAAAAAAATATCAAGAATATGGAGAGATAATCATATGGCAAAATTTTGTGGACAGTGCGGAGCTCAGCTTAATGACAATGCGACTTTCTGTACTCAGTGCGGTGCAACAATAGCACCTCAGCAGCCTGCACAGCAGACCGCTTCACCAATGGCAAATCTTCAGCAGGCAGCCAAGAATATCGACATGAACGCTATAAAGGACGCTGTTTCTGTTGAAAACATCAAAAATCTCAAAAACAAGCCTAATAAGCTCACTATCGCAGTTCTGGCGGTTCTGCTTGTGCTTGTTATTCTGGTAGTCGTTATCCTTTGCATGATATTCGGCGGCGGAAGCTGGAAAACTCCTATCAATAACGTTATGGACGTTCTCAATGACGGTGACGGTAAGGCTTATGAAGAGCTTATGCCTCCTTATTATAAGGATATGGCAGACGCTCTGGACGGTATCATTGATATAAGCGACGAGGATTTTGATGAAGAGGCTGAAAAGCAGAGAGATAGACTTACAAAGAAATACGGCGATGACGCTGAGATAAGCTATGAGGTAGTTAAAAAGACTGAGGTAGACTCAGACGATATCGACAGCTATAACGAAGTTTCAGACGTTGCGTCAATACTCAGCAGCAAAAAGGCTAAGAAGTATAAGCTTACAAAGGCTTATAAGGTAAAGATCAAGTATACTATCGAAGGTGAAGACGCTGATAAGACCGACAAGACAACTGTTATTGTTGGCAAGATGGACGGCACATGGGTACTTCTCGACGAGGGCGACCTTCCAATAAGCACAGGTTTCTAAGATATATAAACGATCAGTAACGGGCGGAGAATTTTCCGCCCGTTTTTGAAAATGCGGTGTTTGCACAATGAAAAAATTATCAGTGCTGTGTATGCTTTTGTGTGTGGCAATGCTCTTTTGCTCCTGCGGAGAGGAAGAAAGAGCGGTCCTGGGATATGAACAGCCCGTGGCGACACTTATCACAGCGGCGCAGTATAGCGATACGCAGTCATATCTTTCCTGCTTTACCCCAGAAGCGGAGGCGGAGTATAAAAACAGCGACAGCTATAACGAAGCCCTTGCGGAAACGCTTCTCACAAGGGGCGAGGAAAAAACGGAGCTTTCTTATAAGCTCAGCAATAAAAAAGAGCTTGACAGCAACGGCTTGAAAGACCTTGAAAAAAGCTATAAGGAAAGCTATCACAAAAATGTGACTATCAAAAAAGCTGTTACAATGACAGCAAAGCTCACAGAGACTACTGACAGCGGCGAGCTGTCTGCCAGCCGTGAGATAACAGTGGTCAAAATAGAAAACAACTGGTATATTTTCGGAAAAGTTATCGAAAAATTTGATCTCAGCCAAAAGGGCTGAGGGGATCAATAATAATATGAAAAGAGGGTATTAATATGGAAAATTGTCCAAAATGCGGTCTGCCTGTTGCCGACGGTGCAAAGTTCTGCGCTGCCTGCGGAACAAGAATGCCGCAGAAGCTTATAAAGAGCAAGGTCTGCTCAGTGTGCGGAAACACACTTAATGCGGGGGCTAAGTTCTGCAACGTCTGCGGAACAGCTGTGCCGCAGGACGAAACGCCTGCCGACGAGCCTGTAGTGGACGAGAGAAATCCTGAAATGGAGTCTATCGAAGTGCCTGAGCTGCATTTTGACGATACTCCTGTGCAAAATCAGACTATTCCGCCAACGACTCCTGATATGCCGACTATGGACAGCGTTTATCTGCCAGGGCAAGAGCCTGCAAAGCCTGCACAGCCGACAGCCGAGGAAGTTGCAATGGCTTCAAGAACTGTGGAAATACCTCAGACGCCTACAGTTGCTGAAACTCCAAACGTTGCACCACAGCCACAGCCTGAAAGAGTTCTTACACCAGAGGGCTATCAGCAGACTGCTCAGCCTGTAAACAATGCAATGCCACAGATGAATCAGGGTGGACAGCCTATCCAGCCAAATCAGATGAATCAAATGAACGGCGTTACACCTGGAAAGGGTGCAGGCGCACTTGTGCCGATAATACTTATCATTCTTATACTTGCTGTTATCTGCGTTGACGTTTTCTGGCTTTTCAGAGATCAGATATTCGGCAAAAAGGACGAAAGCTCAAATGACTGTGCAGTGATAACTCTCACGGACGAAACAGACTATCCTGCAAACGAAGCATTTTTTTTGAAGAATAGAATATAATGTAAAAAGGGACGTTTCAAAGCGTCCCTTTTTTTGTGTGTCAACACAGTGTTTGCGTAAAAGATAAAGGCGACCCAAGGTCGCCCCTACTTTTAGTCTTTCATGCTCTCGATTATCTCGTTAGATTTCTTGTAAATGACCGCAGGTTCTTCGCCTATCCTGAACTCGCCGTCCTCGTAAAGCACCTTTCCTGCACACATCGTGAGCTTTACATTCTGCTTTGAACCGCTGTAAACAAGGTTTTTGCCTATGTTGTTAAGAGGCTGCATATTAGGCTGAAAAAGGTCGATGACGATAAGGTCAGCCTGCTTGCCCTCTGCGATAATGTCGCAGTCAGAAAGCCCCATTGCCCTTGCAGAGCCTACAGTTGCCGCTTTCAGCACCGAGTCAGCAGGGCAGGCAGAAGCGTCATCGCAAGCTATCTTCTGCAAGCCTGTCATAAGGAACATTTCTCTGAACATATCAAGACAGTTGTTGCTTGCAGGGCCGTCAGTACCTATAGCAATGTTTATGCCCATATCCTGCATTTTTACGATAGGAGCAATGCCGCTTGCAAGCTTTACGTTAGAGCCTGCACAGTGAACAGCCCATACGCCCTTGTTTTTGAATATCTCAAGATCCTTGTCGCTCATGTGAACGCAGTGGAAGCCTGCACCGCCAAAGTCGAAAATTCCGAAGCTGTCAAAAAGCTCAGTTGGCGTCATGCCGTATTTCTCTATGCACTCTCTAACTTCTTTTGCAGTTTCCGAGTTGTGCATCGCAACAGGCGCTTTGTATTTTGCCGCAAGCTTGCCAACGCCCTCCATAAGCTCCTTTTCGCAGGTGTATTCTGCATGGAAGCCAAGCATAAAGCTTATAAGAGGGTCAACATTGTTGTATTTCAGATAGTTGTTTTCAAGCCTTTCAAGATTAGACTTGTCACCGCTCACCGCACCGCAAAGCACAGAGCGGAAGCCGCTTTCTATGCAGGCTTTTACATAATCGTCAAGCTCAAAGTACATATCAAATGCCGCCGTACAGCCTGTTGTGAGATATTCAAGTATAGCAAGCTTCGTGAGCCAGTAAACTTTCTCTCCGTCAAGCTTTGCTTCCATTGGAAAGATCTGCTTGAAAAGCCAGTCCTGCAAAGGCATATCGTCAGCATATGATCGCAGAAAAGTCATTGCCGAGTGAGTGTGCGCATTTTTGAATGACGGCATAAGGAGATTTCCCTTGAGGTCATATTCACGTTCAAAAACCTTTCCGTCAAGCTCCTCAGCCTTAGGCTTGCCAACGAAAACTATCTTTGAGCCTTCCGTCCAGACCTCTATATCCTGCGTTTCTATGCCGTTGGCAAGGGTCATTACCCTGCCGCCGAAAAATCTTATCATGGCTCTTTATCCTCCCTTACTCTATTTCAAGAACAGCCGTCTGCTCTCCATGGCGTGAGATAATTCTCGGCACTCTTGCAGATATTCCGCAAACTATCTCGTAGCCTATAGTTCCTGTCATTTTGCCGATATCGTCGGCGGTTATCCTCTCATCACCCTGTGAGCCTATGAGGACAGCCTCGTCCCCTGCCTTTACGTCCTCTACCTCAGTTACATCACACATGAACTGATCCATACATATCCTGCCTGTGATAGGGCATTTCTTTCCGTTGATAAGCACATATCCCTTGTTTGAAAGCGCCCTTGGATATCCGTCTGCATAGCCTGCCGTAACAGTTGCGAGCTTTACTTTGCCATTTGCAGTGTAAGTCCTGCCGTAGCTTACGTCAGTGCCATTGTCTATGTATTTTACCTGCGCAACAGCCGCCTTAAATTCCATAGCAGGCTTTGGCTCAAAAGGCAGAGCCTTTGCAGGGTCAGGATAAAGTCCGTAAAGTATTATTCCAAGCCTTGCAAGAGAGCTTCTCTCATTATAATAGTATACTCCGCCGGCTGAGTTGAGAAAATGCACCTTGTCAAGGTGAAGTCCCTCTGCTTCGCACTTGTCAGCAACGGCAAGTATCTTCTCCGTCTGTGCCTTTGTGTATTTCTCGTCCTGCTCTCTCAGGCTGTCAGCCACCGCATAGTGGGTGAAAATGCCCTCCAGCGCAATGTTTTCAAGCTTTGATATCTCTTTAAGCTCACCGTATATCTTGTCGGTTTCCCCGTGAAGACCTATCCTCGTCATGCCCGTGTCGATAGCGGCGTGTATGCGTACCTTGCCGTCAGCGTTTTCTGAAAGTGCTTTAGCATATGAAAGCTCTGTGCAAGCCTGAATGATGTCAAGCCTTGTGAGCCACTTAGCATTTTCAGGAGGTGTGTAGCCCAAAATGAGTATCTCGCCTTTTATGCCCATATCCCTGAGCCTGTGGGCTTCGTGTATGTTCGATACCGCAAACCAGCGAATGTCCATCTCGTTTTCAAGAAACGGAACTACCCCGTTGTCAAAATGTCCGTAGCAGCTCGCCTTTACAACGCACATTATCTCTGTTTTTTCCCCTATGAGCCTGCGGTATTCTTTCAGATTGTATTCAATGCTGTCAAGATCTACCTCAGCCCATGCTCTCTTCAAAAAATCCATTTTATTTTTCTTCCCTTTCGGTTTTATAATTGTGCCTTTGCGCAAAATATTTGTCATTTTCTATTGAAAAAGATAAATCAATGTGTTATAATGTTCTTATCATGGGCATTGTGTCGCCAAATTTTTCAGGAGGCTTTGATGTGAGTAATATCGTCCCCGCAGAAGAATTTTTCTGCAACCGAGATACCTCTTGCTGCTTTACAGGTCATAGGGACAGGGATCTGCCTTTCGGCGGCGATGTCCATAAGCAGGGTATGAAAAATCTCCTGAGTATGCTCGTCCTTATGATAAAGGAAGCATATAGCGAAGGTTGCCGTACTTTTATATCTGGTATGTCAAAAGGTATCGACCTGCGCTGTGCTGAGATAGTCCACAGCCTTTCGGCTCAGCCCGAATATAAGGATATGAAGCTCGTGTGCGTTCTGCCCTATGCAGGTCAGCGTACAGAGATGAAAACACCCTTGGACAGCTATACATATTCGCTTATTCTGAACTCTTGCAGTGCGGTCGTGATAACAAGCCCCAAGTATGAAAGCGGCTGTTATAAAAAGCGAAACAGCTTTATGGTTGAACATTCCTCTCGTCTGATCGGGGTCATAAAAGAGAAAGCCAAAGGCTCAGGCACTTTGCAGACCATAAACATGGCAAAGCGTGCAGGCCTTACGCTGAACATCATATGCCTTGACGATAATCCTGTTTTCTATATCGACTCAGACTCAGACAGCCGTCCTATTTAGTTTACACCTAAATTGCAAATTGTTCAATAGTTTTCGAGAATTTTTCCGAAAAAGTTTATATATGAAAATATGGCGGACAGTATGCCTGCCTGTATATATTTGAAAGTAAGGAGATCAATAACATGGCTCAGACGAAAGCTCACAAGAAAAAAAGAAGATCTCAGGCTCCTATCGCTCTGGTCTACTTCATAACGATGATAATATTCCTCTTTGTTATCGGCATGCTTGCACTGTATGCCCTAAGAGAGTTTGGTGTTATCGGCAATGATGACAGCGACAGCGACGCAGGCATAAAAAGCCCGGTTTATAATACCCTTTTTGCAAGAGTGAACAGCAAGGGCGTTCTTGCAGACGCAACAGTCATAAGAGTTGCACCGGACGCAAAGAAAATAATCATAATGCCTGTTTCAGCGTTCACAGTGAGCGGAAGCCAGACAATGCGTGAGATACACGAAGAGGGCGGCATGGTGAAGCTTGAAGCAGCCGTTGCAGACACTTTCGGTATCACTATAGACAATTACGTTTCTCTCACAAATGACGCATTCGAGAATGCGGCGGATATTGTGGGCGGAATTACATATACTCCTGATGAGGAGCTTTACTATCTCTCTCAGGATAATGACGAGAACGATATCGCTATCCCAAGCGGCGATCTGACTAACCTCAGCGGTCATCAGATAAGACTTATCTGTCAGTATCCTGTTTTCAAAGAGGGCAGGAACGGTAATATGAAGTTTCTTGGAACTGCGGTGACAATGCTTATAAACAACGCTTTCCAGCAGACGAATATCACTAAGGATAATCTTGATAACTTCTATAATATATTCACCGCAAACAGCGATACCGATTGGACAAGTGCACAGTATAAGGAAGAAAAGTCATATCTCAAGGATATGCTGGATCAGAACCTTACTCCTGCAGAAGCTCTTGTGCCAGAGGGCGAGTGGACGGACGATTCTCACTTTAAGGTGTCTGATAAGTTCAAGGAGAGCGTTCAGACAATGCTCAAAGATACTGCACCGTCAGCAGCGGAGAAGTAAAAACGTAAAGGCTGAAATTTTAACAGGGGGCGATATAACGTGAAACTTCTGGTCATAATCCTTAATAAAACAGACGTGCTTGACTATTTGCTGGAGGGACTTTCAGCAGCAGGCATAAAGGGTGCGACTATAATCGAGTCGTCAGGTATGGCAATGACCCTTTCAAGACTTGACAGCAGCTTTCTCAGCGCCTCTATCCGAGGACTTTTCAGCGGTGACGAGGATAACAGAACTATCCTCTCAGTAATAAAGAATAATCAGCTCGATACCGCACGAAAGATAGTTTATAATACTGTGGGCGATCTATCTCAGCCCAATACGGGAATAATGTTCACCGTTCCGCTGGATTTCGTCGAGGGAACAGTGAAGAAACCCGTGGATAAAGAAAAAGCAAAACCTAAGGATATCCCTGAGGAGAATGAAAAGAACGTCAGTTGACGAAATGTTTACAGACTATTAACATAATATTTAATTCTTTTCATTAAAAACTTTTGAATGTCCTTGCAAAAAACTGTTTTGTGTGGTATAATAATCACAATAGGCTTTTAATGAAAGACTGGAACTTGACTTCCGGTCTTTTGGTTTTGTATGGGGCTTTTTTTTCATGGCAAAGCCTAATGGCTTTGCTTTGGGAAGCATTAACGGAGGTGCTGTATGGAAGTAAAGAAAACTACGGTAGAAAAAGTAAGAGAGCTTGCACAGCCTATCGCAGACGAGCTTGGCTTTTTCCTTTGGGACGTAAGGTTTGAAAAGGAGGGAGCAACGTGGTACCTCAGGGTGCTTATCGACAAGGACGGCGGCATAGATATGGACGATTGCGAGGCTTTCACAAGACCGATGAACAAGGCGCTTGACGAGGCAGACCCTATATCTCAGAGCTATGTGCTGGAGTGCGGAAGTCCCGGACTTGGCAGAGAGCTTAGAAGACCCGAGCATTTTGAAGTTTGCATAGGCGACGTTATAAGAGTAAGGCTCATAAGACCTGACGAAAACGGTGAAAAAGAGTTCGTTGTGGGTCTTGTGGGATATGACAAGGATAAGATACTTTGTCAGAAGCTGGACGAGGATATGAACGGCGTGGAGAATGTAGAGTTCAAGCTTGCAGATTGTGCTTATGTAAAGCTCAATGATGACGCAGACCTGTTCTGAATGAAGAAATTTAATAAATATGGGCAAAGCCCGAATCAAGTGTGAAAGGATTGATCAGAAAATGAATAAGGAAATGACCAGCAAATTTTTTGAAGCTCTGACGGATTTGGAAAAGGAAAATAATATTGGCAGCGATATACTTATTGAGAAAATAAAATCAGGTATCGAAAAGGCTATCAAGAAGGATTATCCTTACTGCGAGAATATCAGAGTGGATATCGACCCTGTTACAGGAAAGCTCGATATAAGGATACTCAAGGAAGTTATGGATGTTATGTATGTTGACGACCCTGACAACGAGATCTTCCTTGACGAAGCAAAGGTCTATGACCCTAACATCAAGGTGGGCGATATGGTGGAGATACCTCTCGACCCTGCAAAGTTCGGCAGAGTTGCCGCTCAGAATGCAAAGCAGTCTATCAAGCACGATATCAAGGATTTTGAAAGAGCAAGACTTATCGAGCAGTATCACGATAAGGAGCATGAGTGCGTTTCTGCCACAGTCCAGAAGGTCGAGCCTGCTACTCAGAACGCTATACTTACTATCGACAAGAACGAAGTTTATCTTGTAAGAAACGAGCAGATACCGGGTGAAACTCTCAAGGCAGGAGATATCGTCAAGGTATATGTTGTGGGTATCGCAAATCCTGACAGGAAGCCTTCTATCAAGATATCAAGAACTCACAGAGAGCTTGTTAAAAGACTTTTTGAGCTTGAAGTTCCTGAGATAGCAGACGGCACTGTTGAAGTAAAGGCTATTTCAAGAGTTGCAGGCGCAAGAAGCAAGATAGCGGTTTATTCAAAGGACCCTAATGTTGACGCTGTAGGCGCTTGTATCGGTCCTAGAAAGTCAAGAATAACTTCTGTTGTGAACGAGCTTAAGGGCGAGAAGATAGACGTTATCAATTGGTGCGAAGACCCTGCTCAGTTTATCGCAAAGGCTCTTGCTCCGGCTGAGGTAATAAACGTTGTTCTCAGCGAAGAGGAGGGCGTAAGAGAGTGCCGTGTTACTGTTCCTGACAACCAGCTCTCACTTGCTATCGGTAATAAGGGTCAGAACGCAAAGCTTGCCGCAGGTCTGACAGGCTATAAAATAGATATCGTATCCGAAAGCTCTGCAAAGGCTGAGGCTGCCGATGATGAAAACTAAGAAGATACCAATGAGAATGTGTCTTGGGTGCGGCGAAATGAAACCCAAGAGAGAGCTTATCAGAGTGGTGAAGTCAAAAGAGGGGGATATCTCCCTTGACCTCACAGGCAAAAAATCAGGCAGAGGCGCTTATATATGCAAAAGCGTCGAATGCTTTGAAAAAGCAAGAAAAGCAAGAAAGTTTGAAAGAAGCTTTTCCTGCATGATAAGCGAGGATATATATAACAGCATGGAGGGCGAGCTTAGGGAAAATGAATAATAAAATAGGGCTTGTTACAATGTGCAGAAAAGCAGGAAAGCTTGTAATGGGTATGGATATGGTGAAGGACGCCTGCAATACAGGCAAAGCCTGCGCAGTGTTTGCGGCAACGGATTTTTCACCTAAATCTCTTAAAGAGATAAAGTTCAACTGCTACAAAAACGGGATAAAGCTTTACGGCCTTGGCATGACAATGGACGATATCCATTTTGGTCTTGGCAAAAGAACAGGCGTTATCGCTATTTGCGAGGGAGGCTTCGCAAAGGCTTGCGCCAAAGGGCTTGAGGAGATCCCTATAGACGAAAATGAGTTTTATAGCATTTAGCATTTATTGAGGAGGTATTTTACAGCCTATGAGTATGAAAACAACTAAATATAAGCTTAGCGATATGGCTAAGGATCTGAAAGTTACAAATAACGACCTTATCGAGTGTCTTGGCAAGCTCGGCGGAGAGCCAAAGAAAACACAGTCAGTGCTTACCCCTGAGGAGATCTCTTATGTTCTGGAGTATTATACACAGAACAATCAGGTGGACAGCTTTGATGCTTTCTATGCAAATAACGTAAAGCCTGTCAAGGAAGAAAAGAAGGCAGATAAGAAGCCTGTAAAGGCTGAGAAAAAGGAGAAAAAGGTTGAAAAGAAGCCTGAGCCTAAGCCGACTCCAAAGGCGGAAGCAAAGCCTGAGCCTAAGCCGGCTCCAAAGGCGGAAGCAAAGCCTGAGCCTAAGGCAGAGCCAAAGGTGGAAAAGAAGCCGGAGGTCAAGGCCGAAACAAAACAGCCTGCACCTGAACAGAAGAAAAAGCAGCCAGCTCCACAGAAGCCTGCAAAGAAGAAAGAGCATGGCGTTCGTCAGCAGCTTGGCGGTTTTTCTGATAAGAAAGAAACTTCAGGCGGATATACTATCTCTGAGGATAACGATTCGTTCGGCACACAGAGAACTATCGACACAAGAGGAAGCTATATAGAGCTTGATAAGTATAACGAGAAGTATGATAACCTTGCAAACTCAAAGCAGAACAAGAGCAAGGATAACTTCACAAAGAAGCAGAAGCTCACTCAGAAATCTCAGCAGAGAAAGAAACAGCAGTTCTCACATAAGAAGGAAACTGAGAGCGAAAAGCTCCGCAGACTGGAGCTTGAAAGAGCTAGAAAGCAGCAGCTCAAGGTCATGATACCTGACGAGATCGTTGTTTCAGAGCTTGCAAGCAGACTTAAAGTAACAGCTACCGAGGTCATCAAAAAGCTTATGGGTCTTGGCGTAATGGCTTCTATCAATGAGGTGGTCGACTTTGATACCGCCGCACTTGTTGCAGAAGAGCTTGGCGCAAAGGTTGAAAAGGAAGTACACGTTACAATAGAAGAAAGACTTATCGAAACTGACGAAGATCCAGAGGAGAGCCTGCAGGAAAGATGCCCTGTCGTTGTCGTTATGGGTCACGTTGACCATGGTAAGACATCTATCCTCGACAGAATAAGAAACGCTCACGTTACTGACACTGAGGCAGGCGGTATCACACAGCATATCGGTGCTTATCAGGTAGAGTATGAGGGCAAGAAGATAACGTTCCTGGATACTCCGGGTCATGAAGCTTTCACAGCCATGAGAGCAAGAGGTGCGAACGTTACAGATATCGCTATCCTCGTTGTTGCCGCTGATGACGGTATCATGCCGCAGACTATCGAGTCTATCAACCACGCAAAGGCAGCAGGCGTTTCAATAATCGTTGCTATCAATAAAATGGATAAAGAAGGCGCAGACCCTGACAGAGTTAAGCAGCAGCTCACAGAGCAGTCCCTCGTTGTCGAGGAATGGGGCGGCGACGTTATCGCAGTTCCTGTTTCCGCAAAGACCGGTATGGGTATAGACGAACTTCTTGAGAATATCCTCCTCGTTGCAGAGGTCAAGGAGCTTAAAGCTAACCCTGACAGACTTGCAAGAGGTACTGTTGTCGAGGCCAGACTTGATAAGGGTAAAGGCCCTGTTGCTACACTCCTCGTTCAGAATGGTACTTTGAAGTCAGGCGACGTTATAATCGCAGGCACTTCTGTCGGACGTATAAGAACGATGACAAACGATAAGGGCAGAAGCATTAAGGAAGCCGGTCCGTCAACACCTGTTGAGATAACAGGTCTGGGCGAAGTTCCAAGTGCAGGCGACGTTTTCAACGCAGTTGCAGACGAAAAGCTTGCAAGAGAGCTTGTTGAGCAGAGAAAGCATGAAGCTAAGGAAGAACTGTTCCAGCAGCATCAGAAGGTAACTCTCGACAACCTGTTCAGCCAGATAGCTGAGGGAGAAATGAAAGAGCTTCCTATCATCGTCAAGGCTGACGTTCAAGGCTCAGTTGAAGCCGTTAAGCAGTCACTTGAAAAGCTTTCAAATGACGAGGTCAGAGTTAAGGTCATCCACGGCGGCGTAGGCGCTGTATCTGAAAGCGACGTTATGCTCGCAAACGCTTCAAACGCTATCATCGTTGGATTTAACGTTCGTCCTGACCCTGTTGCAAAGCAGAATGCAGAGCAGAGCGGCGTTGATATCAGACTTTACAGAATAATCTATGATGCAATAGAAGAAATAACAGACGCTATGAAGGGTATGCTCGCTCCTAAGTACAGAGAGGTGGAAACAGCCCGTATCGAGGTAAGACAGGTATACAAGATATCCAATGTTGGTACTGTAGCAGGTTCTTACGTTCTTGACGGTAAGGTGGGCAGAAATAACGAGATAAGAGTCGTAAGAGACGGTATCGTTATCGCCGAGGATAAGATGTCAAGCCTTAAGAGATTTAAGGACGACGCCAAGGAAGTTGCCGCAGGCTTTGAGTGCGGTATCACTCTTGAAAAGTTCACCGATATCAAGGAGGGCGACATTTTCGAGGCGTTCTATATGGAAGAATACAGAGATTGATAATGATGCTTACGGGACGGACAGCCGCCCCGTAAGAGCATATTTAAGCAGGAGATAAAGATATTATGGCAGGTTACAGAGCAGGACGTATGTCCGAAGATATAAGAAGAATAATATCGGGCAAAATGAGAGACCTTAAAGACCCAAGGATACACGGAGGAGATATGCTCACTATCGTCCGCTGCGACGTGGCAGGCGACGGCTCATTCTGTAAAGTGTATGTTTCAAGCTTTGAGGGCTATGAAAAGGCAAAGGAAGCCGTTAAGGGCTTTGAGTCGGCAACAGGATTTCTCAAAAGAGAGATATCAAACGTGCTGAAGCTGAAAAAATGCCCTGAGCTTAAATTTATCGCAGATAATTCTATCGAGCATTCAGCAAAGATAAACAAGCTTCTTAAAGAAGTTCTGCCCGAAGAAGAAAAAGAAGAGAAAGACGGCGAAGAGTAATAGAGGAGAAAGGATATTATGACATTTCAGGATATTCTTAAAATATTTGAAGAAAATGACAATTTTCTTATTTTAACTCATAAAAGCCCCGACGGCGATACGCTTGGTTCAGGCTTTGCCCTGTGCGCTTTTCTGAGAGATATGGGGAAAAAGGCTAACGTTGTAAATTCCGACAACTTTCCCGAAAGATATGATCTTATCTATGAGAGCTATTACCCTCAGGAATTTGATGTGAAGTACGTTATCGCAGTGGATATCGCAGACACAAATCTTCTTGGCAGCAACCTGTCAAAGTATGCCGAGGAGGGTGCGATCGACCTTTGCATCGACCACCACATCTCAAACAAGTATTTTGCAAAGCAGTCATATGTAGAAGCAGACGCTTCTGCCGCAGCACTTATAATGTATAAGATATTCAAAGCTTCAGGCAGAAAGATATCACGTCAGATAGCGAGATGCCTTTATACAGGCATTGCAACGGATACAGGCTGCTTCAAGTATGAAAACACAACTCCGCAGGCTCACATCGCCTGTGCAGAGCTTATGTCATATGGCATAGATTTTGCTTATATCAACAGAAAAATGTTTGATGTAAAAAGCAAGGGCAGACTTATGGTGGAGCAGTCCGTTACAGCGAATATGGAGTATTACTGCGGTGGCAAATGCTCTATGATAGTGCTTACAAAAGAGCTTATGGAGAAAAGTGGCGTTGACGCTGCCGAGTTCGAGGGACTTGCTTCTATACCATTGTCCGTTGAGGGCGTGAAAATAGGCATAACAGTTAAGCAAAGACACGAGAACGTCTTTAAAATATCAGTAAGAAGCGATGATGAGATAGACGCTTCTGCATTCTGCCGTGAGTTTGGCGGCGGAGGACACATAAGAGCCGCAGGCTGTGAGATAACAGGAAGCCTTGAAGAAGTCAAGGCTAAGCTTCTCAAGCAAGCGGAAAAGGTCTTGGGCTGATGAGCTTGGATAACAGCAAGGATAATATCTGCGGCATTTTGCCTGTAAAAAAGCCCGAGGGCTGGACTTCTTTTGACGTTATCGCAAAGCTCAGAGGAGTTCTAAGGATAAAAAGATTGGGCCATTCAGGGACCCTTGACCCCATGGCAACAGGCGTTCTGCCTGTTTTCGTGGGCAGAGCCACAAAAGCCTGCGATATTATCCCTGACAGACAAAAGGTCTATACCGCAGGCTTTCAGCTTGGGGTAAGCACCGATACCTTAGACAGCACAGGAAAGACGTTAAAAACAAGCGACAAGGCAGTTGCCAGAGCCGACCTTGAATGTGCAAAAAGCAGTTTTGTAGGCGATATCATGCAGGTGCCGCCTATGTATTCTGCAATAAAAGTGAACGGCAAAAAGCTCTATGAGCTTGCAAGAGCAGGCAAAGAAATAGAGCGTGAGCCGAGAGCTGTCCATATCGACAGCATTGATATAATAGAATATGACGAAGCTTCACGCAGGGGCGTAATGAAAGTTGATTGCGAAAAAGGTACTTATATACGCTCCGTTATCAGCGACATAGGTGAAAAGCTTGGCTGCGGTGGAATGATGACTTCTCTGGAGCGTTCCTATTCAGGGGGCGTTGATATAAAGGATTGCTATACCATAGAGGAGATAGCCGAAATTTGCGAGCAGGATAAGCTGTCACAAATGCTTATCCCACTTGACAGAGCCTTTGTAAGCTACGAAAAAACTACCCTTGGACAGTGGGAAACAAAGCTTTATAGAAACGGAGTAAAGCTCAGACCTGAGCAGACAGGGATAAAAGATCTGTCAGAGGACAAGCACTACCGTGTCTACGGCAGTGATAACAGCTTCCTGGGTATCGGCACTTTTCATGAGGGCAGCTTCAGAAGCTTCAAAAATTTCTGATAATTTGTTTTATTCGGAGGGATATTTTGACGGATATAACAAACAGCGGGTTTATCCCCGAAAAAAGAACAGTTTGCGCTCTTGGACTTTTTGACGGAGTCCACAGAGGACATCAGCTCATAATAACAACGGCTGTGAAAAAGGCTCAGAGCCTTGGCGGACATTCGGCAGTTTTCTGTTTCAAGACCGACACAGTGACCTCAAAAGGTCATGACGGCAGGATAGAAATGCTTATGAGCGACGAGGAAAAGCATAAAAAAATGGCAGAGCTTGGGGTCGAAGTGCTTTTCTCACCTGATTTTGCAGAGTTCAAAGGCATGGAGCCGGAGGATTTTGTGAAAAAGGTGCTGAAAGAAAGGCTCAATTGCAGCGGCGCAGTGTGCGGAAACGATTTTACATTCGGCAAAGGCGCACAGGGCAAGGCTGTTGACCTTAAAAGGCTCGGTGAAAAATATGATATAGATGTGGAAATAGTAAGTCCACTGCTCATGGGCGGCGAGGTCATAAGTTCCACTGAGATAAGACGATGCGTCCGTGAGGGCGAGATAGCCAAAGCAAATGAAATGCTGGGTTATCATTTTGGATTCTGCCTTGAAGTGGAACACGGCTTTCAACGTGGCAGAACGTGGGATTTCCCCACGATAAATCAGCAGATACCAAAGGGCAGGGTAATGCCGAAATTCGGCGTTTATTGCTCCGCTGTTGAAATAGACGGAAATAAGTATGCAGGCGTGACAAATATAGGCGTAAAGCCTACCGTCCATGTTGAAACAGCTCCCCTTGCAGAAACCTTCATCATGGATTATCATGGGGATCTTTACGGCAGAAAGCTAAAACTTGAACTGCATGAATTTCTCCGCCCCGAAAAAATGTTTGACAGCTTCGACAGTCTCCGTGAGGAGATAGCTAAAAACAAAGAGCAGGCGGTCAGATATTTTGAGGAAAATAAAATATGACAAGTGAAGATTTGCCAAGACGAAAGAAAATACGTCTTGAGGGTTATGATTATTCTGCAAACGGCTTGTATTTTGTGACGATATGTGTTACTGAAAAATACCAAGTCCTGTGGGAGAATGTAGGGGCGAACAGTGTTCGCCCGCTGACTGCAAATGAAATTCTGCACCCAAAACTTTCTGTTACAGGAAAACTTGTAAAGAGAAAACTCACAAAGATATCTGAGCACTATCCCGACGTTTTTGTAGAGATGTCTTGTATCATGCCTGACCATGTGCATATTATAATCAAAATTGAAAAACAGCCGAAAAACGGGCGAACACTGTTCGCCCCTACAAGTGAAACACCGACACTTTCAAGGGTCATAAAACATTTCAAAGAGGCTGTCACAAAAGAACTAGGTTATTCCATATGGCAAAAATCTTTTTATGATACGATAATCAAAAACAGAAAGCAACACGCAGAAATAAGGCAGTATATTGCAAATAATCCTGCGAAATATGTAAAAATTGCATTTGATGAGCAGGATATGAAATAAGACTCTAATTTTGAAAGGAAGATATAAATGAACAAGGTAAGAACAAGATTTGCACCTTCACCAACAGGTTATATGCACATAGGTAACCTGAGAACAGCACTCTTTACCTATCTTATTGCAAAGCAGAACGGAGGAGACTTTATTCTCCGTATTGAGGATACAGACCAGGAACGTTACGTTGACGGTGCTGTTGAGGTCATCTATAAGACACTTAAGGACGTTGGTCTCAACTGGGACGAAGGTCCTGATATCGGCGGACCTGTAGGCCCTTATATCCAGTCACAGAGAATGGGTATGTTCAAGAAATATGCCGAGGAGCTTGTTGAAAAGGGTGAAGCTTATTATTGCTTCTGCGACAAGGAAAGACTTGAGGAAGTAAGAGCCATTCAGGAAGCAAGCGGTATCGCTCCAATGTATGACAGACATTGCCGTAACCTCTCACCTGAAGAGATAAAGGAAAAGCTTGACGCAGGTGTTCCTTATGTTATCAGACAGAAAATACCTACAGAGGGCGAAGTTACCTTCCATGACGAGCTTTACGGCGATATCACTGTTGACTGCTCTACCCTCGACGACCAGATACTTATAAAGACAGACGGTATGCCTACCTATAACTTTGCAAACGTCGTTGACGACCACCTTATGGGTATCACCCACGTTGTTAGAGGTAACGAGTACCTTGCTTCTGCACCTAAGTATAACCTGCTCTATAAGGCTTTCGGCTGGGAGATACCAACCTATATCCATGTTGAGCATATCATGAAAGATAAGCAGCATAAGCTCTCAAAGAGAGACGGCGACGCATCTTATGAGGATCTTATGAAAAAGGGCTATCTTAAAGAAGCCGTTATAAACTATATCGCTCTGCTTGGCTGGGCGCCAAAGGGCGAGAACGAGATATTCTCACTTGAAGAGCTTGTTAAGGAATTCGATATCCACGGACTTTCTAAGTCCCCTGCTATCTTCGACCCTGCTAAGCTTAAAGCTATCAACGGCAAGTATATAAAGGCTATGACCCCTGAGAAGTTTGCTGAGTATGCTATCCCTTATATCAAGCAGTCTGTTCATAGAGAGGACGTTGACCTTAACGAGATCGCAAAGCTCTTGCAGGCAAGAACAGAGCTTTTCACAGAGATACCTGAAATGGTAGACTTTATCGACGCTCTCCCTGAGTATGATATAGCTCTCTATACACATAAGAAGATGAAAACGAACCCTGAAAATTCTCTTGAATCTCTCAAAGAAGTTCTCCCTGTTCTCGAGGGTGTTGAGGATTGGACAGAGGAAAATATCCATGACGCACTCTTTGACCTTATCGGCAAGCTTGGCGTAAAGAACGGTATCGTTCTGTGGCCTCTTAGAGTTGCAGTTTCAGGTAAGGCGTTCACTCCGGGCGGCGGTGTTGAGATATCATATCTCATCGGCAAGGAGGATACTCTTGCAAGAATAAGAAAGGGCATTGAGAAGCTGTCATAATAAAAAACTACGAAAATGTTGAATATGTGTAGGGGCGAAATTATTTCCAAACAAGTGGGATGTCGGATCTCTGCAAAGCAGAAATTGCACCGCTCCCCTACAAATTACATAGATACATCGCTTTTAAACAGATAAATAATTCAACAGCGGAGCATTTTGAGTATTTGCTACTTTAAATTTACTTAAAATGCTCTGTATTTCGTACAGCTATCACTCCCCTGTCACATAAGTATTATAAAATTGTAAAGACTTATGAATGCTTTTCCTAAGAGGAGGAAATAAAATGATAGAGGTTATAAACCTTACCAAGAGATACGGCGACAAAAAAGCTGTCGATAATATCTCTTTTAAAGCTGAGGACGGCGAAGTTCTCGGCTTCCTCGGTCCTAACGGAGCGGGAAAATCCACCACCATGAATATCCTTACAGGCTACATATCCTGTACAGACGGCAAAGCCCTTATAGACGGCGTAGATATCCTTGAAGACCCTATCAAGGCTAAAAAGCAGATAGGCTATCTCCCTGAGCTTCCGCCCCTTTATATGGATATGACCGTAAAAGAATATCTCTATTTTGTCTATGACCTTAAAAAGTGTAAGCTCCCAAAGGTGTCGCATCTTAAAGATATATGCGGACTTGTAAAGATAGACCATGTTTATAACAGAATAATCAAGAACCTGTCAAAAGGTTATAGACAGAGAGTAGGTCTTGCTCAGGCTCTTATCGGCAACCCAAAGGTTCTTATCTTGGACGAGCCTACGGTAGGTCTTGACCCTAAGCAGATAATCGAGATAAGAACTCTTATAAGAAAGCTCGGCAAAAATCATACTGTTATCCTTTCTTCCCATATCCTCTCTGAGGTGCAGGCTGTCTGCGATAAGATAATAGTTATCAACGAGGGCAAGGTCGTCGCAAACGATACAGAGGAACACCTCTCACAGAAGCTCTCAGGCGAGCATAAGCTCACTGCAAAGATACAGGGCGATAAGGATAAGATCGTCAGAGCAATGCAGGGCATAAAGGGCGTTGAGAAAGTCATCTGCGACGCAAGCCATAAAGACGGCGTGAACGATATAAGAATAGAGGCAAAAGAGGGCGTGGATATCAGACGTGACGTCTTTGAAACAGTTGTTAAAAACGGCTGGTATATGCTTGAACTTAAGACCTCTGAGCTTTCACTTGAAGATATATTCCTCAAGCTCACAATGGGCGAGGCTTTGCCTGCCCTTGAAAATACTTCCGATAAGGAGGGAAATGACTAATGGGCGCAATATTCAGACGAGAGGTAAGAAGCTATTTTACCTCACCTATCGGTTATATTTTCCTTGCGGCATTCTATGCCTATTCAGGCGTAATGTTTGCAAACTACAGCCTTGAAAGCGGCTATACAAGACTTGATTCCGTTTTCAGTGCGCTTCTTATAATCATAATAGTGCTTATACCTGTCCTCACCATGAGGACCATATCTGAGGAAAAGCGAACAAAAACAGACCAGTGTCTGCTCACCGCCCCTGTGGGTCTTGGCAGCATAGTCGTTGGTAAATTCCTTGCCGCTTTCCTTATCTATATCATAGCTATCGCTATCACAGGCGTTTTTGCAGTTGTCGTATCCGCTTTCGGTACGCCTGACTGGAACGTCGTTGTGGGCAATATCGTCGCTCTGGCACTTGTTGGCGGCGCTTATATCGCTATCGGTATCTTCTGCTCATCTTTCACAGAAAACCAGATAGTTGCCGCAGTAATAAGCTTTATCGCACTTATCTTCGTGTCGTTCCTGTCAACTATAGGCAATCTTCTGCCTTTTGAATGGCTCACAACAGTGTGCGAAAAGGTGTCATTCGGCGAGAGATATTATTCATTCACCTATGGACTTTTTGATTTTTCTAACGTTGTGTTCTTTCTGAGTGCAATAGTGGCATTTCTTTTCCTCACGGTGAGAGTGCTTGAAAAACGCCGCTGGGGCTAAAGGAGGGCTGTTTAAATGGAAGAGAATAATAACGAAAAGATCTCTGTATCAGGAGCAGACCTGCTTAAAGACGTTGTAGCAGACGAAAAGGCAGCAAAGACCGCTCCAAAGGATACAGAAAAGGATAAAAAAGATAAAGACAAAAAGAAAGATAAAAAAGAGAAAAAGACAAAGGACGGCAAAAAGTTCAATGCCAAAAAGCTCAAGCATGGAACAATGGCAACAGTGTTCACCTGCGTTTTTGTCGCTCTGCTTGTCCTGGTGAATGTTGTCACAACAATGCTTTTTGACAGATATCCTATCACTATCGACCTGACTACAAATAAGATATATTCAGTTTCAAACGATACAGAGGATTATGTAAAGAAAGTGAACGTTGACGTTCAGGTAACTATCTTCGCAGACGAGAATGCTTATACAAATTACAGCTCTTATAATAAGCAGGCAGTTGAGCTTTTGAAAAACTATTGTAAGCTCAATCACCATATCACATATCGTTTCGTTGATATCGACTCACACCCTGAGATCGTTAAGGAGTATACCGATACTATCAGCCAGTTCGATATGATATTTGAAACAAAAACAAAGGTTGACGGCAAAGAGATAAGCCGAACAAGAAAGCTCGGTATGCTCGACCTTCTTACATTCACAGACGAGTTCGAGCAGAAGCTGTCACAATCAGGCTACAGCATAGATACCCTTGCTCAGCAGGCAGGCGGCGACCTTTCATTCCTGTCCTATTACGGCAGCTATGTTGAGTCCTCAAATGCAGAGCAGGCTTTCACTTCTGCACTTATGACAGTAACAGACCCTAACCCTGTCTATGTTACTGTCCTCACAGGCAGAAGCGAGCTTACACAGCTCACATATTTCCAGACGCTTCTTACAGCTAACGGCTATAACGTGAACACAGTGGATATAACCTCCGAGGATATCCCTGCCGATACAGACGTTGTGGTTATCCCTGCTCCTAAGACTGACTATCTGGAGGAGGATATCAAAAAGGTCAGTGACTTCCTCAATAATGACGGAAATCTTGGCAAACAGCTCCTCTATATCGCTTCTTATGGTCAGGAGGACACCCCGAATCTTGATGAGTTCCTGTCAGAGTATGGACTTTCTGTCGGCAAGGGCGTTATCTGCGAAAGCGATTCAGGCAAGTATTATAACTCGCCTTGCGTAACAGTTGCGTCAGATGTTTCCGATAACTTCACTCAGGACGTTTCTACAGAGAACCCGGCTATCCTTTCAGCACTCTGCCGTCCTGTAAACACACTCTTTGACGAGCAGGATATGGTGTCCACAGACGCCTACCTCAAGTCCTCAGATTCTGCCTATACCGCAAATGTTGATATATCACAGACCACAGGTCAGGTGAATATAGGCGATGCTCTGGTAAAGGGTCAGCAGAATTATATGGCTGTCGGCTCAAAGGCAAAATTTACAGACGATAACAAAACTCTCTATAGCAATGTTATCGCAGTAGGTTCAGAGGGTATGCTGTCTGATACCTACTTGCAGTATTCACAGTATCAGAACAGCGAGTATTTCATAAGCGTTATAAACGGCCTTACCGGAAAGACTGCAGGTATCACTATCACACCAAAAACTATCACAGGCAATGTTTTCGATATCACTCAGCAGCAGAAAACAGTTCTTAAATGGACATTCTGCCTTGGCGTACCTGTTGTAGTTCTTATAGTGGGTATTGTTATCTGGGCAAGAAGAAAGAATAAGTAAAACACAGAGGTAATCACAAATGAATGGTAAATTGCAGGGTATCATTATCTGCGGAGTCACAGCCGCTTGTCTGGTGGGAGTAATGGCGTTTCTCAACTCCACCTCAGGCAAATCAGACGCAGACTCCAGCTCATCGTCAACAGCGGCAGTTTCAAGTCAGGACGAGAGCGTTGTTATCCTTACAAAGTCAAGCGACGATATAACAAGCGTAAAGGTTTCAAACGAACATGGCGAGTATTCCGTTAATAAGTCCGAGTCAGGTAAATCCACATGGAGCATACCTGAGCTTGGCACTCTCAATGCAAATGCCAACGCAGAAGCTTCCATGATATCGAATCTTGACGGCTTCAAGGCGAAAAAGCTCGTTGAAGAAAACGTTGAGGATATGTCAAAATACGGTCTTGATAAGCCCACAGCAGATCTCACAGTTGAATACAGCGACGGCACTGCCACTACCCTTCATGTAGGCTCTGTTTCACCAAGCAACGAAAGATACAGATATGTGAGCCTTGACGATGAAAAGACCGTCTATATGGTAATGGGAACAAAGCTTTCATACTATACAGATCCAGTGACCGCATATGCGAACCTCACTTTGCTCACAAAGCCGTCTGACGACGATTGGCCTGACTATGGCAAGGAAACAGTTACAAGAAAAGATCTGGACTATGAAATGGCGTTTGAAAATAACCCTAACGAGATAGAGGGACTTTCAGGTCAGGTAATGACAGAGCCTATCTTCTCATACCTGAACATTACAAATTCTTCAGCAACTACCCATGGTATGTGGGGACTTACAGCACAGAGCTGTGAGGTCATCGCACCTGATGAAACTGCAATGAAGGAGCATGGACTTTCCGACCCGTTCGCAACAGTAAGACTCTCGGGAGACGGCTATGACTATACCCTTAAAATAGGCGACCCTGTCTATGCTACCGCAGGCGACAGCAGTGAAACAACAGATACAGTGTCTGCATATTATTGCTACTTTGAGGGCGTAAAGGGCGTTGACGCTATATACCTCGTTTCAGCCGATAACCTCCCATGGGCAACGATCAAAGCAGAGGACGTTATCACAAGCCTTATGACTTCAAACTACCTTGTTGACCTTAAAGACGTTGAGGTAGTCTATAATGGTAAAAAGACCGTTTATGAGGTGGAAAGCTCAGGCGCAAGCACGGATACAGATTCTGACGGCAAAACTACCGCACAGGTAACAAAGGTCACAACAGACGGCAAGGAGCTTGACGTTGACAACTTTAAGACCTTCTATCAGTATCTTATGGGTTGCCCGACAAATGAGATATACTTCACAGACCCTGAGGGCGAAAGCTATCTGACTATAACATTCGACCGCAAGGACGGCAAAAAGGACGTTATGGAGATTTATAAGGATTCTTCAAGACGTTCTGTAGTCAAGCTAAATGGTGAAACCTCATTCAGAATACAGTCAACTTGGGTAGATACGTTCGTTGCAAATATGGACAGACTTCTTAAAGGCGAGGCTGTGGACGATAACTATTAAAACGCATACCCCATGCTAAGCATATGATCTGACGGGCGAACGGAGTTCGCCCCTACGGTCATGTTTCGACAGCTTTCTCAAAGAATATGTGATACAATATGTATCCCACATAAATTGAGGCTGAAAACCTGCGCAAAAAAGTTGTCAAAAGCTCTTTTAATTGTGTGAAAAGTATGGTATAATAAAATAGTAAACAAAAAGAGAAATATATTATGAGAAAGGCGGAGAGATAAATGGCAGAAGAAAAGAAAGCTTTTTTCACCTATAAGGGCGTTCCTCTGGTGAGAAAAGGGAATAATATCTATTTTGGAAATATGTATGACGAGTTCGTAGTCATGATAGAAATACTTTCTACAGAAAAGGTCGGCGGTATCGACGTTGCAAATAAGGTAAGAATAAGAAAATTTGCAACAGACAGCACACTGCCTCCGAATAAGCAGATAGTTAAGGTAGCAGAGAAATCAAGCCTCTATGAAGCACTTGATTTTGCCTGCGCATGGCTCAAGGTATCATAAAAACATAATAGAAACGACCGGCGTGTATCTTCGTGATACACGCCGGTTTTGTATGTGTTGTATGCTATTCAACATTAGGTCTTGTTATAAGGGGCATTATCTCATCTATCATTTCCTTTGGCAAATTGTAATCCTGAAATTCGCCTGTATCATCTTTTATGCTAAAATTGCATATTTTACTTTCAGAGTGCATACCGCCTGAGGTGTCCCACGAATACTGTGAAACATCGATAACACAAATGCTCTCATACGCATCACTTGATTCATCCTTTTCGAGAGAGATTCCATAAGCGTCTGCACCGCCGTATTCTAAGCCGTCAATGTAAGGATAATCCTTGCATACCGATTTAGCGTTCTCTATCCACGCAGTTATCTTGTCGATAGTGTCCTTGTCTGTTATCTCATATGGTTCTTCTCCATACCAGTGATAAATATAATATGCCGAAATTTCAGTGCTGTCGGGTAAACTATCAGCAAGAGTGTAGTTACTTCCCGCAGGTTCCAAAACAACATATGCAGTTTCATTTCCGTCTATCCCATTTTTATCGGTATATATCTTTTGTACGCTTCTGTAAAGATCATCACATTTGATCTTTATGCAAAGGTATTTGCTGTCAAGTCTGAAAACATCTGCCTTAACATCTGTGATAGCGCCGTCGGCTTGCTGAGCAGGGTCATATAAATAACGTGTTGATGAAGCGTCAGCAGCTTGCTTATCAATGTAAGCTTTTTCTTCTGCTGAAAGCACCTTGTTGCTCAGATGGTATATCTTGTCTTCAATAGCTATCGTGTACGAAGTGTCAACTGTTTCTGCTGTGGAACTGTCAGCATATTCACTGCTGTCTACATACTTGAAGTCGCCCTCCTGACCCCACTTGCCGAGAGTGTTTTCATCGAGCCAGCAAGGACCGCTTGTAAGTCCGGTCAGATTGCTGTTGTCGTCATATTCCCATTCCACCGCCAATATAACTGTGCCAATTTCAGTCACAACTATTTTATACTCTTTTTCGCCTGTCCAATAAGCAACGTCCTCTTTGATAATGTCATCCTTGCCGGGATTCCACTTTTCAAAAAGAGCATACATATCATCGCAGTGGAGCTGTATGTGATTGCCTGCGGTGATCTCAAAATAATAGCTGTTTGTGTCACCATTTAGGTAATAGCGACCTTTCTTGACTTTTATGTCAGAGGCGTCGGGAACATCATAAGACACGTCATCTGGGGCATTTGCAGCCTTTTCTTCATTTTCATCAGACATTTTTTGATAAAAGACAAAACCAAATACTATAGCCAGTATTATAATTGCAACTATTAGCACGATTTTAACAGGCTTGCTGTTACATATCTTTGCCATAGTATCTACCTCCTATAATTTATTATATACACAATATACCATATTTTCGGCATTACTGTCAATATCCAATATATATAAATAAATATCAGTTATTAGTGCGTTTTGGACAATGACAAAAAGCATAACGATTTTCAATCGTTTAAGTTTCAAAAGTCAACAATCCCGAAAAAGTTTTTTGAAAATACGCCCATTTTTTTGGCTTTACCCCCTTGTAAAGCTATCGGAAGTATGCTAAAATAGTATAAGCGTTATGAATAATGACGGGATCTATGAGGGAAACGTTTACGCCATTTTGGTGAAACGTTTACAACTTTAAAATATTGAAAAGGAGCGTATAAAAAATATGCAGTATGGTTATTTTGACCTTAAACACAAGGAATACGTCATCACAAGACCTGACACACCTGCACCTTGGGCTAACTATCTCGGCTCACCAGAGTACGGTGCTATCGTATCCAACAACGGCGGCGGATACAGCTTTGTAAAGAGCGGTGCTAACGGAAGAATAATCCGTTACCGTTTCAATTCAAATATCGGTCTCCCTGGCAGATATATCTACATCAGAGATAACGACGCCAAGGATTATTGGTCATGCACATGGCAGCCTGTAGGCAAGCCTCTCGATCAGTATAAGACAGAGTGCCACCATGGTACAGCTTATACAACTATCAAGTCTGACTATGCAGATATCCACTCCGAGCTTACATATTATGTTCCTCTGAACAAAACATATGAGGTATGGAGAACTAAGATCACAAATAACTCTGACAGATACAGAAACCTTTCAACATTCGGCTTTGTAGAGTTCACAAATGAGAACAACTACGAGCAGGATCAGGTAAACCTCCAGTATACACTGTTCATCACAAGAACAAGCTTTGAGGGCAACAAGATCGTTCAGCACATCAATGAGAACAGCGGTAAGGACGAGAACGGCTCTAACTGGAGAGAAAGATTTTTCGGCGTAGTTGGCGCTCCTGTTTCCGCTTATAACGGTAATCTGGACAGCTTTATCGGCTCTTACAGAACATACGGCAACCCTGTTGCAGTTGAAAGAGGCTTCTGCGATAACAAGCTCAACTATAACTCAAACGCTTGCGGCGCTCTTCAGTCTGACATTATCCTTGCTCCTGGCGAAACAAAGGAGATAATCTATGTTGTTGGTCAGAAGAACCCTAAGGTAGCAGACGAGATACTCGCTGCATATAATGAGCCTGGCAAGGTAGACGCTGAGGTAAAGGAGCTTATCGCTTACTGGCATGGTCAGCTCAATAACTTCCAGATCGAAACTCCTTCTGACGAGTTCAATAACATGGTAAACGTATGGAACGCTTATCAGTGCTTCATCACATTTATCTGGTCAAGAGCTGCATCATTCATCTATTGCGGTCTGAGAAACGGCTATGGCTATAGAGATACAGTTCAGGATATCCAGGGTATTATCCATATCAATCCTGAGCTTGCTGCTGAAAAGATCAGATTTATGATCTCTGCACAGGTAGATAACGGCGGCGGACTTCCACTTGTTAAGTTCGACCACAAGGCAGGCCATGAAACTTGCCCGGACGAGAACGATGAGAACTCTATCTACGCTAAGGAAACAGGTCACCCATGCTATAGAGCAGACGACGCTCTCTGGCTCTTCCCAACAGTTAATAAGTATATCGGCGAGAGCGGAAACAAGGCGTTCCTCGATGAGGTTATCGTATACGCAAACGGCGGCGAGGATACAGTTTACGAGCATCTTAAGAGAGCTATCAACTTCTCAATGGAAAGACTTGGCGCTCATACAATGCCAGCAGGTCTTTATGCTGACTGGAATGACTGCCTCAGACTTGGCAAGAAGGGTGAGTCAACATTCGTTGCATTCCAGCTCTACTATGCAATGAGCATCATCAAGGGCTATGCTCTTGACAGAGGCGATAATGAGTACGCTGCTTATATCGATAAGGTACAGCCTGAACTCGGCAAGAGCCTTGAAGCTTGCTGGGACGAGGATAGATTTATCAGAGGCTACAGAGAGAACGGCGAGATCGTTGGCGCTAAGAAGGATCCAGAGGCTTCAATGTGGCTCAACCCACAGTCTTGGTCAGTTATCTCAGGCTTCGCATCTGATAAGCAGGCTGAAACTGCTATGGAAAAGGTACACGAGATACTCAATACTCCATTTGGCGTAAAGATCATGGAGCCACCTTATGTAGATCATTACTTTGACGGTGCTCTCATGCACATCTTTAACCCTGATACAAAGGAGAACGGTGGTATCTTCTCACAGACACAGGGCTGGGCTATCCTTGCAGAGTCACTTCTCGGTCACGGTGACAGAGCATTCGAGTACTTCCTCGAGTCCTCACCTGCTAACATGAACGATAAGGCAGAAGTAAGAATACTTGAGCCATACGTTCACGGTCAGTTTACAGAGTCAACACGTTCACCATATGCAGGACGTTCACACGTTCATTGGCTGACAGGTACAGGCTCAACAGTAATGGTAGGCTGCGTAGAGGGTATCTGCGGTATGAGACCAAACGCAGAGGGACTTGTAATAAGCCCATCTATCCCACACACATGGGACGGCTTCAAGATCGAAAAGAACTTCCGTGGCAAGCACCTTTCTATCGACATTCAGAACCCAGACCACGTTCAGAGCGGCGTAAAGTCTATGACAGTCAACGGCGAAGCAGTTGAAGGCAACTTCGTGTGCGAGTGCAAGATGACAGAGCAGACAAACATCGTTGTTGTTCTTGGATAATTGCTTTAATGCTTAAAACAATATAAAACCTTCGGCAGCAGACGCTATCATGTGTCTGCTGCCGATTTTTTTGCAAAAAAACTCCCGACAGTCGGAAAATCTGTCGGGAGAAGTCTTACTAAAGGGATCAATAAGTTATCGCTGTGTTTGTTTATTCCAAAAAAAATATCAATCATCGCCAGCAAGAGCATGATATGTTCTGTCAACATCTCCTGCGTCCTTACCCCATGCGTCTGCCGCCTTGTTAACATTTGAACGGTATTCAGCGTCATTATTATACTCAGGAGAATATCCATTGTCACCACTAGAGTCACCGTCACAGCTTGCAAAAGCTAAGCACATCATTAAGGCTGTTCCTAAAATCATGATTTTCTTTAACATAATCAATGCCTCCAACTCATAATGTAAATTTTGCATCTCACATATTGATGCAACTATATTATATCACTTTATTTACAAGATTTGTTAAGCTGACTGCTTAGGATAACGATTACATTTTGTAAAATAAAGGTGAATTTTTAGCTAATAGACTGTTTTGTGACATTTTTAGAAATAAAAAAATCCCCGACAGTCGGAAAAACTGTCGGGAGAAGTCTTATTAAGGGGATCAATAAGTTATCGCTGTGTTTGTTTCTTTCAGCATATTTATTATATCATATCTATTTTCGTTTTTGTTAAGCTGGCTGCTTAGTTTTCACTAAATATTTTGTGTATTTATTAAATCTTATAATATATCTTCTGCATAATTTCCACTCTGATAAATTGTCTATATCACCAAAACAAAAGAAATCATTCTCTTTCGCCTTGACAAAAGGGAAAAGATACTGTATAGTTAGTTACATGAGTAACTAACTAATTAACTTGTGAGAATAAAAGAAAAAAGACAACAAAATAAGCGGAAGGAGGAAATAGCGTGGAACTCAGACTGAAGAGCGAAAAGCCTATATATGTTCAGCTGTGCGAGTGGCTGTCGGATATGATAATAAGCGGAACGATACCTGAGGGAGAGCAGATACCGTCCACAACAGAAATATCAGTGGAGTATAAAGTGAACCCCGCCACAGCCTTGAAAGGAATAAATATGCTCGTGGATAAAGGGGTGATATTCAAAAAAAGAGGTTTGGGAATGTTTGTTAGCGTGGGAGCAGTGGAAAAACTCAAAGCAGAAAGACAGCAGGATTTTCAGCAAACATACGTTGATAAAATGTGTGAAGAGGCTAAAAAACTTGGCATATCAAAAAATGAGATAATCGCAATGATCGAAAGGGGATTTGAAAATGAGTAACAGCGTTATAAAGGCGGATAACATCATAAAAAAATACGGCAGGAACTATGCCCTTGTGGGTGTGTCTGTGGAGATAGAAAAGGGCAGGATATACGGACTTTTGGGCAGAAACGGCGCAGGCAAATCCACTCTTATGAATATCATAACGAACCGTGTTTTTGCCACCTCGGGCAGGTGTACTCTTGACGGCGAAGACCTTTTGGAAAATGATAAAGCACTGAATCGTATATACGCAATGAGCGAGAGCGTCACAATGCCGGCAGGTCTGACCTTTAAGCAGGCGGTGAATATCACGGCTGATTTTTACGGCGGTTTTGATAAGGACTATGCCTATTCTCTTGCCGAAAAGTTCAAGCTTGACCCGAAAAAACGCCTTTCTGCACTGTCAACAGGCTATCTGACAGTTTCAAAGCTCATTCTCACCTTGGCGAGCGGTGCAGACTTTCTCTTCTTTGACGAGCCTGTTCTTGGGCTTGATGCAAACCACCGTGACCTTTTTTACCGCCTGCTGGTAGAACGCTTTGCCGAAACTCAGTGCGGCGTGGTAATATCCACCCACCTTATCGAAGAGTGCGAGAACCTTGTGGAGGATGTCATAATAATAGATAAGGGCAAGGTGCTTGCGGCAGGCAAAACGGAGGATATTTTGACGGATGGCTATTCCGTCACAGGTGCAAAGAGTTTAGTTTGTGCCTATTGTCAGAATAAAGAGGTGCTTTGCATGAAAAACATCGGAACAATAAGCTCGGCGTATCTAAAGGGCACGCCCGAAAATGTCCCCGAAGGTCTTGAGATCTCAAGACCCGACCTACAGCAGGTGTTCATAAATCTGACAGGTGAGGAGGGGGAACAATGAATGAGCTGAAACTCTGTAAAACTACTGTTGTAAGAACTCTCCTTCCCCTTGCAGCCGTGCTTGTGTTTTTCCTTGTGCTGCTTGCGGCAAAGGCTTTGAGCGTGGAGGGTGTGTCGGAATATTATGAATTGCTTACGGGGGCGGCAGCATTTGCGGCGGCGTTTTTTACGGTAAAAGAGATATTCTCACTTTCAGTCTGCTGTGGTGTGTCAAGAAAAACGTCCTTTGCTGCAATACTTATCTGTGCTTTTGTCACAGCATTTATAGTTGTTGCCGCACACAGCATAGAGAGCTTTATTTTTGCAGATAAGCTGAAAGGAACTGTTATACGCCTTGACGGCGTGGCAGTGGACTATACACACGCAGAGATACTCCAAAATTATTCCCTTATATCCCTGTCATTTAGCGAAAGCATAGCCTATATCTATCTTATGCTTTGCCTGCGCACAGTGCTGATATTTATGAGCGGCACAGCCTTTTTCATCATCATGAGCCGCCTTGAAACCATGGGCAGGATAATAAACCTAGGCGTTATCGTGATACTTTTCGCTGCAAATATCGCAGGAGGAATGTTCACTCCCTACCTCGCTGCACCCGTTATGAGCTATGGTTTTTTCGAGTCAGTTTTCGGCGTTTTTGGCGCACAGGCTTTCACCATAACCTATATCCTGCTTACTATTTTAGCCATAGCAGTGTCATTCGCCTTTTACCGCAGAAAACCCATAAAATATAAAAGGAGCGTGTAAAATGAATACCCTGAAACTTTTCGCAAATGTGCAGAAATATTATTGCTACGTGGTCTATGCCTTTGTTATCTGCCTATACGGCGTGATAACATTCTCTATCTACCTCAACTCAGGAAACGATGTCGCCTATGCCTATGAGGTGGTAATGCCACTCACCCTCGCCGCCTCTATCGTGGCAACCGCCGTGGGAACATATATCATCTATGCAAATTCCGAGAAAATATCCGCCGCAAATTGCCTTTCAAAACGTAACACTATCGGCTGTATCTTCCTTAGCGTCATCGCAATGTCTTTGACGATTTCCGCCGTCTATACCCTGTGGATATTCGCAGCGGAAAGATCACTGAATAGCAATATGTTCAATAAGCTCGTTATGAAAGCCAGCGTCCTCGACCTGTTTTTCAAAGGCTCAGCCCTAAAAAGCTACCTCTCCGCAGCATTGTTTTTCACCCTCATCTCCCTCGCTTCCCTTGTTTTAAGCGCATTGATAAAACGCTTTAGAGGTATAGTCGCTGTGCTGTCAGTGACGGTTTTCACCGCCGCAGTGATAAAAATGATATCAGCCGTAAATTTCCATACCTTTGTCGATACCATGACCTATAGAAGAAATATCGCAATTATCTCAGTCATGCTCGTTGTGATACTTTTCTCCGCAGCATATAAAAGAATGGATATAAATAAATGATACAAAACGGATAAAGCATAAAAAATTGGCGGATACAACACCATGTATCCGCCAAAATATTATTATAGATCCTTATGAAATAAGCCAGTTAAGTATCTGGAAGTTAGGCTTTGCGTCATCAACGACAGTTACCTCAACAGTGTGAGTAGCCACCTCGTCAGATGAGTATATCTGCTGTGCCTTAGCGTAGTTGCCCCAGCCGCTTGTGAAGTCAGCGTTGATAGTCGCAACGTCCTCGCCATCGACCTTTACAGCAGCCACGCCGGACTTGCCGTCAACTGTCATGTAGTATATCATACCAATGTTCTTTGCAGTTATCTCAAACTTGATAGTGCCGCCTGTTGTTGTTCCCCAACCGTCTGTGAACTTCTGGAATGTTGTAACATCTGTGAATGTTCCCTCGTCAGTTGTCTTTACAATGTCCTCTGTCTGACGGCTTCCGATAGTAGCGTCAGCGAATACATCGCCTGTCGGTGCAACAGTGCTTGTGTCAAATGCCTTTGCTTCCTTGTCAACGCTGTCAATATTGTCCTTTATGTTGCCAACGAATTTTGTGAGCAGTGAAGCCATTATAACGTGTCCGTCATCATTAGGGTGAACGTTGTCAGGTGAAATGTCAGCCCATGTGAAGTTGCCAGCCTCTATCTCAGGCATAACAGCGTCATGATAAGATATCATAGGAATGTTGTAAGCCTGCGCTACCTTGAGATGTGCAGCCTGTGGAGATGTACCCCCCTCAGTTGAAGGCTCAAGTATCATAACTGCAGGATTGTTGTCCTGCTCAAGACACATTCTTACAAGGCTGTCCATACAGGACTCATAAAATTCATCATCAGCGTCATTGATAAACTCGATAACGATAATGTCAGGCTTAGCCTCCAAAGCGTCACGCTGTGCCCTGTGAACACCTATGTATGAGTCAGTTGCACCGATACCGGCATTAGTAACATCAACATAGAAGCTTATGTTTTCCTCCCACCAGCTCTTGAACTGGTTTACATACTGATTAGTTGAGGAGTTAGCACCTGAACCTGCCGTGATAGAGTCGCCGATGAAACAGATCTTTGTTGTCTCCTTAGGATTTTGCAGAGCGTAGTCGAGTTTAGCCGCAAGACGGGAAGTGTCGCCCTCGTTGATAACGCTTCTGGCGATCATGTTCTCAGTAGCACCATTTTTAACATCTATCTTTTCCGTAGATGCAGGGTATTCAGCAAGAAGCTTGTCTGAAACACTTTCGGTATCAGCCGCACTTGAATCGGAAGCCTGAGAGTTTGCCGCAGCGGAGTTTGAGTCAGCAGCAGAAGAGCTGTTTGAATTACCGCAGCTTGTGAGAGCAGCGCTTGTCATGCAAAGAGCAAGAGCCGCCGCAAGGAATTTCTTCATAGTAATAAGGTCCTTTCATATCTTGATTTTGCCAAATGGCTGTATATATTAACAAATATATTATACAACAAAAAGCAAATTAATGCAATAGGTATAAAACGATTACATTTGAATAAATCAGGGGCGAGGGTAAATGAGGAGCGGAGTTAAATGAGGAGTGAGGAGTGAGGAATGAGAAATGAGGAATGAGGAATGAGCATAGCAGACCAAAGTAAATTGCAAGCATAAAGTAAAATAAAGCACCGAGCGAAGCGAGCAAAAGGTCCAGGGACACGTCCCTGGTCAGGGTCAAGGGGTGAAACCCATTGTGGGTACAGGGCAAAGCCCTGTCGGAGTTTGAGGCAGAGCCTCATTCGGCGCAAGCCGACAAGGTGCAGATTGTAGTATCAAAAGCAGATAGAAATATGATATCAGATGAAAGTGATATCGGAGAATTAAATCTGCACCGCCTTTCTAGCCCTAAGCGCAATGTAGATACGCAAAGAGCGGAGCGATTTTGCGGAGGAATAAACTATCCCGAATATATGTAGGGGCGAACAGCGTTCGCCCGTGTTCTGAAATTATGCAATTTCAGCATTGTAGGGGCTGGCGCCCTCGACAGCCCGCTCGAAGGAGTGAGGTTTGTATTTTTTTCACAAGCCATGCAGGGGGACAAAGGCTGTCGAGGGGTCGGGACGTCGAGGGCGCCGTCCCCTACAAATGCGTTGTGTGGTTATTCGGGGTTGTTGTGAAAAAACACAAATGGTGACGTGCGAGAAATAATGGGACGTCGTATTTCTGCAAAGCAGAAATTGCGCCGCTCCCCTACATGGTTTGTGCTAACACCCCCAGAAACCATTTGACAATCCCCTCCCCCAATGCTATAATAAATTCAGGAGGTGACATAACATGGAAATGTTTGATCTGAGAGCCGACTATAAAACACTGCCTGACGAAACTCTTCGCAGGCATTTCCGCAGGCTTATAAAAAGGCAGCGGCGATTTGCAGCTTTTACCTTTGCGTTGCTTATTCCTGCGGTTATAATATACGGAATGATGGGATGGGCGAATTTTTTTGCGTCGGAAAGTGCGATGTTCGCATTTTTTGATGCAAGCTCAAATGCCTTTTTTTAACTATGCGGCGTTTGCCGCAAGCGGAGCTTTGCTTATGGCGGATACAACTAAATTGATAGTCGCATCCCCTGCCGTGATGATATTATATATGGGTCTGAAATTCGCCCTTTTTGACAGTGTGTCAGGCGATACTTTCGTTATGCTCGCCTACCTTATAGTAGCCGCTGTCATCACCGCGAAAACTGTGTCTGACCTTAACTTCATGCGTAAACTCCCCAACTTTCCCTTCGACGGCAGAAAAGAGCGTATAGACTTCGAGGGGCTTACCCGTGATAAAATGACCGAAAACCTGCAAAAATTGCTGGATAACCAAAAGGGCGATAAGGTCATAACTAACGATTATGAGGATATCTTTACAAGCGATAAACCACAGGATATCGCCAGCCCTCCCGAAAATACCGACGAGTATCTCCAACAGCATAAAATGTCTTATCAGCGTGTAAGGTCATGGAACGATGTGAGCAGACTGGATTAACAGCCTGCTCCTTTTCTTTAATTATTTAATCAAGTGTGCGAAACTATGTCTTAATTTCTTAAAAATTGTCCAATTTTCTCTTGATTTATTCATTAAATCATGTTATAATAACACTGTGTTTGAATTTATAGGAAAGGAGCTGTGCTGTATGATCGGTAACATCAAAATAATTGCGGTCTGTATGTGTAAAGTCTATGATGAGCGTAATTATAGAATCATACGGGCTCTTAATAATTTTGCTGTTGAAAACGATTACAGGCTGTTTGTATATCACACCTGCTCAGACCTTTATTGGAAGACTCTGTCTGAAAAAGGCGAGCAGTCTGTGTTTGACCTTATTGATTATAATATAACAGATGCCGTCGTGACCTTTGAAGAGGGTGTGTATGCTGAGAATGTAATGACAAAAATCAGAATGGACGCCGCCAAATATGGTAAGCCTGTCATATCAGTCGGCGTAGAGCATGACGATTGCATAAGCATCAAATTCGGCTATGCAAAAGGCTTTGAGCAAGTGGTTCGCCATGTGATAGAACAGCATGGTGTAAGAGATATAGGCTTTATCGCAGGCAGAAAAGACGAAGAAAATTCAGAAGAGCGTATAGCAGTTTTCAGAAAGCTACTCGAGGAGTATGATATCCCATTCAGAAATGATGTCTTTTATTACGGTGACTATTGGTCTGTTCCTGCTTTGAAAGCAGTGGACGATATGATAGAAAAAAATAAAGTCCCAAGAGCGATCATCTGTGCAAACGATATGATGGCTATAGCCGCAGGGGCTGAGTTTCAAAGAAGGGGCTATAAGATCCCGGAGGATATTATCATAACAGGCTTTGACGGCTCAGAAGAAGCTAATTTTTGCACTCCTATGCTTACAACAAGCGGCTGTAGCTATGATGATACCGCTAAAACAATCATTAATGTTATAAGTAAAGCTCTGGCTGGTGAAAAGCCCGAAAAAATATATACAGTAGACTATGATCTGTCCGTTGAAAATTCCTGCGGCTGTAAACCCTCAGTGGAGCAGATAAATACGGGGGAGTATATCAGAATACTCCGAGACAGAATGAATCGCTATCAGGACGAGGAGCGTGTCCTCTATGAGCTTGCAGTGAATATCATGAATTGTGAGACTCCTAAGACTCTTGCTACACTGCTGAAGGAGTATAATTTTGGCGATGTGGCTGTTGTGGTGAACGGCGATTTCTTTGACGAACGTAAAGCCCCTGGTGTAATAAGCGATAGAGAACCGCTTTTTAGCGATAAAATGATACTTTTGCGGAGCCGTGCCGTGGAAGATAGAAATATCCCACAGCCTTTTGACCGCATCAACATCATTCCCGATATAGAGAATATAATGGACTATAAAGTCCCCCTCATATTTTCAGCACTTGCCCATATCGGCGTACCACTTGGCTATGCCTGCTTCTATTTTCCGGCGCAGCTCAGCGAGTATTTTAAAATACCACTCTATGTAAATTCCCTAAATACCGCCTTGGGCAGCTTCCGAAGCGTCACCTATCAGAAGTATATGACAAAGCATATCGAAGAAATGTACCGTCACGATATGCTAACAGGGCTTTATAACCGTACTGGCTTTTATAATGCCCTTGAAACTCTCCCACGAAGAAACGACCAGCTTGCATTGGTGGTCTCAGTGGACGTTGACGGATTAAAGTATATAAACGATAATTTCGGACACGAGGCAGGCGACTATGCAATAAGAGCCGCCGCAAACGCTATCGACAGCGTGAGCATTGAGAATAAGGTCTGCGGAAGATTTGGCGGAGATGAGCTTGCCCTTTTTGCTATAGTTGATACAGACCTTTCCGATCAGGTCAAGGAGGAGATAAAGGATAAAATGGCAGAGCTGAACAGACGCTGCGGAAAATCCTATGTCCTCTCAGCAAGCGTGGGTGCAGCCGTTGCTCCGGTAGAAAACTTCAGGTTTGACGATGTAATGCACATCGCCGATAAATATATGTATGAAGATAAAAGACTTAAACCTCATAACAGAATATGATCTGTAATGGTTCTGAAAAAACTTGTATGGGCGACCTTTGGTCGCCCTCTTTTTGTCATTGACCGGTCGGCAAAAATTTTCATACACCCTCAGCGGACGGATAAAACCGTCCGTTTTTTTGTTTTTGCACAAGTTTACTTGACGAAATGAAGAAAAAGTTGTATAATATTGATTAATGCTTTATGAACTTTGTGTTTAAGCACCATGTACAAAAACAGTGTCATATATTTGTGCGAAAGATAGAATTTTGTAAAAAATAGCAACATTTTGCCTTTATAAAACGTACTTATATATAGTAGGCTCACTTTTTGCAGTGTTGCCTACAAGAAACTTTTCAGAACGGAACATAAAAAATGAAGATAAAACAGCTTTTTTCGGGTGATACCGATAATACATTCATACAGTTTTTCAGATACGTCTTTGTGGGCGGCTTTGCCTTTGTGGTGGATTACGGCATTATGACCGCACTTGTGGAGCTTTGCCGCTTCGACCCCGTCATTGCCGCGACTATCTCTTTCGTGGCAGGACTTTTGGTGAACTATTCCCTGAGTACGTTTTGGATATTCAAAAATTCAAAGATAAAAAACCGCCTTGCAGAGTTTGCGGCATTTGCCGCCGTGGGCGTTGTGGGACTTGGCATAAACGCCGCAATAATATGGCTTTTCGAGGAAATCCTTGCTTCAAAGCTCATATTCGGCACACTTCTTCCGCAGGATAAATATTATCTTGTGGGCAAACTCGTTTCCACAGTGATAGTTTTCATATGGAACTTTGCAGGCAGAAAATTTATTATATTTGATAAAAATAAAGACTAAACAGGAGAGGATAACACATGGAAAAGGTAATTATTATAGGCGCAGGCCCAGCCGGTCTGACTGCGGCAATAGAGCTTCTTAAAAACGGCGGTGACTATGACGTGACCATACTCGAAGGCTCTCAGGCAATGGGCGGAATATCACAGACAGTGAGATATAACGGCAACCGCATGGATATAGGCGGACACAGATTTTTCTCCAAAAATCAGCAGGTCATGGATTGGTGGGCAAACCTTATGCCTTTGCAGGGCAAGCCTGCCTATGACGATAAAAAGCTAGGCCACGAAAAGCCACTTGCCGAAAACGGCCCCGACCCTGAAACTGAGGATAATGTAATGCTCGTCCGTGACAGAGTGTCGAGAATTTATTACAACAAGCACTTCTTCGACTACCCTATCTCAATGAAGCCCGAAACCATAAAGAACATGGGCTTTGTCACCACCATGAAAGCAGGCTTTAGCTACCTGTGGGCGTGCGTGTTCAAAAAGCCTGAAACAAACCTTGAGAACTTCTATATAAACCGTTTCGGAAAAGTCCTCTATTCTATGTTCTTTGAGGGCTATACCGAAAAGCTCTGGGGCAGACACCCAAGCGAGATATCCGCAGATTGGGGCTCACAGCGTGTAAAAGGCCTCTCTATCACAGCCCTTTTGAAAGATATGTTCAAAAAGGTGTTCGGCACAAAGAATAAGGACGAGGTGGAAACCTCCCTTATCGAACAGTTCTGGTATCCAAAATACGGCCCAGGTCAGCTTTGGGAGACCGCCGCTGAGAAAGTAAAAGAGCTTGGGGGAAAAATACTCACAGGCTGTCAGGTAAAGAAAATAATGTGCGAGGGCAGGAAAGTCACCTCCGTTGTCTGCGATACCGCTGAGGGCGAAAAGACCTTCACAGGTGATATCTTTATCTCCTCAATGCCTGTCAAAGACCTTATCCTCGGCATGGACGGCACAAAGCCTTGCGATACCGTCATAAAGATAGCCAAGGGTCTGCCATACCGTGACTTTGTTACCGTTGGTCTGCTGGTCAATAAGCTCAACCTTAAAAATGAAACAAATAAAACAACTCTCGGCAATATCGTTCCTGATTGCTGGATATACGTTCAGGATAAGGGCGTAAAGCTTGGCAGAATACAGATATTCAACAACTGGTCGCCTTATATGGTGGAAAAGCCTGAGGATACAGTTTGGATAGGCCTTGAGTATTTCTGTGCCGAGGGGGACGATTTCTGGAATATGTCCGATGAGGATTGCGTGAAATTCGCCACCGCCGAGCTTGTTAAAATGGGCGTCATCTCCGAAAACGAAGTGCTCGATTCCCATAGAGAAAAGGTCAAGAAAGCATATCCTGCTTATTTTGATACATATAAGCATTTCGATACCATGATAAAGTTCCTCGATACTTTCCCGAACCTCTATTGCGTTGGCAGAAACGGTCAGCATAGATATAATAATATGGACCATTCAATGCTCACCGCCATGGAAACAGCCGAGGCTATAAAAACAGGCAAAAAGAGCAGAAAAGATATTTGGAACGTGAACACAGAAAAAGAATACCACGAAGAAAAATCTGGAAACTAATATGAACAAAAAGAAAGGTGGACTTCTTCTGTCCCTGCGGAAAGACATGAACAGAAGAGCCATAAGCGACAGACGGCTTGAGGCGAACTTCCGCACCCTCAGCCGTCACCCTTATATAGTTGCGGCGTTCATATGCCTTGCACTCACAGGCTTTGGAAGCTATAGCTATAAGTTTTTAAACGGCGTCATTGTGTGTGGCTTTTTCATGATAATAGAGTTTTTCTACCTCAGACGGTTTTTGAAACAGCTCGATGACAGCGGAAAGCATACCGCAGGTTCAGTTTTGACCTTTGCAGGCAAGACCCTTTTGACCCTTGCGGCAGTGAATTATTTCGTACATACCCAGTATAAAGCGGCTTTTATCTGCTTTGCAGGACTTTGCGTCGTGCTTGTTATGTATGTCGTTTTGCTCAATAACGATAAAAAGTTCCATGACCGTGTCACCTGCCTTGCCTTGGCAGGAGCAGGCTTTGTTCTGCGCTATTCCTATGTTTTCATGTCTGATATTTACACAAGACAGAATGACGTGTGGTATTTCGGCGGCGAGGGCGGTCACGCAGGCTATATAGAGTATATCTATAATAACCACGCCCTGCCGAATTTCGACCCTACCACCCTTTGGCAGTATTATCACCCGCCTCTGCATCATATCATCTGTGCAGTGTGGCTGAAATTCTGCACCTCCGTAGGCATAGAGTATTACATGGCGTGCGAGGCTATACAAGCCTTGACCCTCTTCTATGTCTGTGCCGTAACGATAACAGTCTATAAGATATTAAGGCTCTTTGACCTTAAAGGCAAAGCCCTGACTATCCCGTTCGGTATGTGCTGTATGTATCCATACCTTGTCCTTATGTCAGGTGGGATAAATAACGACCCTCTCATGCTGTGCTTTACAGTGGGAGCAATATATTGCGTGCTGAAATGGTATAGAGAGCAGACCGCAAAGAATATCGTCAAAGCAGCCCTCTGTATCGGTCTTGGCATGATGACAAAAATATCCGTAGGGCTTATCGCCCCTGCCGTAGCCATACTTTTCTTTGTGGCGCTTGTGCAAAATCGTAAGAATATGGCAAACCGCCTGGGTCAAATGTGCCTTTTTGGTGTAATATGCTGTCCTCTTGGACTTTGGTGGAGCGTGAGAAACTACCTGCGTTTCGGCATAAAACCAAACTATGTCCCAAGCCTTTCAAATGCCGACGTCCAGTATATAGGCGACCTTACAGCCAAACACCGCCTTACAGACTTCAGCTTCTCACAGATCAAAATAGTCTTTGAGCAGTGGGGCGGAGAAAGCTATAAAGAGTATAACCCTACCATAGCAATGCTTAAAAACTCCATTTTTGGCGAGGGCATAAACGAAACTTTCTTCCCCGAAAACGCAATGCTCGTGCCATATGCACTTTTCTGGATAGCCTTAGTTCTTGCGGTCATAGCGTTCATCGCAATGCTCATAGTGCTTTTTGTAAAGACCGATAACGCAAGATTCACCGAAAAACTCATGCTCACAGTGGTCTATGCCACTATCTTAGGCAACTATTATAACTTCTGTATCAGATATCCTTTTATCTGCACAATGAATTTCAGATACATAATCCCATGTATGCTCATAGGACTTATAAATATCGGACTTTTCACAGACCTTTGCAACCGCTCTGAAAAAGCCCCCTGCAAAGCCATAGTCAGCACCCTGAGCTATCTTTCTTCTGCGTTTATCGTCCTGTCCTACATAACATACTTCTTTGTGGCAAGCACCAACGGATAAAACCCCGACCCCATGTAGTGACGAACAACGTTCGCCCGCCTAGCTTCCCCACAAACTGAAAATTATCGCAAAAAAAATACCGACCGCTCAACCCGAGCCGTCGGTATTTTCATTATGCCAATATAACCTTATTTCTTAGTAGTCACATTCTTAACAGCCGACCAAGCGCCGTAATACTTTGTGCCGCCTACAGTTGTGTAAGATCTCACACGAACGTAATATTTCTTGTTGCCCGAAAGCTTTGAAACAGTGGTCTTGTCTGTCTTGTTGTTTGTTATAGCCACTTTCTTTGCACCAGTGAACTTTGAGTTGGTAGCATACTGAATTTCATATCCGGTAGCAGATCCCTTCTGCGCCCAATCCACAAAGAAAGCCTTTGACTTTGCCGTAAGCTTCTGTATCTCCTGCTTTGCAGGATTTATCTTGAACGTCTTTGTGATAACTCCGCCATACTTGCCCTTGCCTGTTATCTTTACAGTAGCCTTGCCAACTTTTTTGTTGTTGGAGTATGAAACTGTGTAGTCAGTGCCGTTTTTAAGAACAGTGTTTCCGACCTTTACAGTTACGTTTTGTGTAATAGCCTTTCCTGTGAAAGCCTTTGTGGAAATGCCCGAAACAGTAGCCTTTGTGATGTCGTTGTTAGCTGTCTTTATGCTCTTTATATCAGACCATGCACCGTAGTATACCTTGCCGTTTACGTTTGTGTAAGAACGAACACGAACATAATATGTCTTGTCCCCTGACAGACCGCTTACTGTCAGCGTGTCAGGCTTGTTTGCTGTCAAATGCTTTGACACTGCACCGCTCATGTTTGCGTTTACAGAATACTCAACGTCATATCCCGTTGCAGAGCCTTTCTGCGCCCAATCAATATAGAAGCCCTTGTATTTTGTTTCAAGCTTCTGTATCTGCTGTTTTGCAGGAACAATGTCGAACTTAGCATTCAGAGAGCCTGAATAGTTGCCCTTGCCTGTTATCTTTACAGTAGCCTTGCCAACGTTCTTGTTGTTTGAGTATGAAACTGTGTAGTCAGTGCCGCTTGTAAGCGTCCTGCCTGCTACCTTTACTGTAACTGACGGAGTAATATTGCTTCCCGTGAATGAAACGCTTGAAGCCACTGAAACTGTTCCGCCTGCCATTGCACGCTTTGTGATAGTGAAGTTCTTTGATGTGTAACCTGTGTAGTCGCCCATGCCTGTCGCAATAACAGTTGTAACGCCAACGTTCAGATTGTTTCTGTATGAGATAGTGTAATCCTTGCCTTCCTGAAGCACCTTGCCGCCAAACGTAACTGTAGCCGCAGGCTTTTTGTATGTGCCGTCATAAACATAGCTTGTTTCTGAAAGCGTAAGAAGTCCGTTGTTAAGGCTCTTCTTTGAAACAACTATCTTAACGTCCTTTGAAACGCTGTTATAACCATTTGCAGAAGCCGTAACAGTAACATATCCTGTGCCTGTCCTGAGAGCGGTCACGTTTCCGTTCTTGTCAACAGTGCATATTGACGGAGTCGTGCTTTTGTATGTGAGAACAGCACCGCTTGTTGATGAGCTTGCGCCAATGTTCTTGCTCTGTCCCGCAACTATGGTAACGCTTGAAGAGCAGTTAAGATCTGCTTTTTTGCCGTAAGGCTTCATAAGAGCCTCGATAACGTCCTTTGCAGGGCTTGTAACAGTGTTGTCTTTTCTGTTTATGTAGCCGTGATATTCACTGTTGAGAACAATGTTGCTTCCGTTGTATACTGCAAAAGCATTGTTGTCCCACAGTACGCATGGAATTTTGTTCTTTTTTGCAAGCGCAGTGTAGTCTGTTGCCCACTTTACACGCTCAGCAGTGTTGTTCTTGTCCGTTGAGCCAAACTCGCCGATAACAACAGGTATACCCTTGTCACGGAAATTGCTTTTCAGCGTGCTGAAAAGGTCCTGAAGCTCGTTCTTTATAGAAGATGTATATGTAGAGGTCGAGCCTGAACCAACATTCATTGCAAAGTTGTAAGGGCTGTAAGCGTGAACTGATACAGCGATGCGGTTTTTGTTGCCTGAAATATCTGTAGGAAGCTTGAAGCCTGAAACAGTTGCCCCGTCTATGGAAGCGTCGTAACCGGGACACATGATAAGTCTGCCCCTGTTGTTTGAGCCTGTGGCTCTTATGGTGTCAACAGCCTTCTGATTGAGCTTGTTAATGCACTCTATAGCGTCCTTTACCTCTGACGGAATGCTCCACTTGTTGAACCACCACTCATAGCCTGTGCCAATAAGCCGAGGCTCGTTAAGGGTTTCAAATATAAGATGATAGTCATAATCCTTGAAATATTCTGCCATCTGTGACCATACGCTCGTAACAAATTTCTCAGAGCTTGAATATGCAGAAGACCTTGGATAATATCCTGCTCCCGAAGCGCTTGCAGAAGACTTTGTGTCATGATGAATGTTGAGAATTACATACATATCGTTTTTGTAGCAGTAGTCAACTACTTCCTTTACTCTCGCAAGCCATGCAGAGTCGATAGTGTAGTTGTCACCCGATACGTGCTTGCCCCAAGAAACAGGCACTCTCACCGTGTTGAAGCCTAAAGACTTTACCTTGTCTATAAGAGCCTGAGTTGTTTTAGGATTGCTCCACGATGTTTCCGTGTCAAGACCTGAACCGCCTGTTGCGTCAAGAGAGTTGCCCAAATTCCAGCCCAGACCCATATCCTCAAGTATGGCTTCCGTGTCAGCGTTTTTGAGAGTATCTCCCGACAATGCCTGCACATTTATATCCCCAAGGTCAAGACCAATAAATATGGTCATTGCCATTAAAAGAGATAAAATAAAGCTCAGGTATCTTTTTGATACTGATTTCATTCTTTCCCGTCCTTTCATATATAAAATATTAACCTCATCAGTGTCTTTCATTATACCACATCTCTGTTCAAATTAGAATACGCTTATTAAACAAATAACATACATTCTTTTTGTGTATAAATCTCAAATGTTCATATTTTTAATCACTATATAAAAAGTGTCGATTTACTAGGGTTAATATAATTATACAATGTTAAAATTTTAGAGGATATTATCTGCAAAAAAATCAGATCTTGCTATTGAAAATGAATCAGTATTGTGCTATAATCAAATGTGTTCAAAACTTTAGTCCAAAGAAAGGAAAGGTATATTTTATGAAAGTTAAACAGTGGCTTGCATCATCACTTGCAGTGCTGATGCTTGTTTCGACCGTGGGCTGCGGAGATAATTCCTCAAGCTCAAAGGCTGAAAGCAAATCAAACAACAGCTCTGCCGTTGTTTCGGAAACTGCAATGCCTGAAAAGGATTATGCAACAACGACCGACGGCTCAGCGAAAGTCAAGATCGACGGAACAAAATTCATGGTGGGCGACAAGGAACTTTGGTTCAATGGAGTGAACGCTCCATGGGATAAGTGGAACGACTTTGGCGGAGGCTTTAATTTTGAGTTTTGGCAGGATCATTTCCAGAAGCTTCACAATTCAGGCGTAAATGCCGCAAGGATCTGGATAATCTGCAACGGCGACGTTGGTATGGCTATCTCAGCAGACGGTACATTTGACGGTGCAACAACAGCTCATTGGGAGGACCTTGACAATCTGTTCTATCTTGCAGAGCAGTATCAGATCTATATAATGGCAACAGTTCAGTCCTTCGATAACTTCAAGGATCAGAACCAGAATTATCAGGCTTGGAGAACGCTCATTCAGGACAGCGACAAGACAGATATGTTTGTAGATAACTATATAGTTCCTCTCGTTCAAAGATATGGCAAGAGCGACTATTTCTGGTCTGTGGACCTTTGCAACGAGCCTGACTGGATAGTTGAAAATGAAGAGTGTGGCAAGCTTGATTGGCTCTATCTGGAGCAGTATTATGCAAAGGCAGCCGCAGCTATCCATGCAAATTCAGACGTTCTCGTAACCGTGGGCATGGGTATGATAAAGTATAACTCCGACAGCCAGCAGGGCAACAAAATATCCGACAGTGCGCTTCAGGACGTTTTGAGCGGTGATAAGTATGACAAGAGCCTTGCCTATGTTGACTTCTATTCAACTCATTGGTACACCTGGATGCAGGGAATGTGGGGATATCCTTTCAGCGAATCTCCAACAGACTTTGGCCTTGACGGTACAAAGCCTTGCGTTATAGGCGAATGCCCGGCCGTTGCAAGCGACAGCGATTTCGACATCACCTCAGCTTATGAGGACGCTTACAATAATGGCTGGAACGGCGTGTTTGCATGGAAAACAAGCGGTCAGGACGACGGCTGCGGTCTGTGGCTGGATATACAGCCTGCTATCGAGAAAATGGCAGGTATCTGCGAGGATAAGATATTCCCTAACGGCAAAAAAGCTGTATAAACAAACTTTGATAAAATAATCACAAAAAGAGCCGACTTTTGCGGCTCTTTTTTGTTGCTCTTTTTTGTGAACAAATTGTGCTGTCTGTTGACTATAGTGCGGCATAATGCTATAATAAGATACGGAAAATCAATGACGATTTGCAGAGAGTAAAATGCTGTAGATCGTTATTTTTACGCATTAACGTCATATAATGGCGGCGTGGAAAGGAAGTAAAATCATGGAAGAATACAGCTACATATTGTTTATTGCACTTATACTGCTTTCGACCAAAATTCTCGGACTTGTAACAAAGAAAATGAAACTGCCGCAGGTAGTCGGTGCGTTGTTGGCGGGCGTAATACTCGGACCTGCCGTTCTTAATGTTGTAAAAGAAACTGAGTTCATCTCAGAACTGTCAGAAATTGGCGTCATCGTGCTGATGTTCACCGCAGGACTTACAACAGACGTTAAGGAGCTTAAAAGGACTGGTAAAGCGTCATTCATAATCGCTCTTCTTGGCGTTATCGTACCACTGTTCGGCGGACTTGGACTTGCCGCTGCAATGGGCATAGGCAAGGGCGATAAGCTCGCCTGCTCACCATTCCTGCAGCACCTCTTCATAGGCGTTGTGCTTACTGCAACATCAGTTTCTATCACAGTAGAAACTCTGAAAGAGCTTGGCAAGCTCTCTACAAGAGCAGGTAATGCCATTCTCGGTGCGGCTATCATAGACGATATCCTTGGTATCATCGCATTGACCCTTATCACAAGCCTTGCAGATACAAGCGTTCACGTTGCAACAGTTCTTATTAAGATAGTAGCGTTCTTTGCAGTGGCTATCGGCTGTACAGTCGTTTACCATGTTGTGTTCACAAAGTGGAGAAAAAGAGATAAAAAAGACCTTAGACGTCACGTTATCATTTCCTTCGTTTTCTGCCTGCTCATGGCGTATGTAGCAGAGCTTTTCGGCGTAGCAGATATCACAGGCGCATTTGTTGCAGGTCTTGCAATTTCAAGCGAAAAGGACGTAAAGTATATCTCAAACAGATTTGAAACACTTTCGTATATGTTCCTTTCACCAGTGTTCTTTGCAAGCATCGGTCTTACAATGAACGGTATCAACATGAACGGCAAAATGGTGCTGTTTACAATTTTGCTCCTTGCTGTGGCAATAATCACAAAGATAATAGGCTGTGGACTAGGCGCAAAGGTTTGTAAGTATACAAATCAGGAAAGTTTGCAGATAGCAATGGGTATGATCTCACGAGGCGAGGTCGCACTTATAGTAGCGGCTAAAGGACAGAAGCTTGGACTTATGGGCGACGAGGTTTTCGCACCTATCATCATCATGGTAGTTGCAACAACGATAATCACACCGGTATTCCTGAAGTTTGTGTTTAAGGATAATCATGAAGAACACGTTGAGGACGAGCTTATGAAGTCTGTGGAGGGCTTCTCACAGTATGAGCAGGAGCTGCAGGAACTCTCAAGAAAAGAAAAGTAATGATAATCAAAGAGGGCGGTTCGCTGAGAGCCGCTCTTTTTTTGTACAAAAAAATCCGCTGCCACGAATGATAGCGGATATGGGTGCAGGGGCACGCTTTCATATTTTATCACAGCGTAAAAAATGATATGGGCAGCGATAAAAAAATCCGCTACCACGAATGATAGCGGATATGGGTGCAGGGGCACGCCTTCATATTTTATCACAGCGTAAAAAATGATATGGGCGGCGATAAAAAATCCGCTGCCACGAATGATAGCGGATATGGGTGCAGGGGCACGCTTTCATATTTTATCACAGCGTAAAAAATGATATGGGCGGCGATAAAAAAATCCGCTACCACGAATGATAGCGGATATGGGTGCAGGGGCACGCCCCTGCTTAAAGATTGAACATGATCTGATTGAGTACGCTCTCCAGATATTCCTGTCTGCCGCTTGAAAGTGAGTCAGTAACTTCGCCCTTCTCAACTGCATACTTCTCAAGGCTCTCCATGTCAGCCTTACCTGCAATGATGTCTGCACCAATGCCTGTTGTCCAGCTTGCATATCTGTCATCAACGAACTTGTCAAGTCTGCCGTCCTCAATGATCTTTGCAGCAGCCTTAAGACCAAGTGCAAATGTGTCCATACCTGCAATGTAGCTCAGGAAAATGTCTTCCATTGTGTATGAGCCTCTTCTTGCCTTAGCGTCAAAGTTCAGACCACCGTTTGTGAAACCGCCTGCCTTGAGAACTTCGTACATACAAAGTGTAGCGTCATAAGCGTTTGTAGGGAACTGGTCTGTATCCCAACCGAGCAGTGGGTCGCCCTGGTTAGCGTCGATAGAACCGAATACACCGTTATCTCTTGCAACTCTCAGCTCATGCTGGAAAGTGTGCTGTGCAAGTGTAGCGTGGTTAGCCTCGATGTTCATTTTGAAGTCCTTGTCAAGACCATATTTTCTCAGGAAACCGAGAACTGTAGCTGTATCGAAATCATACTGATGCTTTGTAGGTTCCTTTGGCTTTGGCTCAATGTAGAAATCACCAGTGTAGCCCTTTGAACGAGCATAATCAACAGTCAGCTTCATAAGTCTTGCCATGTTGTCAAGCTCCAGACCCATGTTTGTGTTCAGAAGAGTTTCATAGCCTTCTCTTCCGCCCCAGAAAACGTAGCCCTTACCGCCAAGCTTGATAGTAGCGTCAACAGCGTTCTTGATCTGAGCAGCCGCATAAGCGAAAACATCAGCAGAAGGTGATGTGCCTGCTCCATGCATATATCTTGGGTGATCGAAGCACTTAGCAGTACCCCAAAGAAGCTTCTTTGTAGGGTCAGCAGCCATTTTTTCAGCTATGTAGTCAACTACCTCAGCAAGCTTTGCATTAGTGGTGCCGAGATCACCGTACTCAGGAGAAAGGTCACGGTCATGGAAGCAGAAATAGTCAATAGAAAGTTTGTCCATTATCTCGAAAGCAACATCGACCTTCTTCTTAGCTCTTGCCTCAGGAGCAGCCTCGCCCCAAGTCTTGTCAGTAGTGCCGCAGCCGAACATATCAGTGCCGTCGCCGCCCATTGTGTGCCACCATGAAAGAGCGAACTTGAGCTGTTCTCTCATAGTCTTGCCCATTACAACCTCATCTGGGTTATAATACTTAAAAGAGAGGGGATTAGTTGAGTTTACACCCTCATACTTGATCTTTGGAATATCCTTAAAATACTCTGCCATAATTTTGACCTCCGAATATATTATTGTTTGATCTTAACGATTAAACGATTACAATACAATAATACACCAAATCGCACCCGTTTGTCAACTGTTTTTTATCAAAATTGCATATATTGATATATATTAAAATTGTGGGATAACTGCATAGACACACTATTTTTTCTCGTATTTTCATCAATATTTCTGTAATGATTTTGTGTAATAAATGCACAAATTTTGACAACTAAACTTGTGCAAACAAATGATTTATCTTTTAATTTGGCAACATTTCTGCAATTGTTGCATTTTTTATGCAACAAAGCACCCCTTTTTCGGGATAAGTATAAGGGTATTATCCCAAATCGAATATCCTGCAAGGTAGCAGTGTATGAGGAAACATTTTGTCAACGTGAGTTAGGTGAACACGATGAGAGGTTCTGATCGCACAGAAAAGCACTTCCTGCACCTTGTTTGAAGCTTGAAAATTGAATATAAAATACGGATAAACCCACGGCAACAAATCTGTAGGGGCGAACACCGTTCGCCCGTCGAAGGAACAAGCCCACAATTACAACACGGTTTGGCAACCGAAAAACTTGCCCACCGCACCTGTGGGGGAGAGACGCAATTTCTGTTTCACAGAAATGGGCGTCCCGTTCGGAGAGGTAACGCCGTGGTTTTGGTATCTTCGATGTTGAATTATTCGGGGTGACATTGTTGTGATAATCTCCGTTAATTCAATTGGTGAGGAATATCGGGACGCCGAGGGCGTCGTCCCCTACAATTATGGATACTGTTGATACGCATACCTCCATTGAATACATTTATCCCCACCCGAAAATCTGATTTCAGACCTGCAATACCCCTTAATAAATTGTACAATATGCTTCTGAAACCAATTTTTATCCTGATAGATATTGTGCAATCCTACAAAAATCACATAAATGACCTTAAATGACTTGAATTTTGCGAAAAAGGTGCTAAAATATAATTAGCACTCAGAAAGAATGAGTGCTAACAATCAAACGGTGAGAGTGCTGAAAAGACTAAAAATACAGCAGCTCACAATATTTTACAAAGCTTATAATTGGTATTATAAAAGGAGGAACTTATCATGGCGATCAAACCATTGCAGGACAGAGTTGTAGTTAAGATGACAGAGGCTGAGGAAACCACAAAGAGTGGTATCATTCTCACAGGCTCAGCTAAGGAAAAGCCTGAGGTCGCAGAGGTAATAGCTGTAGGCCCTGGTAAAAAGGACGTTACTATGGGCGTTAATAAGGGTGACAAGGTGCTTATCTCTAAGTACAGCGGTACTAATGTTAAGCTGGACGGTGAAGAGTTCATTATCGTTAAAATGGACGACATTCTCGCAGTTGTTGACTAATTTCACTGCATTTTAAATAGTATATAAACGGAGGTAATTTACAATGGCTAAGGATATAATTTTTGGCGAAGACGCAAGAAAAGCTTTGCAGAGCGGTATCGACAAGCTCGCAAACACTGTTAAGATAACACTGGGACCTAAGGGCAGAAATGTAGTTCTTGATAAGAAGTACGGTGCTCCTCTTATTACAAACGACGGTGTTACTATCGCTAAGGAAATTGAGCTTGACGACCCATTTGAGAACATGGGTGCTCAGCTTGTAAAGGAAGTCGCTACTAAGACTAACGACGCTGCCGGTGACGGTACAACAACAGCTACATTGCTTGCTCAGGCTCTTGTTAGAGAGGGTATGAAGAATATCGCAGCAGGTGCCAATCCAATGGTACTTAAGAAAGGTATGGATCAGGCTGTAGATACTGCTGTTGAAACTATCGTCGCTAACTCAAAGAAGATAGAAGGCTCTGATGAGATAGCTAGAGTAGGTGCTGTTTCTGCCGCTGATGAGAATATCGGTAAGCTTATCGCCGAGGCTATGGAAAAGGTAACTGCTGACGGCGTTATCACTCTTGAGGAGTCAAAGACTGCTGAAACTTACAGCGAAGTCGTTGAGGGTATGCAGTTCGACAGAGGATATATCGCACCTTACATGGTAACAGATACAGATAAAATGGAAGCTGTTCTTGATGACGCTTACATTCTTATCACAGACAAGAAGATCTCTAACATTCAGGAAATTCTTCCACTTCTCGAGCAGATCGTAAAGGCTGGCAAGAAGCTCCTTATCATTGCCGAGGACGTTGAGGGCGAGGCTCTTTCAACTCTTATCGTAAACAAGCTGAGAGGTACTTTCACTTGTGTAGCTGTAAAGGCTCCTGGCTTTGGCGACAGAAGAAAGGAAATGCTTCAGGATATTGCTATCCTCACAGGCGGTCAGGTAATTTCATCTGAACTTGGTCTTGAACTCAGCGAAACAACTATGGAGCAGCTGGGCAGAGCAAGACAGGTAGTCGTTCAGAAAGAGAACACTATCATTGTTGACGGTGCTGGCAACAGCGACGATATCAAGGCAAGAGTTGGTCAGATCAAGTCACAGATCGAGAACACAACTTCTGATTTCGACAGAGAAAAGCTTCAGGAAAGACTTGCTAAGCTTTCAGGCGGCGTAGCTGTTATCAAGGTCGGTGCTGCAACTGAGGTAGAAATGAAAGAGAAGAAGCTGAGAATCGAGGACGCTCTGGCAGCTACAAAGGCAGCTGTTGAAGAGGGTATCGTAGCAGGCGGCGGAACAGCTCTTATCAACGCTATGCCAGCAGTTAAGAAGCTCGTTGACAAGCTCAGCGGTGACGAAAAGACAGGCGCTCAGATCGTTTATAAGGCTCTTGAAGAACCAGTTAGACAGATCGCAGTGAACGCAGGTCTTGAGGGCAGCGTTATCATAGACAAGATAATCCGTTCAAGAAAGGTCGGCTACGGCTTCAACGCTTATACTTCTGAGTATGTTGACATGATACCTGCAGGTATCGTTGACCCTACTAAGGTTACACGTTCAGCTCTCCAGAACGCAGCTTCTGTTGCTTCAATGGTGCTCACAACTGAGAGCCTTGTTGCAGACAAGAAGGACCCACAGGCTGACGCTGCTATGGCAGCCGCCGCAGCAGGTGCAGGCGGAATGGGCGGTATGTACTAATAAGCTCCCATGACTAATATCTGATATAATTTACAGCCTCCGTAGTTATCCTGCGGAGGCTGTTTGTATGGAACGGGTAATATTTTATGATATAGTTTACAAAAATCAAATAATATCATCGATGCTTTTGTAAGTAAAATCCAAAAGTATTGATTAATTAAATTAAATATATACATATTGTTGCAGACGTCCGCTTAAAATTGGAGCAAATTATGATATTTAATAAAAAGTTAAATAAATATTCACACAATGGGTTTGTGAATTTGTTATAATACTTATATCAATTTGAATAATTATTGTCTTTTGTTCAAATTTTCAGAAGTGCGAAAATTTGAAATAATGGGCATGAAAAGAAGTAAATAAACGAAAGGAAGATGAAATATGTCGCTTGGACGAGTATTGGTAGTAGACGATGATAAGAACATCTGCGAGCTGCTCAGGCTTTACCTTGAAAAGGAGGGCTATGGAGTAATACTTGCACATGACGGTGAGGAAGCAGTGGTAAAATTCAACGCTCTTAAGCCTGACATCATACTGCTTGACATTATGCTGCCTGGTATAGACGGCTGGCAGGTATGCCGTGAGATAAGAAAGAAGTCCAACGTGCCTATCATCATGATAACCGCAAAGGTAGAAACATTTGATAAGGTGCTTGGTCTGGAGCTTGGAGCTGACGACTATATAGTAAAGCCTTTCGATACAAAGGAAGTTATCGCAAGAATAAAGGCTGTATACAGAAGAGTTGGTCAGTCATCAGGCGAAGCTGAGATAAAGGAAGTCAAGTATGACAAGCTTTCAGTTAATATGACAAGATATGAGCTGAGAGTAAACGGTCAGGTGCTTGACACACCGCCGAAGGAGCTTGAGCTTCTGTTCCACCTTGCTTCAAATCCGAACAGAGTTTATACAAGAGATCAGCTCCTTGATGAGGTATGGGGCTTTGAATATTACGGCGATTCGAGAACTATCGACGTTCACGTTAAGCGTCTGCGTGAGAAGCTTGAGGGCGTTTCTGACAAGTGGGCACTTAAAACTGTATGGGGCGTAGGATACAAGTTTGAAGTCGCTGAAACACCGCATGAGTAATCGTAAAAGCATATTCTTTAAATACTTTGTAATTTGTTCAGCAGTAATACTTATAAGCTTTGTGTGCTTAGGAACGGTATTACTGCTGGTTTCTTCAAGGTATTTTATTGACGAAAAAAAGAGCCTGTTGGAGAAAAACACCAAGGCTCTTGCTTTATATACGCAGGAAGAAATGCTGGCTCAGCCTGCCGACTGGAAAAAGTCGGTGACAGATGAGATGATGCAGTATTCAATGGCGTGCAACGCTGACTTTATCTTGTGCGACTCTACGGGAGCAGTGCTTGTGAACTCCAGTAAGGATCCTGTGTGCAGCCCTCATAATATATCTGTCCATGAGCTTGAAGCTTTTTCTGACAATTGCGAGTATGTTTATTCGGATCTCGGAGGAGCTTTCGATGCTATATATCATGTGATAGGTAAGTCGTTCAAAGCGAATGGACCTGAATATTATGTGCTTGCATTCAGCTCAAAGGCGGCTCAGGACGACTATACCTACAACATAATGGAAATATTTATAGTTTCCGCTATAATAGTTCTGGTCATAGTAATGTTTCTGGTATATTTTATGACGCTGAAGCTTACAGAGCCTATAAAAGAGATAGCGGAGGTATCAAAGAAGATAGGAGCAGGAGATTTTTCTGTCACGCTGCCTGATTATTCAACCTCGGAGCTTGAACAGCTCAGCAACGCTTTCAACGATATGGCTGCCAGCCTGAAAAGCTATGACACCATGCGAAACAGCTTCCTTGCGAACGTTTCTCATGAGCTTAGAACGCCTATGACGTCTATAGGCGGTTTTGTGGACGGTCTGCTTGACGGCACCATACCAAAGGAGCAGGAGAGATATTATCTTAAGATAATTTCCTCTGAGGTACACAGACTTGCAAGGCTTGTAAGAAGTATGCTCAATCTTGCAAAGATCGAGGCAGGCGAGCTAAAACCTAATTTGCAGTATTTCTCTGTGCTTGAGCCGATAGTCGATACTCTTGTGACTTTTGAGCCAAGGCTTGAGGAAAAGCAGATAGAGATAAGGGGTCTTGACGTTGACAGAGTGACCCTTTATGCTGATAACGATCTTGTTCATCAGGTCATGTATAACCTTATAGAGAACGCCATAAAGTTCGTTGACAAGGGCGGTTATATAGAGTTTCATTTTGAGCCTGAGGGCAATATGACAAGCATTTCTATCAGAAACAGCGGCGAGGGTCTGTCTGAGGACGAGCTTCCGCTGGTGTTCGACAGATTTTATAAGACCGATAAGTCAAGAGGACTTGACAAGACGGGCGTTGGATTGGGACTTAATATCGTGCGTTCTATCATAAAGCTCCACGGGGGCAAGATAATGGTACGAAGCGTTAAGAACGAGTATACGGAATTTGTGTTCACGCTGCCTAACAAGGCGGAGGGCGACTAGGAGGCTCATATGGAGCAGTTTGAAGAGCAGCCTTGTCTGCATGATGAAAATGAAGATACAGCCCAAGAAACCGGGCATTACAAGCTGCCTGAGGGAGCGGTAGCCGCTCACAAGGTGGACGAAGATTTTTGGTCGGCTGTTGATTCGGCAAAAAAAAGAAGCCGCTACAGAGAGCGTATGCGCCATGCAGCTGCAAGGTTGTGTTTTATGGTGCTTTTTGTAGGCATCGGAATAGCCATATCAATAACCTCCATAAGGGGAAGCGGCTGGGTGAGAAATCTTGTTACAGGGGACGAAAAGATAAGCTTTACGCTTCCTGTGGCTGACAAGCCGAAGCTTGACGATGAATTTTATCAGGCTGACGGAAGATACACTGCCGAGGGTATCGCAAAGGGGTTTTCTCCCGCTGTGGTATCTATAGAGGTTTACAAAAATTCGGGTGGATATGTTGCGGCAGGTCAGGGCAGCGGTGTTATAATGTCTGCTGACGGATATATCGTCACAAACGCTCATGTTGTAAATGCGGCGGAGTCGGGCATAAAAGTTGTTCTAAGCGACAATTCGGAGTATGAGGCCAAGGTGGTGGGGCAGGATCCTGCCACGGATATAGCGGTGATAAAGATACAGGCGCAGGGCTTGCAGGCGGCTGAGTTCGGTGATTCAACTCAGGTAAATGCAGGGGAAGAGGTAGTCGCTATCGGCTCACCGGCTGGCTATTACGGCACTGTGACAAAGGGTATCGTGTCAGGTGTGAACCGCAGGATAAGACTTGAAAACTCGTCAACAATAATGAACTGCATACAGATAGACGCAGCCATAAACCCCGGTAACTCAGGTGGAGCGCTGTTCAATATGTGGGGTCAGGTCATAGGGATAACCTCATCAAAGCTTGCTTCAAGCGACTATGAGGGCATAGGCTTTGCGGTATCCATTGACGAGGCGAAGCCTGTTATTGAGGAGCTTATGGAAAAGGGCTATGTGGCAGGCAGAGTAAAGATAGGTGTGACTTATTATGCTGTCAGCGACACCACTGCTGAGATATACGGTATAAAGCCGGGCATTTGTATTGTGTCCATAAACCCTGATTGTGACGTTGCCAACACAGACCTTGCGGAGGGCGATATCATCACGGAAATAGACGGAAAGTCCACCGCAGGAGAGGTGGATATAGCGTCGCTGTTTTCAGGAAAGCAGGCAGGAGATGAAGTCGTCTGCAAGGTATATCGCAAGACGGACAGCGGTGATGAGAAAGAGTTTGAGATAAAATTTAAGCTTATGGCGGATAACGGCGGTCTGGTGGCAGACAGTCAGAATAAATAAAAAAAGAAAAAAGCTGTGGTAAGAAAGGGTACCACGGCTTTTTTCTTAGGGGATTAATAAAATATGTGATGATATTATAGAATTACTATAATACTATTATTATATATTCCCCTTAGTTTCATGTCAACATAAAAGTGTGACAGCTATTTTAAAAAATCTGTCACACTTTTTGTCACTTGAAAAATGTATAAAAATACAAAAGAGCAGACCATATTGCGGTCTGCTCTTAGTTTTCATGAAAAATTATTCAGAAAGACCCTCGATAGAGAATGTAATCTCAAGGCTGTCCTCAAATGCAAGATTGTCCTTGTCGATAGGAGAATCCTTAGCTGTATCGCCGTAATCGTTGTAGATCTCGATTCTGTAGCAGTTGTTGTTGTCCTCGATGTTGCCATACTTGATCTTAGCTTTATCGAATGCAACTTCCTGACCGTCAGCCTTGATAGACTTAAGCTCTACCTTGAGATCGTCAGCGTTGTACTTACCTGGAGTTTCCTTATCAGTCTTAGGATCGCCTGTGCCCTTGAGTTTTTCGCCGTTAAGAAGACCGATGATATCAACGCACATTACTACGCAACCCTGAGCGCCAACAGCATAGTCACCGTCAAGAGCGATCTGTGGATTGATACCCTCGTCTGGGTCATCATAAGAGATAGATGCGTTTGTGATAGAAACAGTGTACTCACCGTCGCCTGTTACATCAGCGTCAACGCCGAATGCTTTAGTAGCTTCAGGTTCGCCCTGACCTTCCCAGTTGCCCCAGAGCCACTGGCTGTCACCGAACATAAGGAATGCGTCATAGCCCTTGAATGTCTTTACAGGTGTGTAATCAGAGTCACCGCCCTCTGTCTTTGAGTCAGCTGTGCTGTCTGCTGCTACAGCAGAGTCGCCTGCTCCGCCGCCTGTTGCAGCAGAATCCTCTGTAGCAGCTGTTGTAGTTGTTGCAGCTGTAGTTGTAGTAGCAGCTGTAGTTGTTGTTGCGGCAGGTGTGCTTGATGAATCAGCTGAATCGCCGCATGATGCGAATACTACTGTTGTCAGAGAAAGAGCTGTGACAGCAGCAAGAATTTTTTTAGCTTTCATTATAATAACCTCCTGAAAAATAATGGCAGTTACACTGCCCCTAAGATAGAATATCTCTAATGAATATGATACAAAATTTTCGCATTTTTTTCAAGATACTATTTTAACAAATTTCCCTATGATAAATCGTTTACATTATACAAAACTTGTTGAAACTATATAAAAATATTAACCTTACAGCAACATATTGAACAAATCATGCGAAAATCGTGCACTTAAAATATGAATAACCTGAGCTTTATGTGGCACAATACTGGCAGTCAGAAACCAAAAGGAGCGAGAACAAAATGGATATAAATTTAAGCAAGGCACAATACAGCGAGATGTACAAAGAGGCGTCAAAGGGGACTAAGTGGTGGGTGACCATACCGAAGGCGTTTTTATTTGGCGGACTTATATGCGTTATTGGGCAATCGCTTATGGATATGTATTTATATTTAGGTTTATCCAAGGATAACGCCTCAATGTCGGTATCAATAACTTTGATATTTTTATCGGCTCTTCTCACAGGTCTTGGCTGGTACGACCGCATAGCGAAGCACGCAGGTGCAGGTACGCTTGTACCCATAACAGGTTTTGCGAACTCTGTGGCTGCACCTGCTCTTGAGTTCAAGACGGAGGGATATATTCTTGGGCTTGGGGCGAAAATTTTCATTATCAGCGGACCTGTTATTCTTTACGGCACTTTGGCTAGTGTGCTTTACGGGCTTATTTATTATTTGTTTTTGAGGTAACAAGCAGCGAGGTCTGTTTGTCGAAAAAAATGATGTTGGTGGGCTACCGAAAAATAATATCAGCAGGCGACCTCAGGTCGCCTCTACATAGAAACACTGCACTGGATATGTTTTATGCAGAATAAAAGGGCAGCGAATTTGCTGCCCTTTTTATCATACAAGTGTATCTTTATATTTCTTGCCCTCTACCACCAATATTGGATAGCCGTCAAGATACGGTTTCACGGCTTCCTGATTTTCGTCTGCATACTCAAATATCTGATCTGCCAGCTCGTTAGCCGTTTTCGTCAGCTCCTTTATGGACTTTTCATTCATAGTAGGACAGACCGGCGACAATGTTATTACTTTAGTTTCATTCAGTGCCATTACTCTCAGCGGCCATATCCTGCAGTCGAACGGTTTGTCGTCGCCTAATATACAGCCCTTCTCGTTATCCAGCATTGGGCAATAATACAGGTCTGCATTCTGTTCCTTATCCATTTTGAACAAGAAATGGTTTTCCTTCTTTATAAATTCCTGCTTAGGGGTATATTCCTGCAATATCTTGCTTGCAAGCGTTTGTGAGATATACGGTGTTTCCCATATATCATAGCTGTCAAAGCAGCAGCATATCCTGCACTTTGCACATTCCTCTTTTGACAATATTTTTGAAAGCATTTTTTCTGTCATGCCTGCCGTTTGCAGGCATTTCCCCCTTTCACGTCTATGGTATGTTAGCCACACTTTTGTGGATTGTATGTTTTTACTAATTATAACACGTTTCTTTGATAAAATCAATAGTGGCTTACTTTTTTTCTACATAGGGAGCTATCTGTTTTATGTGAATTAACAAACTATTTACATTTGTTCTGCCGTGTTGGGGATATTCTCTTTACGGAAGGTTTTATTTGCGGCAAAGCCTATGCCGAGCATCACTGCCATGCCTGCCCACACAAGGGGCTCGCTTATCATGATGCCGAAATATCCCATGCGTGGGGCGAGTATCATTGCCACTGCGAACTTGCCTAAAAGCTCTATTATGCTTGAAGCTATAGGTGTTATCTTATCTCCTACGCCCTGAAGTGCGTTTCTGAAAACTATTACTATGCCGAGGATAAAGTAAAATGCTGTGTTTATTTTCATGTATTTTTCCACTGTACCCACTATCTCAGGGTCGCTGATACCTGTGATAAGGTGTGCGAAAAATGGTGTGAAAAGCCATGTTGCGGCTATTACGATAACAGACCAGCCCCATGTTATGAGGGTCGCTTTTTTCACGCCCTCTTTTACTCTGTCTATCCTGCCTGCGCCGTAGTTCTGGCTTGAAAAGGTTGCTGAAGCTGCACCGAAAACTGATATAGGGAGCATATAGATCTCAGATATTTTTCTTGCGGTGGTGTGGGCGACTATTATGTCAGTGCCGAAGATATTTATTGCGCCCTGCATTATAACAGTGCCGATACCAACGAGAGATATCATAAGTCCCATTGAAACTCCTGTTGCATACATATCTCCTGCGAGCTTGAAGTTAAAGCGGAAGTCGCTTTTTGATGGGATAAGAAATTTGTGTTTTTTAATGATGTATATTATACAAAGCACAACTGAGATACCCTGTGCGATAAGGGTGGCATATGCCGCACCCTCAACGCCCATTTTAAAGCCTAGGATAAAGAGAAGGTCAAGCCCGATATTAGCGATAGTTGATATTATAAGGAAGATAAGTGGCGAGACAGTGTCGCCCACTGCACGGAGGATACCTGCGCAGATGTTATAGAACATTGATATTATCATTCCTGCAAGGATTATGACTATGTAGGTTTTTGCCTGCTTAAAGATGTTGTCAGGCGTGTTCAACGCTTTCAGCAGTGGGTCGATAAAGGCAAGGCTGAGGGCGGTGAGGGCTATTGCCGTTGCGATACCTAGGGTAAGGGCGTGGGCGACGGACTTTTTCAGGCGGTCAAACTCTTTTGCACCGAAAAAGCGTGCTGTCACAAGGGCAAAGCCGTTTGTAAGACCGTTCAGAAAGCCTATTATGACGGTGTTCACTGATGAAGTTGCACCAAGGGCGGCTATGGCGTTTTTGCCTAGGGTCTGACCCACAATACGGGTGTCGGCAAGATTATAAAAAAGCTGAAAAATGTTGCCAAGCAGAAGGGGCAGGGAAAACATCAATATCAGCTTTGTGATATTTCCTTTCGTTAGGTCTTTCATAATTCTTTCTCCTATTTATGTCTTATATTTATTCCTAAAACCATATTATTTTAGCACAAACAGAGTTTCAATTGGTTATATTACTGTGAACATTTATTGTACATACTATACAATTTGCGGTGGTTTTCTTTGTATGCAATAACGAAAACGTTTTAGCAAAAAAACGCCCGACAGAAATTTATCCGTCGGGTGCTAAAGGGGAAATTTGGTGTAATGCTATTTAACTATGTCCACACTGTCAGTGGGTTTTGAGAGATCGGCATAGCTGTATGAGCGTATCTGTCTGTCGGAGAAGATATAAATATATCCGTCCTGAACGAATGCACTGCGGTAACGATCTCTCTGGTCATTGTCGTTGACCAGAGCCGTGATCTCGTCTTCACTAGCATGATCGAAATAATCGTCAAAATAATCTGTATATTCGTCAAGCTTTATAGTTCCATACTCGCTGAAGGTTTTGGTTTCTATGTTATATTTCATTACCAGAATTTTTTCAATAGTTTTTTCATAATAGGTATATTCCCAATTGTCGCCGTCATCGGTCTTGCCTACTGTGGTTATGTCATAGAATGGTATGGCTATATATCCGTTTTCGTTGTCTGTTATTATTGAATTTGAAAAAACAGTGCTGGCGGATCTTTGGGTCATATCCTTTCCGTCAACTGTTGTTCCCATTTCTTTCTCGTGATATTTGTATTCCTGTATAGTCTTGAAGAAGTTGAATTTCTTTACTACCTCTGTGTCATAGACCTGCACCTGATCCACTGTGCCGTTAGCATTCGCTATGCCCTTGCCGCTTGAGCCGTATAAAAGGGTTTCTTGCTTTTCTGTTTTGCTCTTGTCGAGTATTTTTACGCTGAAAGAGTCGAATGACGTGCTGTCGGTGCGCACGGCGATATCATCGTTATAGTTCGTACCATAATGGAAGAAGTTGTTTGCCGTTGACACTGCTATCATTTTATCATCAGGGGTCACCTGAGTTATCTTGTTAGGGTCTGAGAAATCATATACTTCATCAAGCTGGATATTGTTCGCTGCCTGATAAGTGTCATCATTGTTGTAAGCGGAAGAATAATCTCTGTAAACATACAGCATAGAATGATAGAACGTGTTATATCTTGCACTCTCGAAATCAGTGTCCTCGTATGTGAGGGCCTTTTTCACAGGGACGCCAAGGTCATTGTCAAAAAGCCACAGCGTGCAGATATTAATGCCGCTATAATAGGTATTGTGTGTGCTGATATCGTAAATGTTTGCAGAGTCGTTTGAGAACAGCGACAATCTGCCGTTATACTCATTTCCTGATATGGCGTGGCTTATATGCTCGGCGTCTGCGCCTGTGACGGTCTGGGTTTTGTTAAGCTCCATGTCGCCGCCACCGTAGTTTATTCTTGTAATAAGCGCTCTTGTTGGCACTGTGCTGTAATCATCGTCTGTTTTTTCAAAGCCATATGCTCTTAAAATATAAATGTTGTCTGTTCCCATTAAGATGCTGCTTTCACCGCAGGCGATAAGCTTTGAAGCCATGTATGAGCCTTGATTTTTTCCGTCAAAGGACGAAAGCAAGATCATGGACGGTGTATTATCTCTGGCTGTGATATACATTTCACTTTCTTCAAAAAGCTGTTTTTCACCATTGATGTATCGCACGGGTGTGATATCCTCGGGCTTTTGGTCATCTAATAGCAGTGAAGCTGCTCGGGTGTAGCGTGACACGATGAAAAATTTTCCGTCAACTTTTCTTATGCCCTCCAGCACGCCGGGCTGTTCAAACTCGCTTATGAGCTTGATATTCTCAGGGTCGCTCACGTCAAACACGCACATTCCGCAGTATTCGATATCGAGGTTTTTCTTTCCTGCCTTCACGGGTAAGATAAAGTCGAAGAAAGCGTAAAGCTCGTTATTATCCAAATACATTGCAACAACGCTTGGAGCGAACTTACAGCCGTACTGTTCGTATTCGGCAATGTCGACAAGACCTTTTTTAAGGAAGGTTTCCGCAAAGATATCCTGTTCTGACTTTGTGATATTTCCGTTTTGGGTAATATAAACGTCGATACCGCCATTGTCAGTAATGAAATGGGCATTTCCGTAGGTTATGTTTGTTTCCAGCTCATCTATGCTGTTTGTGGGGGTGATATCCACGCCTGAGCGAGTGAGCTGTATATCAGCGGGGTTAGGGGTGAGCTGGTGATCTCTGAGCGCCTGCTTATACAAAGCCACATAGTCATCGTCATCAACAGACAAAGCGTCGATATTTTTGAATATATAGCTATTGTCAACTATAAAGTCCTCTATGTTTTTGCTGTTGCTATTTATATAGTTGTAAAGACCCTTATAGGTCGTTCCACGGAGGCCGTCAAGACCTGAGGCGTCAGCGGACTGTGAAGAAGCGGAATTGGGGTATTTTTTGACGAACTGGGTATTGCTGAACCTAAGCACAGCAAATCCGCCTACCACAAGGACGAAAGCCGCCACCACAGCCAGACATCTCAGGGCGTTGCTTCTGCCGCTGTTTATTTTTATCTCTGCACTATTTGGAGTATTTTCGATAACGGGTCTGAAGCCTGCCACGTCCAGCATATCTTTTATTTCCTGGGGCATGAGCTTATCAGGAATTTTGTTTGCCTGTTCCATTTGTCTGATAAGCTTTCTGCGTTTTCTTAAATTTCTCATCATGTCACCTCCTTTCCAAACAGCTTACTGCGTATTTTTGCTTTACCTCTGGATATATGGGAACGGACTGTCGTATCTTTAATACCTGTTATCTCCATTATCTCCCTGCCTTTGTAGCCTGCTATACAGTGAAGTGATATACAGAGTCTTTCCGCTTCACTGAGATCAGCAAACTCTTCTAAGATCTCGCACCGCTCGAATCCGTTTTCGTCCTTGATTATTGCGTCGCTTTCATTAATATAATCGAGGTTAGAGCGTCTTTGGGCGTATTCCTTTTGTTTTTGTTTGATCTTGGCGACCAGAATTTTGAACATCCAGCTATCGAAAGCTTCGCTTTTCCGCAGCGAGGAGATGCTCATATAGCCGTCCAGCACAGCGTCCTGCACTGCATCGGCGGCGTCCTCGGCATTTTGCAGGTTAGCGAGGGCGTAATAATAAAGCTCCTTATATATCTCTCCATAGAGCTTAGAAAAGGCGTCCGTATCGCCGTTCACCGCAAGTTCTGCGAGCTTTTTTCTTCCCTTTTTGTCCAATCTGATCCCCCCTGTCGTCCGTCATAATATAAGTGTATATTTTTCACTGAAATGTTGCAGTGAAAAAATTTTTTGAATAAAAAAATCGGGGACGAGGTGGTCGTCCCTGATGATATTTGTTTATCAAACTGTGTAGGTGCTGGCGTCCTCGACAGCCCATTTCCTATTTGCCTGTACGAGCTTGCGTTATCCGCACAAAGTTCGGCGCAACAATTCACAACATTGTCTGCTTCTTTTCATTCGTGAAAATTCCAAGCTTAGCCGCTTCGATATCGGGCTGTCGAGGGCGCCAGCCCCTACACCAAAGTTCTACCGCTGCAAAATCGCTTAGCTCGGTGCTGAGGGGGTAACTTTGGTCTGCTATGCTAATTCCTCATTCCTCATTTTTTCACACCGCATACCCATTCCTGTTCAACAATTTTATGACCTTATCATAATTAAGTCCCTTTACAGTATGATAGTCTGTACTCTCCGAATTGGTATAAACTCTCACGGCACAAGTATGGCTTATCTTCTGAAACGGATTTTGCATGACAGTTACCATTGACACTCTGTCAAGTGCGGCTATTGATTTATGAAAGCTATACCATTTACAATATGACAATGTACAATACCCGTTTTCAAAGCCTATTGACGTTGTGAACGCTGCCGCCGCCTTGACCATCACGAGCCACAGCAATGGTATGGTAGTTAGTATAACAAGTATGGTTATTTCTCTTTTCCAGTTAGGAAAAAAGTAAAGCGTTCCTCTTCCTGATACGATAGGTATAAACGTGCATATGAGCGGTATCGTTATAAATCTGCCAAGGTCGGCTTTTCCTGTGGAGATGTCGCTTTTCACCGGCGGTATTTTCGGCATGAGCATCTTCAGGGAGCGGTCAACCTGTCCGTTTGTCGTTATCGGTATAAGTGCTGATATTTCAAGCCGTCTTTTTCCGTATCCTGTACAGTGGGCAGACACAGAGGTTATTTTGCATATCTTCATAAGCAATGATTGTCTTAGGTCGATATAGTTTACTCTATCTCTATAGAGGACGTGTCTGCGTCTTGTGCCTATCCCGCTTCTGATTATGAAAAGGTCGGCACAGCGTGTGCAGGAAAAATTCCAGTGGCGCATTAGATTCGACAGAAATGATATGAGCCAGCCTCCTGCCAGAACACCGCCTGCGATAAGGATATATTCAGGCACTTCTGCAAGCACCGGAACTTTTGCTATCTCCGTATTCACTCTGCGGAGTATTTGTTCCTCCGCCTCTCGTCCTACTATCCTATATGCTTCGTAAAGTACCGACAGCACGATTATCATGCCTGACAGAGTTGATGAAAAGATAAGAGAGAATATAACGAGCAGGCTTTTCTTTGAGTTGTAGACATATTTAGGTTTGTTTTTGCATTTGGCAGTGGCAAAATGGTAAAGCTCAAAGGCTCGTTTTTTTGTAAGGGTGAGCATTATATCTGCATTTTGCAGTGATTTTGCATCGGTGTCTATGTATACGGCACAGGAATGTATAAGTCTGGAAATATATCCTTGTGACAGTGACAATGAGCTTATCTCGGCAAAATAGACCTTTGTTCGTGTTATGCCGAAATAGCCTGTGTGGGCTATGATGCAATCTTCTTCAAGCTCATAGTAGACAAATATCCAACGCAAGAAAGCGTAGCCGAAGATAAATGTGATAGTGAGGATATCAACCCAATGTGCCTGAAACCAGCTTTGAAAGTTGAATTTTGCGGCTATGAGATACTTGGCAAGAGGGATAGCAAGAAGCCACATATATTTAGTTGTATAAGATAATATCATTATAGGGTGCTGGCGGTGGGCGAAGAAATTCTTCAGCCAGCTTCTTTTTTCTTTGATAGTTTCTCTGCGGCTCATTTAAACCTTTCCTGTCTTTGGTATCTAGTCTTCTTTGCGTTCTCTGTTTCGTATGGAGCTGTTTACTATGGCGGATATTTCCATGGCGTCACGGCGGCTCATAAAAGGTATAAGAAGTCTTGCGCCCAAGGCGTTTAGGACAACAAAATTCAGTCCTGTTATACTGCCCAGTGGGGTTATGATAGTTGTGACGGATTTTATTGCCGAGGTGGGCATAAAATGCCGCATGGTAAAGAAAAGCCCTGTAAAGGCGGTGACTTCTTTTGAGCTGACGGTGAAATAAGATCTGATGAAATAAAAGGGAAGCACCAGCAGGCAAAAAAGTGCGGCGATTATCCACATTGGCATAAGGATATAATTCACTGAAAATGGGATAAGTTTTTCTATGAGATTGACCGCATAGCGGATAAGAAACAATATTACCGCAAGGATAGCCCAGAAGATAAAAAGCGGTATTTTTGAGGGCTTATATCTGTGCATTTGAGGACGTTCACCTCGCTGTTTGTTTTTTTGCGTATTTGTATGTATGGTTATCTCAGTTTTCAAGAATTAATCTCCCTTTTATATCATATCATTTATAAGGCAATTATTTGCACGAAAAAAGTGTTTTCGGGGGAAAGCTATGGAACTTACGGCTATAATAAACAAGATAAATTCGTTTTTGTGGGGCGTTCCGCTTTTGATACTTTTGCTTGGGGGCGGAATATATCTGAGCATAAAGCTTGGATTTCCACAGATACACATTTTAAAAATAATGAAGAAAACGGTTTTTACGCTGTTTAAAAAAGAAAGCTCCGAAAGCGATTCTCTCTCGCAGTTTCAGACATTTTCCACGGCTCTTGCGGCAACTGTAGGAACAGGCTCGGTGGTGGGCGTGGGGGAATGTATCAGGATAGGGGGCGCAGGCTCGGTATTCTGGATGTGGGTATCTGCATTTTTCGGAATGGGGCTTGCTTACTGCGAAAACTATCTGGGAGTGAGATGCTCTGACGGAAAGCTTTGCGGTGCGGCGTCTTATCTCGAAAAGATAGGCAGAACGAAGCTCACGGCTGTTTTGTTTGCGGTTTTTACGGTGGGTGCGTCCCTTGGAATGGGCAACATGGTGCAGACGGGTTCGGCGGCTGCGGCTGCCCGAGAGGGGTTTGGGATACCCTCATATATATTTGCACTTGTGGTGCTAATTTTCGTATTTTTAGTAGCTGTGGGAAAAAACTCAGCAGCTTGTCTTTGCGAAAAGCTTGTGCCGATAATGGCGGTGCTTTTCATAGGCGGCAGTTTGGGAGTGATAATATTTCACCCATTAAAAGCCGCAGGAGCGATAGCAATGATAGTAAAAAACGCCTTTTGCCCCACAGCCTGCATAACAGGCTCGGTGGCAGGGACGATAATATTTTCCATGGTGGAGGGGTTAAAGCGTGGAGCGTTTTCAAACGAAGCAGGCTTAGGCTCGACGGTGGCAGTACACAGCTCATGCGAGATAAAGTCGCCTGAATTGCAGGGTACATGGGCAATGGCGGAGGTCTTTATAGACACCTTTGTCATATGCACGCTAACGGCTATAGTCATAATAATAAGCGGCACTGACCTCACGGGGGAGGATATGGCAGTGAGGGCTTACAATGCTGCTCTTGGTGGAGCGGGGAAGTATTTCATGTCAGGTTCGCTGATACTTTTTGCATTAGCGACAGTGGCAGGGTGGTTTTTCATAGGGGAAAGGGCTTGGAGATATCTTTTCCCTCGGAGCGATATGATATATAGAATTATGGCTATAGCTTGTGGGTGCATTGGAACGATGTGGAGCATGGAGCTTGTGTGGGGAGTGTCGGATATTTTCAATGGACTTATGGCAGTGCCGAATGTTATCGGGGTATTGGTGTTGTGGAGAAAAGAGGTAGAAATGAGGAATGAGGAGTGAGGAATGAGGAATGAGGAATGAGGAGTGAGGAGTGAGGAATTGGCAAAGCTGACCAGAGTTGTGCACAAGCACAAAGTATAAGCTAGCACCGAGCGAAGCGAGAGGTAAAACGCAGGCACAAGCCCGGCGTTAGAGGGCTTGCAGGGTCAAGGGACAGAGTCCCTTGCGGAGTTTGAGGCAGAGCCTCATTCGGCATAAGCCGACTAGGTGCAGATTTAATGAGAAAAAAGCACATAAAAGTCCGATATTAAACAAAGGTGATATCGGAGCAAAAATCTGCACCGTTTTCCCTATCCCTTAGCAAATGTAAATCCGCAAAGAGCGAAGCGATTTTGCGGCGGAAGAACTTGCCCGAATAAGATGTAGGAGCTTGTTTGATGAATAATAAGATGTGCGTGCTGTGGAAAATGCGGGTGAACACCGTTCGCTCCCACATTATGCCCTTATATCTCTCCGCTTGCGTGTCTTGTCACATGACAGCCTACATTCACTGACACCGGCAGACCTGCAATGTGGGTCGGTGCTTCTTCTATATTTACTGCAAGGCAGGTCTGTGTGCCGCCAAAGCCTTGTGGTCCTATGCCAAGGAGGTTTATCTTCTCCAGCATTTTCGCTTCAAGCTTTGCATAACGTTCCTTTGGATTTCTCTTTGATACGCTTCTGCACAGTGCTTTCTTTGCAAGGTATGCGCACTTCTCAAAGTCGCCGCCTATGCCTACGCCTATGACTATTGGCGGACATGGGTTAGAACCTGCTTTTGCACACACTGACACTACCCAATCCACTATCTCGTCCTCGGTAACTGACGGGGTCATCATTTTAAGCTGTGACATATTTTCGCTGCCAAAGCCCTTTGGTGCCACCATTATTTCTACCTTTTCGCCCTCTGCTATTTTAAGATGCACAACAGGCGGTGTATTATCCCCTGTGTTTACTCTTTCCAATGGGTCGGATACTATGGAACAGCGCAGTCTGCCCTCTGTATAGCCTCTTGCTACGCCTTTATTTATGGCTTTATTCAGCGAACCGCCTACAAAATGCACGTCCTGTCCTATAGTCATGAAGATAACTGCCATGCCTGTGTCCTGACAGATAGGGATAGTTTCTTCTCTTGCTACTCTCATATTGTCAAGGATATCAGCAAAGACGTTCTTTCCCACCGGGGACTGCTCTTCCCTGGCGTTGCACTCTATACAGCTTTCCATATCCTCAGGAAGATACAGATTGGCTTTTATGCACAGATCTCTTACAAGTTCTTCTACTTCTGAAACGTTTATCTCTCTCATTTTTATTTATCCTTTCGCTCTGTATTTGCTACCTTTTCACGGTCGCTGAGCTTTATTACTTTTTCGCTGTCAAGGACATAGCATGGCTTGCCCTCCAGAAGAAATTCTCCTTTTAGAAAATCTGCGCAGGCTTCTTCGTTGACGTTTGGGGCTTTACACAGCTTATCCTCGGGAATATCCGTGAAGCCTGCTACGTTGTCGCACAAAAGCCCTACGGAAACTTCTTCGCCCATTGTGATTATTATGCAATCTCTGTCGGAGATCTCTTTTGGCTCATAGTGGAAACGTCTGCGCAGGTCTATGACAGGCACTACCTCGCCCTCGTTCACCACTGTTCCCGGCACATAGTCGGGAAAATCAGGCACGGGAGTTGGGGTCTGCGCCGCTATGATTATTTTTATATCCTCAAAGGGCAGTGAAAAGCTTCGCCCTGCTGAGGTGAAAATGAGATATCTGCTGTTTTCCACAGCTATCCCTCCTTGTTATATTTTATCATAAGCCGCTGTCGATGCGATAATGTATCTCCTGTGCTATCTTGTCAAGGGGACACTGCTTTGACACTGAGCCGTTTTCATATGCGGCTTTGGGCATACCATAGACTATGGAGCTTTCTGCGTCCTGTCCGATATTATATGCTCCCATTTTCTTCATGTTGAGCATACCCTTTGCACCGTCACAGCCCATGCCGGTGAGGATAACGCCTATAGCGTTACGCTTTGCGCTGTATGCCACAGAGTCAAAAAGCACGTCAACTGACGGACAGTGACCTGATACCTTTACACCTGCTTCAGAGGTGACAAAATAGCCTTTTTTATCCCTGAACAATCTAAGGTGCTGACCGCCCTGCGCTATTACCACCATGCCTTGGCTGAGATACAGACCGCTTTTGGCTTCCACAACGTTGTGACCGGTCTCAGTGCATAGCTGTTCGGCATATATCCTTGTATAGCCCGCAGGCATATGCAGGACTGCCACTATAGGGGGCAGGTCGTGGCGGAGGTCTTTAAGGATAGCTTTCAGGGCTTCCGTTGAGCCTGTTGAACCGCCTATGGCTATTATTCTGGAGGTATTTATGGCAGGTATATGCACAACAGAATTAACTCTTGCTTTTTCAAGGCGCTGTATGCTTTCGGTAAAGCGTTTCTGAAAACGCTCGTTATCAGACGGAGTGCCGTCAGGTTTATATACGACGTCTATGGCACCTGCCTGCATCATGGGATATTTATTGTTATGCTGAATGGTAAGATAGATTATAGGCACAGAATATCGTGGGGCAAGGCTTATGATGTAGTCGTCCATATTGTTTTGGCAATCGCCGTCGAGAAGAACATAGTCGGGAGAAAGGGCAGTGACGCTTTTTCTGCCGTTGCTAAGGCAGGCTGAGGCGAGCTTTGAGCTTTGGAAGCCTGCGTTTGTAAGGGCCTTTCTGCAAAGCTGTGCAAAGGTTTTGTTTTCAGTTATCACAAGAAAGAGAGGCGTCATTTTTTATCCCCTCCCAGCTTGCGGTATATTGCAGGGGCAACTTTTACAAAAGGCATATACTTCGGCACTGATTCTGCGTGACCGATATAGAAATAGCCGCCATCCTCCATTGCGTCATAGAATTTTCTGCATATCTCGGCTTTTGTATCGTCGTCAAAATATATCATGACGTTACGGCAGACGATAAGGTCGAATTTCTTTTTGAAAGTGAAATCATCCATAAGATTGTGGTAGCGAAACTCAACATTCTGCCTTATTGTATCGCTGACCTGCCAGAGATCCTTTGTGTTTGAATATGGGTGAAAATACTTTTTACGCCAATCTTCGGGGATATTCTTTATGGACATACTGGTATAAATGCCGTTTTTGGCAGAACGCAGTGCGTTAAGGGAGATATCCGTGGCAAGTATTTTCAAGTCCCAGAAACGGCGGTCAAAGCCGAAATAATCGTCCATACACATGGCAAGATTATATGGCTCGTTGCCGAATGAGCAGCCTGCACTCCATATACGCATATCATGATCGAGGACGTTTTTTTCGGCATAGGGGAGAAATTTCTCCATGAAGTGTTGGAAATGGTCCGTTTCACGCATGAAATATGTATGGTTGGTAGTAAGGCGGTTTATAAGGTTGGCAGTTTCTCTGCCTGTTTCATCGCTGTAGACGGCGCTGAGATATTCTGAAAAGCTGTTGAAGCCGCAGTCCAATACATAGTTGCTCAGCCTGCTTTCAACGATAGACTTTTTCCTTGCAAGGTCAAGGCCGTATTTTTCTTTTATGAATGCAGTAAGCTCGTCAAAGTCTGACTGAGAGATCTCAAGACGTGACAGCATTCCTCTTCCTCCTTGTTATTATGTTTTACCTGTTTGTTCTGACCAGAATATCAGGGTCAAGCAGGGATATGTTTTTGTTGTTTGCGTTTATAAAGCATTTTACAAGGCTGTTTTTTACGGGCGACACGGCGGTCTGCTGGGGGAGGATATCCTCAACGTCCAAGACCTTATCGCATATTATGCCAGCCTGATTTGAGCCGACTTCTATCACTATGGTACTGCTTCTGTTGTCATACTCCCCTTCGGGCAGTCCAAGACGCAGGCGGAGATCTATCACGGGAACGGCTTTTCCTCGCAGATTTATAACGCCTTTTATGAACTTTGGTGTTTTCGGGAGTCTTGTGACGGGGAGAAGCCCTATTATATCGGTGACATCTTTTATCTCAAAGGCGTAATATTTTTCATCAGAAACAAAGGAGAGTATTTTTCCGCCCTTCTGACAAAATTCGTTTATATCCTGTTCTGACATCTTTATTCACCCTTTCGGAAGTCATAATTGCCGAGAAATTCTTTCATATCCAGTATTATGGTTATACTGCCGTCACCGAGGACCGAACAGCCTGCCATGCCTGATTCCTTGAGGGGATAGGCGTCAAGGAGAGGTGAGAACGGTTTTACTACCACCTGCTGGTCAACTGTTATCCTGTCTGCCATGAGGACGGCTTCCTTGCCGCCGTCTTTACAACAGAGCATTATGCCCTTTGTTACGTCCTTTTCGGCATTTGGTATATCAAAATGGTCGCTCATTCTGATAAGAGGCAGACATTTTTCACGGAGCATTATAAACTCGTTGCCCTCGGGGTCGGTGATAAAGCTTTCGGCTTTGCAGGAGAAAGCTTCGGAAACTGCGGAAACAGGCAGAGAGAAATTCTCGCCCCCTACGTCAACGCTTAAAACGTCAAGGATAGACAGAGAAAGTGGTATCCTGATAGTAAAGACAGAGCCTTCGCCAAACTTGGAGTCAACATAGAGCTTTCCGCCGACTTTCTCAAGGTTTTTCTTTACAACGTCCATTCCCACGCCTCTGCCTGAATATTCGGTTATTTTATCATTGGTGGAAAAGCCTGCGGCCACGACAAAATTGAATATCTCTTTGTCGGTATATTCATTCTCAGGCTTTGTGAGCATACCATTTTTCTTGGCTTTCGCCATAAGCTTTGCGGTATCCATTCCTGCACCGTTGTCACGGCAGGAGATGACCACTTCGTTGGAGTCATAGCCTGCGCTCAGAGTAACTGTGGCAGGCTCGGTCTTGCCTGCTTTTGCACGGACTTCAGGGTCTTCTATGCCATGGTCAACTGCGTTTCTTACAATGTGCATAAGGGGGTCATTGAGGATATCTACGATAGATTTATCCACTTCCGTTTCCTGCCCTTCAAACACAAGAGTAACGTTCTTTTTGAGCTTTTGGTTCATATCCCTGACAACACGGTTCATCTTCTGAAATGCTGTGGAAACAGGTACCATTCGTATGGACATTACAACGTCCTGAAGCTCATCGGTAAGCTTTTTCAGCTCACGGGAGGATTTATTGAAGCGGTCAAGGTTTATCTCGGCTTTTTTCAGGTCGGGAGAGGAGATAACAGAACCTTCGGTTATAACGATCTCAGCCACAAGATCAAGAAGTCTGTTGAGCTTATCGAGCTTGACGGATATCATGGACTGCTCATGCTTTTTGGGAACTGCATTTGCAGGCTGAGCAGGCTTTGGGGCTGACTTTTCCGGAGCAGACTTTTGGGCAGGCTGAGGTTTTTTGGCTGCGTTAGCAGGTTGCTCAGGCTTTTTCACCTGCTCAGCTTTGTCAACGTTCACGGCGTTTTTCATAAGGTCAAGAACGCCATTCGGGTCATCGGTGATAAGCTTTATGTAAAGTCCCTTTTTTGATATCTCGTCCCCTGCATTGTCGGCGTCAAGATCCTCAGGGAAAGTTTTTATTACCTCGCACATTTTACCTAAAGCACGCAAAAGCACCAATGCACGCATATCAGGCATTGCACAGCTTTCGGAATATGTGACCTTATAGGTTAGAACGCCCTCTTTTTCATCATCAGGGAAAAGCCCCTCATAGGTGTTGGTATCGGCTGATGAAGTATCGGAACTGTCTGTGGCAGGCTGACATTTCATGGTGGCGGCAAAGGCGTGTATCTTATTTTCAAGCTCTGAAAAATCGGTGAGCGGAGCGTCGTCATAGAGTGAATCAAGCTCTGATTTAAGGTTATCGGAGGCTGAGAAAAGAAGCTCATAGAGAGCAGGCTTGTCATATTTCACAGTAGGGTCTTCACGGATAATGTAGAAGAGATCCTCAACTGAGTGGGCAAGGGTAGACATATTGTGCATACTCATCATGGCGGCAGAGCCTTTAATAGTGTGCATGGTACGGAATATCTCGTTGATATCGTCGGAGGAGATAGAGTCTTCCTGCTCGGTGCGCATAAGGATCTCGTCCAACTTTTCCAGAAGGTCGCCTGTTTCAAAGACGAACATATCCGCCATATTTTCCATACCGCTTTCAAATTTCGGCAAAAAAGTCACTCCCTTTCGGTGCTGTTGAAGCATACGGATAAAATCAATAATATTATAGCAAATTTTTTGATATTTTTCAAGCATTTTTGTGCATTTTAAGTAAAAGAAACGATCAAGTGAGGAGGAAGGTAAGTGAGGAGTGAGCAAAGCTGCCCCCAAGCACCGAGCGAAGCGATAGATAAAGCGCACGCTCAAGCTCGGCGCTGGAGGGCTTGTGGGGTCTAGGGGCAAAGCCCCTAGCGGAGTATGAGGCAGAGCCTCATTCGGCGATAGCCGACTAGGTGCAGATTGTAGTATTAAAAGCATATAGAAATAAGATATCAGACAAAAGAAATATCGGAGTAACACAATCTGCACCGCTATTCTATCCCAAAGCAAAACGTATATCCGCAAAGAGCGGAGCGATTTTGCGGCGGCAGAAACTTGCCCGAATACCTGTAGGGGAGCAGCGCAATTTCTGCTTTGCAGAAATACGACGTCCCGTTTCGAGGAGTTGCGGGGGGTTGAATTTGTACAAACCATGTAGGCGAATAAAGGCGGGCGAACGCTGTTCGCCCCTACCGCCATTTGTGGGTTTATCACAGGATCGAGCAGGCAAACAGGTGCGGGCTGTCGAGGTCGCCAGCCCCTACATGGTTAAAAATGACAAATTGCGGATAACGCAAATAAAAAATGCGAAACGAAAACCGTTCCGCATTGGTATCATATCAAATTATTTTTCCACCGCATATCACCATGTCAGGTGATACCATTACATCAAGTGGGTCGCCGCTGAATAGGGTGAGGTCTGCGTCAAGCCCTGTCTTTACAGAGCCTACCCGGTCGGATATGCCTGCTATCTCTGCCGCTGTGCAGGTGATAGCCTCAAGACCTTTTTCATAGTCAAGACCGTTTTTTACTGCAATAGCCGCCGACAAGGGCAGATATTCTATCGGCACTTCTGCGTGGTCGGTGCAGATAGCTACCTTTATGCCGTGAGAAGAAAGTATGCCTGCGTTTGCTGGGGTAAGATTTGCCATTTCAGGCTTGCACCTGTCGCATATTACAGGACCTATCACACAGCTTGCTTCTTCTTCTGCAAGCTCGTCAGCTATGATATGACCGTCAGTGCAGTGTATAAGCACATAGTCAAGCTCAAATTCTTTCGCTATCCTTATGGCGGTGAAAATATCGTCCGCCCTGTGACAGTGAAAATGCGCCTTGACTTCGCCTCTGAGAACAGGGAGCAGAGCCTCCGACTTCATGTCAAACTCCGGCATATCCTCCTCGCTTCCCATTGCACGCTCGACCGCTTCACCGTATTTCTGCGCCTTTATAAGTGCTTCTCTTATTATGCCTGCCACTGCCATTCGGGTGTAGGGGGCGTCCTCTTTGTCAGAATAGGTGAGTTTAGGGTTTTCACCCATTGAGAATTTCATTCCAACTGTGCCTACAAGCATTTTATCTATTCGCTTGCCATAGGTTTTTACTGCCGCAATACTGCCTGCAACTGGGTTTGCAGAGCCTGGGGATACAAGACAGCATGTTACGCCTGCTTTTCTTGCAAGCTCAAAGGAATAGTCGATCGGGTTTATGCCGTCAACAATGCGGATATGTGCTGTGCATGGTTCAGATTCCTCGTTGAAATCCTCGCCCTCCATGCCTACACCGCTTGTGGATAGTCCAAGATGTGTGTGAATGTCGATAAAACCAGGATAAACTGTTCTGCCGTTGCCGTCTATGTCCTCGGCTGTGACAGCTTCGGGAGAGCCACTTTCTACAGCGGAAATAATGCCGTCTGTTATCTCCACCCAGCCGTTTTCAATAACACGTCTGTCGCTGTCCATGGTCTTTATTTTAACGTTGTAAATTTTCATATGCAGTTTTCACCATTCTTATTTGCCTGTTGAGCCAAAGCCGCCTGCGCCACGCTCTGTATCGGAAAGCTCTGTTACTTCCTCTACTTCGGGAGTGAAAACAGGGGTTATCACAAGCTGTGCGATCCTGTCGCCGCTGTTTATGGTGTAGTCCTTGTCTGAACTGTTGTGGAGAGCGCAGATTATCTCGCCTCTGTAGTCCCAATCAACAACGCCAACGCAGTTTGCAGGGGCAATGCCGAACTTTGATGCCAGTGAGCTTCTTGCATAGATAAGAAGAACGCAGTTTTTCTCACCCTGAACCTCGGCTGATATGCCTGTGTGTATTTTCTCGGTCTGACCTGCTTTTATGGTAACAGGTGCGTCTGTGCAGGCACAAAGGTCATAGCCTGCGCTAAATTCTGTTTGTCTTGCAGGGATAACTGCATTTTCCTTAAGCTTTTTTATAAGTAATCTCATTTTATAAAACTCCTCTGTAGTATAGGCCATTGGTGGCGTTTTCGGGTTTTGCACCCCTTTCGCCACTGTAGGCTTTTATTATTTCGTTTATCCTGTGGGCATTCTCCTCATAGAAGTGAAGCTCCATATAGTCGGCATTGTCAAAATCCGTCAGCTTGTCTGCAAGGTACAAAATATCGGAATTTAGTATCTCTGCGCAATTTCTGCCCTTTGGACATCTCACCGGAAACTCTCTGCCTGTGCGGTCAAAAAGCTTGCCCTTGCAGTTTTTACAGCCTATATCGTTTCTTATAGGACAGTTTGCAGTGAGCATAAGGGGAAGTCTGCCGTATGCCACAAAGCCTATCTCAATGGGCTTCTTTAACTTTTCTATCTGCGACGCTTTAAGTTCAAAGGACACTGTGCAGTCTTTTGCACCAAGTTTTTTTACCTCGTCCAATGCGGGTGAGTTGCAGAGATTGAATGAATAGCCTGCGTGAAGCTCAAAGCCAAGGTCATTCGCAATAAGGCAGTGACCGATATTCATGGCGAGCATTTTTGTTATGCCTGCTTCTTTTGCGGCTGAAAGCTTTTCACATAGGGCTTTCTCGTCGAATGTGAAGCGTGGCATTATTATCATAAGCTTGCTTTTGTCTGACACGATCTTTACCGCTTCTGACGCTATCTCTATTGGCACGCCCACAAGCTCTGCTTTGTCAAGGTCAACACCCTCAAGCTGAGAAAGTTTTGAGAGCATTATGCGGATCTTTTTGTGTTCATAGGCTTTTGGCAGGGTAGGAAGATCGGCAAGTGCTTTGTCGGTAAAATCGGCGGTATGGGTGAAAAAGTCTATACGCTTCTGGTCAAGCTTTTCTACCGCCTGCCGTCTTAGGTCATTAAGTGCGGAAGCTGGATAGGCAAGGTCTTTGCCTATGGCGGCTTCAAGTCCTCCGAACTCATATATGGTGTCCCCAAGCTTGGAGAGCTGTTTTTTTACATAGTCGCTGTCGCAGGCCTTTTTCAAGGCTTTTTGTGGTATATCGCCGTAAACGGTCACGGTGTTTCCCTCGCTGTCACGGAGAGAAAGCTCCGCCGGAGAACTTTCCTGAAGCTTTATGGTGAAAAAGGCTTTTGTGCGCTTTTCACATCTGCGGTAAAGCTCATGAAGCTCGGGAAGAATTCTGGCGGTGGCGGAAACGTCCTCTTTCTGCCTAGTGCCGAACATTTCTCTGCCTAATCTGCCATTGTAATAGCCGTCTGTAAAGCCCCCGCGGGAAAAGACCGCTTCAAGGGCTTTCAGGTCATAAGGCTTGTTTTCGAGAGAATTTTTACAGCAGTTCACTGCCGCCGCAACATATTCGGGGCGCTTCATTCTGCCCTCTATTTTAAGAGAGGAAACTCCGTCATTTTCGAGCCTTTGGAGCTTATCAACATAGGACATATCTTTCAGAGAGAGGGCGTAACGCTCCTGCCCCTTTGTTATCTTATCTCCTTGCGCGGGAAGTCTGCACGCTTGTGCGCAAAGGCCGCGGTTTGCGCTTCGTGAGCCTATAAGAGCGCTCATATAGCACTGACCTGACACGGACATACAAAGTGCGCCGTGTACAAAGACCTCTGTTTCGATGCCGAGGGCGGTGAGGTCTTTTATGGTATGCTCGGGAAGCTCTCTTGACAGGACGGCTCTTGAAAAACCGAGGTTTTTAGCCATTTTCACACCGCTTTCGCTGTGGATGGTCATTTGGGTGGAGGCGTGATATTCAAGGTCGGGGCAACATTCACGGCATATTTTCACAAGGGTCAGGTCTTGTGTGATAAGTCCGTCAACGCCAATTTCTGCGGCAAACTTGACGGCTTTTTTGCACTCTTCGAGCTGTTCGTCAAAGACAACAGTGTTTATCGCCTGATAGACCTTTACACCTCGCAGGTGACAGAGCCTTACGGCTTCTTTTAGCTGTTCATCTGTGAAATTGGCGGCATTTTGTCTGGCGGAAAATTTCTCTCCCCCGAGATAAACTGCGTCACAGCCGCTTCTAAGGGCGGCTTCGAGAGTTTCAAAAGAACCGCAGGGGGCAAGTATCTCAGCTTTGTGAGCCATTAATGGCTTCCTCCCTCGGGTCTGTAATTCACTGTGCCGACAAAATTGCCGTTGTTAGGCTGATTAGGGTGGACAGGTCTTTCAATAGCGTTCTTTATCTCCTGCGAAAGAAGCTCGTTTGCGTTTATAACTTCGTCCTCAGGCTCTCTTTTTACAACTGTGCGTGCTTCGAGCTGTTCTTCAAGGTCATGGACTTTTGCCTGAAGCTCTCTTATTTCTTTCTGAGCTTCGTCAGCTTGACTTCTTGCTCTGCCTGCGTCGTCAACATAGTCCTTTATCTGGGTGCGGATATTCTCGATATTCTGATTTGCCTTGCTAAGCTCGTCAAGACAATCAAGTGCTGTCAGCACTGCGGCGTCCTGAACGGAAAGGCTCGGGATAGCTTTCATCATGCCTTTTATCTTTGCATTTATCACCAACGCAAGTTTATTGGTATACTCCTGCGACTCTTCGGAAAGCAGATTGTATGTACGGTTATAAATATTTACTTTAAGCTTGTTTTTCATAGCTTTTGACCTCCCTTTATTTTCTTTGCTGTGAACTTGTATACTTAATTGTATTATACACTACTTTTTGAGAAAAATAAAGAGGGTAAAAAGAAGTTTTTTGTAAATACGCCCTTTGCGGTGGTTTTTGCTTGACATTTTTACAAATATGATATATAATTAATCATAGATTTTCTGTAGGATTTATGAAAGGATCTGACGCTGATGAAAATATCCACAAAGGGAAGATATGCACTGAGGCTTATGCTTGACCTTGCTTTACATGAGCAGAGCGGATATGTGCCTATCAAAGTGATCGCTGAAAGACAAGACATCAGCGACAAGTATCTTGAACAGATAATATCCATTCTTGCAAGAGCGGGCTTTGTAAAGAGCGTTCGTGGTGCAGGTGGCGGATACAAGCTGGCAAAAACGCCTGCGGAATACACTGTGGGAATGATACTTCGGCTCACAGAGGGAAGTCTTGCTCCTGTGGCTTGTCTGGAGGGGGAAGAAAATACCTGTCCACGTCAGGACAGCTGTGCAACGCTGACGGTATGGAAAAAGCTTTACGGTGCTATAAATGGTGTTGTTGACGGCATTACCTTGCAGGACCTTGTAAATCAGGAAAATGCAAGGATAGATGATTACGTTATCTAGGTATTAGGGCTTGTGATTTCTCGGTAACATTTATGGGAAAAGAAGTATCGGGACGTCGGGGGCGCCGTCCCCTACAATTTGATGATTTATGTTTTGCAAAGTGGAGTGGTCTTGACTATGACCGCTCTTTTTTTACGCCTTTTTATCTTCTACCTATAGCACAAAAGAAAGCCTATATGACAGCTTGGTTTTGTGCATAATTGATTTTGTCATGTTATTGTAAAATTATTGTGGGATATGGTATTGCTTTGATGCACAAATGTGATGTTCGGATAGGACTTTTGGATTGTGCAAAAGATACAATCTGAGGTGGGAAAAGTGTGAAACTGAGGCATTTGCAAATCATAGTCTGGCGGTATAAAATAAGGATAGAAATTAAATTGGAGTGATAATAATGAGTACAACAGTTCAGGTAAAAAATTCAACAAAGCATATTCAGCTTATATGCGTGACAGGTCTTTTTGCGGCAATGATATATGTTCTTACGGCATGGCTGCACATTCCTACGGGTGCAGGCTACACACACGCAGGTGACGGACTTATTTATCTTGCGGCTTCAATGCTTCCTACACCTTATGCAATGGCGGCAGGCGCTATCGGAGCAGGTCTTGCAGACGGACTTTCGGGATTTGTGGTATGGCTCCCTGGAACTATCGTTATAAAGGCGATAACTGCTCTTTGCTTTTCAAGAAAGACAGAGAAGATAATCTGCGTGAGAAATCTTCTCGGCATTATCCCTGCACTTGTTATATGCGTGGTATGCTACAGTCTTTATGAGGGAATTTTTATGGCAGGCGGTTTCTCAAAGAGCGCAATAATTTCGGCTTTCGGTCAGACTCCTGCTTACTGCATACAGGTGCTTGCAAGCTCGATACTTTATATAGTGCTTGGTCTTGGTTTTGACAAGGCTGGGCTTAAAAAGAAATTTTCACATTTGTTTGGATAATTTATTGGCATAAAAGCGTGATAAGCAAAGTGGACGACATCAGGTCGTCCCTACGCATTTTGGCAAAAGAAAAAGGGGCGGAAGTCAAATTCCGTCCCTTTAACGTTATTTTTATGGAGAATGAAGTTACAAGCTATATCTTTGAATAGCCGAAGCTGTTTACCAAAGCGTCGACCTTCTGTCCTGATTTGCACATTGGGCATTCTGATGATGTATATGTCATGTAATCAGGCAGATCCTTTTCTGTGAAAAGGGCGTGGATAGCAGTGCCGTTGTTCTCTTTGATAGCGGAGAATATGGAAGCTATTCCTACAAGGTTGCCGTTATAGTATTTCAGACAGTCCATTGCTCTGTTTATGCTCTTTCCAGTTGAAACGGAAGCGATAAGCAGAAGCACCTGTTTGCCCCATATCTTCTTCTGAGTGTTATCTCTGAATATCATCTGATTTACAGCGTTTAGCTCAGGCGTTACTACATTTACGTCTGCACCGCTGTTTATGCCGCTTTCGCCAAGGCTTTCAGCGAGAAAGGCACCGATGATCTCTGTGCCTTCAAGGCATATGATAGTGTCGATATGTGTTGAAACATAGGTGGCTGCCAATGCCTTTGCGGCTTCCTTTGCCATTTTATAACCAGTTTTAAGAGATGTTATATCTACATAATAATTGATATGCGAGTGGTTAGTTGCATAGTGACCCGGTATAACGCCTATCTGTATCTTGCTGTTGCCTGCTGCCTGTATAATTTGCATACGTTCTTCCAAAATAAAGACCTCCTTACAAGTAAAGTGTGAACAGTATGTTGCTATTCGTTATTATATCACATATGAACAAGATTTTCAATGCTATTTTTGATGAATTTTGCTATATATTTTTGTGACAATACACAATTAATAAACTGATAAATCAAAATTTACAGCGATTTATTTGTAATTCGTGAGGTGTTGTGTATATTGTTGTGTAAACGAATGTATGATTTGTACAAAATTCTGCTTGTAATTTTATTGGAAAATGTGTATAATTGAATGAGGAAAACTTTGAGCAGCTCTGTGATAAAGCTTTGCTGTTGATAAATGGCGTATCGGAGGAGGTCTTTTTATATGAGGACAAGAAAGCTTTTGTCGGGGCTTGGAGCGGCTGTGATGTCGCTTATGATGATAATACCGTGGGCGGTGTATGCGGACAGCCCTCAGACGGAGGACAGCTCCATTGTGACGGAAAGCTCTGCGGCGGAGGCTATGGCGGAGCAGGAGGTTATCAAGGCGCAGAAAAACTCCACCCAGAACACTGAGACCGATTGGGTGCTTTTCGGCTGTATCGGCGGCGGTGCGGTGGTAGTGCTTATAATGATAGGGCTTATGGCTAAGAAAAAATAATACATATTAGGGCGGCGTGGGCTGCCCTTTTTTTGTTGGGGTGATTTGTTACAATCTGTATTGGTGAATGCTGTTTGCACCGAGAGTGTTTAAAAACATCAGGTGCCTCTGCGGGATAGTACGAGAAATTTTTTTTGTTTGCAACTTTTTTTGTTATTGCACGTCTTTATAGATGAGGGAAATTCTTATGAGCTTCTTAAAACAACGTCTTTTTTTATTGACTTGTATTCTTTTTATGGTATAATGTATACATAAAAACAGATAAGAACAAAAGACAACAGGACAGCAAGATAACAAAGAATAATACGCTCATGCTATACCCTTATGGGAAAGGTGGGGCTGTATTATCCGTCTGGCTGCTGTCAGGCGGATTTTTTTATGCTGTTTTGGAAAAAATCATAAACGGAGGTATTGCAATGACCACGAAAAAAAGGATATGCACTGTTATAATAGTGCTTGTTATCGTCTGCACAGTATGTGTGGGAGGCTTTTTCGTATGGAAAAAGACCGGCAAGGGAGGCTCAAAAAGCTCACAGAAGGTATATGTGCAGAAGGTATCGTCACTTAACACTGCGTCGGACTTCAAGCTTTCTAATCGCTCGTTCTTGGGCGTTGTTGAGGCACAGGAGTCTGTGGACGTAAAGTATGACAGCTCAAAGACGGTGGCCGAGATACTTGTTAAGAACGGTGACTCTGTTAAAAAGGGTGACAAGCTTCTTACATATGACGTTGAGGCTATAAATCTTCAGCTTGAGCAGGCTAAGCTCGAGGTGGAGAGGCTCCAGAACGAGATAGCTTCAAACAAGAGCCAGATAGCTGAGCTTGAAAAGGAAAAGAAAAACGCCGATCAGGACGCTGCTGTGTCATACACGACCCAGATCCTTTCTTTGCAGAGCGACAATGCCAAGAACGAATATGATATAAAGGCTAAAAACGTTGAGATCAAAAAGCTGGAGGCTTCCACAAAGAACGCATACGTCACCGCTTCTATCGACGGAACTGTAAAGAACGTCAAGACGGTGGACAAGCTTCAGCAGGACGGCGGCGACGTTATAATGCAGATAACAGAAGAGGGCGACTACAGAATAAAGGGCAGATTCAACGAGCAGAACAGCAAAGATATCATGCAGGGAGCTTCTGTTATCGTAAAGTCAAGGCTTGATGATTCCACTTGGAAGGGCGAGATAACTTCTGTTGACACAAGTCCGCAGAAAAATTCTGGTGATGATATATACAGCTTCGGTTCAAGCGATGAGATGAGCCAGTCTTCAAACTATGCTTTCTATGTTAAGCCTGAGAACTTTGACGGACTTATGCTCGGTCAGCACGTTCTTATTGAGATAGACAACGGACAGGACACTTCTATAAACAAGACGGGCATATGGCTCTATTCCGACTTTATCTGCAAGGATGGCAAGAAGAACTACGTTTGGGCTAAGGACAAGGACGGAAAGATAGAAAAGAGATATGTTGAGATAGGTCAGAAGGACGAGGATAACGGTGACTGCGAGATAAAATCAGGTCTTGAAAAGGGTGATTATATCGCATATCCTGACAAGTCTATCGAGGAGGGCATGACGGCTACCACAAATGAGGCTGACGTGTCTGTTCCACCTAATGACCTTGGCACGGACGACAACAGTGACGGTGATACCGAGGGCGGTGACGAGGACATCGCTTTTGACGGAAGTGATGAGGACGGCATGGCTATAGACGAGGATATGCTCGCAAGCATGACGGACGAGGAGATAGAAGAATACTTCAACAAGCTTTACGGTGAAGAGGAAAATGCAGAAAATGCAGACGGTGAGAATGCCGACGCTGCTGATGCTGACGCAGCTTTCGCTGAATAAGGAGGGCTTGCAATGGTATTTGAACTGAAAAATATCTACAAGGATTATTTGCAGGGCAAGGAAGCTGTGCCTGTGCTTAAGGATATTTCCCTTGAGGTTTCAGAGGGGGAATATGTGGCGATAATGGGTCCGTCAGGCTCGGGAAAGTCTACGCTTATGAACATTATAGGCTGTCTTGACAAGCAGACAAAGGGTAGCTTTGTTTTTGACGGCTGTGACATTATGCAGGCAAAGGATAGGAAGCTTTCGGAGATAAGAAACAAGAAGATAGGTTTTGTGTTTCAGAACTTTAATCTGCTCCCTAGACAATCAGCACTTGAAAATGTGGAGCTTCCGCTGCTTTATGCGGGGGTAGGCAAAAGAGAAAGACGTCAGAGAGCAAAGGCGGCTCTTGAAAAGGTGGGGCTTGCACAGAGAATGATGTTCAAGCCTACTCAGCTTTCAGGCGGTCAGAAGCAGAGGGTGGCTATTGCAAGGGCGATAGTCAACAATCCAAAGCTTCTTCTTGCAGACGAACCCACAGGCGCTCTTGACACAAAGTCGGGCGATCAGGTAATGGAGCTTTTCAAGGAGCTTAATGACGACGGTGTTACTATCGTTATGATAACACACGAGCCTGACATTGCAAGATGTGCAAAGAGGATAATGTATATCCGTGATGGCGAGCTTCATGGAGAAAAGGCAGGTGAGCAGGAATGAAAAAGGTAATAATAACACTCCTGTGCATAGCTATCCTTGGCGGAGGCGGATATGCGGGAGCAATGAAATATAAGAAAAATCAGGACAAGAAAACTGTTGTGTCGGTAGTTCCTGTTGACCTTATGGCGGAAACTGCGGATAGTTACGAGTGGGACAGCTCAGCGAACATGGACGGGCAGATAGTTTCTGCCAATGCTCAGAGAATTACTCTTGACAACGAGAAGCTTGTTAAAAAGGTGTTTGTAAAAAAGGGCGACACTGTGAAAAAGGGCGACACTATACTTGAATATGACATGACGGTGGTGGAGCTGGAGCTTTCACAGAAAGAAAATCAGGTAAAGGTCTGCGAGCAGAACATCAAAATGGCTGAAAAGGAGCTTGCTAAATACAAGCTTTTAAAGCCTTCTGAGGACGCTCCGCAAGAGCCTGACGATCCAGAGCCGGAACCAGACCCAGAGCCGGAACCAGACCCAGAGCCAACTCCAGATCCTGAGCCAACTCCTGAGCCTGTGGAAACTGTGGACGTTGTAAAGGCTGTTTTCCAGACGAAAAATGCAGGCACAAAGGAAGATCCTTACATTATAAACTGCAACAGGAACACAAAGGTATCCAGAGCGTTTCTTGAAAGGATAAAGACAGCGGGGGCTTATGCGGAGCTTTGCGTTTATGATGATAACTCAAACTTTATATACAAGTGGATAGTCAACCATGAAACAATGGGCAAAAAGGCTCTTGCAGACTGGACAGTTTCGCAGGGGATAACTGAGGATAAGGAAAGCGGTACGCTTTCTCTTGACACTTCTGTGGAGCAGTTCGGCAAGTTCTCTATCGTTGTGCCTGCAGGCTCAGACCGCAGTGATGACAGTGCTGACGATAGCGATCATACTGATGATATCGACAATGGCGGTGATGCGGATATACCTGATAACGGTGATTATGATGATAATGACGCCGGCATAGATGTCACTCCTGCTGACCCGTCACAGACGGACGGTACAAATTCAGGCTCTGAGGACTATACGTACAGCCGTGCAGAGATAAAGAAAATGATTTCAGAAAAAGAGGACGAGATAAAGAGCTTAAAGCTTAACCTTAAGTCTGCAAAGCTTGACTACAATGACGCTTTGAAGAAAAAGACAGACGGCAAGGTAGTGGCTAATATCGACGGAGTCGTTAAAAAGATAGGCACTGTAGGCGACGCTGCCGCAGAGGGCGATAATTCGGACGATGGTGACGACAAAGACGATATGGACATTACAGACAGCAGCACGGACTACAGTGGTGACAGCTCTGATGATGACGTTTTCGCAATAATCGAGGGCGAGGGCGGAGTTTCCGTTACTTTTAGTGTGGGCGAGCTTAATCTTGACAGAGCGGCTGTGGGAAACACTGTTATGGTGAACTCATACAACACGGGAATGAGCATTGACGCTGAGATAACAAAGATAAGCAGCGAGCCTACGTCATACTCGACAAACAACTGGGGTGACAATCCTAACAGTTCCACCTACACTATAGAAGCTAGGCTCAACGACAGCACGGATTTCAACGTGGGCGACTGGGTAGGCGTTTCATTTGTGAATGACACCACGACCAGTGACAGCGTTTATCTGCCTATACATTATGTAAGGCAGGAAAACGGAAACTACTATATAATGAAAGCAGACAAGGACGGCAGACTTGTGAAAAGCTACATAAAAACAGGCAAGATAATGTATGGCACTAATATCGAGGTCAAGGGCGGACTTTCTATGAAAGATAAGATATGCTTCCCATACGGCAAGGACGTCAAAGAGGGCGTAAGGACAAAGGAGACCGACAAAGTCCTTTATCCTGAGTATTAAAAGGGGGCGGATAATATGATAGAAAATATCAGACTTTCATTTAAGGGAATACTTTCACATAAGATACGCTCGTTTCTTACTATGCTTGGTATCATTATCGGTATTGCGGCTATCATTGCTATAGTTTCCACTATCAAGGGTACAAATGAGCAGATAAAGAACAATCTTATCGGCGCAGGAAACAACACTGTGAAGATCCAGCTTTCAAATGGCGACACTGTTTGCGACTTTTCTTATGAAGCGCCACCGTCTAATGTGGCAATGTTCACACCGGACACTAAAAAACGTATCAACGAGCTTAAAGAGGTGGAGTCAAGCACTTTTTACCGCACAAGAAACAATCCTGACAATCTGTTTTATCTTAACAACAAAATGGATTCGTCAACTATATATGGAGTAGACAAGGATTATTTTGATACTGTTGGATACGAGATAGTTGAGGGAAAGGGCTTTGCGGAGAGAAACTTTACCAAATTTGACAAGGTGGCAGTGGTAGACAAGACGCTTGCAGAGGGTCTTTTCCAGGGTGAAAGCCCTGTGGGAAAGGTAATAGATATAAGTGGCGAGCCGTTCACTGTAATAGGCGTGGCTGTGAAAAATTCAAACTTTGAGCCTGTTATAAGCTCAGTGGAGGACTACTACACATACAATCAGACATCAAGCGGACTTGTCTTTATCCCCACAAACGATTGGGGGATAGTTTTCCGCTATGACGAACCAGAAAACTGTATCGTAAAGGCTGTGGACACGGACTCGATGACGAATGCGGGCAAAAAGTCGGCGGATATTCTTAACGAGAACGTTTCGGCTGTAAAGGGCGGAAGTAAGGAAACCAGCGCTTCTGTGGAATACAAGAGCGATAGCCTGTTGGAGCAGGCGAAGTCATTGCAGGATCTGAGTTCATCGACTAATAAGATGCTTATATGGATAGCAAGCATCTCTCTGCTGGTAGGCGGTATAGGCGTAATGAACATTATGCTCGTGTCGGTAACAGAGAGAACGAGAGAGATAGGACTGAAAAAAGCACTGGGAGCAAGGAAAAAGAGAATTCTTGCACAGTTTTTGACAGAAGCGGCAGTGCTTACGAGCATAGGCGGAATAATCGGTGTGCTGACGGGCATAGGGCTTTCGCAGGTAATAGCGAAGGTAGCGGAAGTGCCTGTGGCGATATCCTCGGCGTCAATAGTAGTGTCGGTGGTATTTTCAATGGTAGTTGGAATAGTATTTGGACTTATTCCGTCCATAAAGGCGGCGAAGCTCAATCCTATCGACGCTTTGAGATATGAATAATAAGCTATAATAAAGCGGTGTCGGAGTGTAAAGCTCTGACCCGCTTTGTGTTTTCTTATACGAGTGAAAAAACCAAAGAGCGAAGTGATTTTGCGGCACAATAAACTATCCCCTACATTTGGGTGCAGTGTTTATACAATGTAATAATCAGTAGGATCGTGAAAAAATGAAACGGGCGAACACTGTTCGCCCCTACAGTTGGTCTGTGCGGAAAACAAAAAAGCAGGCGGAGATCAATTCTCCGCCTGCTTGCGTTTGTGTAGATCAGAAAAGCGACTTCACCGCTTCACATATTTTCTCTGCTATATATGGATTGTTCATGGTGTAAAGGTGTATTCCGTCTACATCATTGGCGATGAGATCTACTATCTGCGATACTGCATAGGCTATGCCTGCATCTCTCATTGCTATTGGGTCGTTCTCGTATTTGTCCATTATCTTTAGAAACTTCTTCGGCAGGGTCGCATGACAAAGAGTTGTCATTCTAAGTATCTGCTTTTTGTTGGTCACAGGCATTATTCCTGCTTCAATAGGCACGTTTATCCCTGCTATGGCTGTTTTTTCTCTGAAATCGTAAAATGTGCTGTTGTCAAAGAAAAGCTGGGTGATAAGCTGTGAACAGCCTGCGTCTACTTTATCCTTCAGGTGCTTTATATCATCTACTATGCTGTCGCACTCCGGGTGACATTCAGGATAGCATGCGCCTATCACGTTCATGTCGCTGTGTTCTTTTATGAAAGATACAAGGTCGGAAGCGTAGTAAAAATCACCTGCCGGCTCAAAATCAGGGTTTCTGTCACCTCTCAAAGCAAGTATGTTCTCGATGTTCGCAGATTTCATCTCTTCAAGCTGCTCTAATACTCGTTCCTTTGTCTGATAAAGGCATGGAAGATGTGCCACCGACTCTATCTTGTGGTGATTTTTTATAGCCGAGCATATGTCGATAGTTGCATTGTTCGTGCTTCCGCCTGCTCCGTATGTTACGCTGATAAAATCAGGATTAAGTGGCTGGAGCTGTGATATGGTGCTGTATATGCTCTCAACAGGCGTTGAACTCTTTGGTGGGAACACCTCAAAGGATAATGTTGTCTTTTTCTTGAAAAGCTCGCAGGTCTTCATTTATTTTCCTCTTTCCTGTTATCTATATAAAAATATATTTTTTATTTTTCTGCAAAGTATATTATAACACAAAATTCCTAGTAAATCAATAATTTTTATTTTATGGTCTGTCATAGTTTAAAGCTATATCGAACGGAGATACAGGTATTATCTTGAAAAATCAGGCTGAAAAAGGTGGCAGACGGTGAAAATTGTGTGTAATGCTTGATTATTGGCGAAAAGTATGCTATACTTTACTCATTGAGCAGATAACAAAAACAGCAGAGAAAGGCGGTTTTTTGTTGAATAACAGAGATCAGTTCAAAAAGATACTTAACTATCTCAGCGCACTTGTTATAATCTGTGCCTTTATGAAGTGCTTCGACACGGTTTGGAACAACTTTTACAACAAGGCGATGCGTGACCCGTTCTGGCATAATGGTAACATTCTTATGGTGGCTATCTATGCGGTGCTCTATATATCCATGGCAAAGACCTTTAACGGCTTCCGTCTTGGATATGATAAATTCACGGGGCTTTTTGGCTCGCAGGTGCTGGGTGTGCTGGGTGCGAATTTTATAGAATTTATACTCGTTTCTCTTATCGGACGAGGCAGGCTCAACATAGCGCCCATACTTGTTATGACGGTAATTCAGGTGGTCATAGCCTTTGCGTGGAGCTATGTTTTCACTTGGATATATCAGGCGGTATACCCTCCACGGCGAATGATAATCGTTTATGGAAACAAGAACGCTAAGTACCTTGTTTCAAAAATGAGCGTGAGAAATGACAAATACAGGATATGCGCTTCTATAAGCTGTGAGGAGAGCCTTGAGGATATCGAGCGTGAGATATTAAAACACGAGGCTGTTATAATCTCAGATATCCCAAATGACCTGAGAAACAAGCTTTTGAAATTTACTTTTGAAAATTCTATCAGGACTTATATAAACCCTAAGCTGTCAGATATTATCGTAAGGGGTGCGGAGGATTTCCACCTTTTCGATACGCCCCTTTTGCTGGCGAGAAATGACGGCTTGCGCTGGGAACAGCGTGCGGTAAAGAGGATACTTGACATTGTGCTGTCGGCTGCCGCATTGGTGGTGGCGTCACCGTTTATGCTAGTGACAGCTATTGCAATAAAGGCTTATGATGGCGGTCCTGTGCTTTATTCTCAGAAAAGGCTCACAACAGGGGGCAGGGTGTTCAAGGTATACAAGTTCAGAAGCATGATAGTTGACGCTGAAAAGAAAAGCGGTGCGACCCTTGCAAAGAAAAATGACAGCCGTATCACTCCTATAGGAAAGTTTATAAGAAAAGTAAGGATAGACGAGCTTCCGCAGCTTATAAACATACTAAAGGGCGATATGTCGTTTGTAGGGCCTAGACCTGAGAGACCTGAGATCGCGCAGAAGTATGAAAAAACAATGCCTGAGTTCAAATACAGGCTGAAAGTCAAGGCTGGACTTACGGGCTATGCGCAGGTAATGGGAAAGTATAACACTACGCCTTATGACAAGCTGAAGCTTGACCTTATGTACATAGAGCATCAGTCGCTTATGCTTGATCTTAGAATATTCTTTATGACGGTAAAGACCTGCTTTATACCAGAAGCCACTGAGGGCGTAAAGGATTCAGCTCCTCTTGAAACTCACCGTGACAGGATAGAGCATGACAACAGCAAGGACGAAAAGAACAGCGAAGAGATAAAGCTGTGATAATATGAAAATGCAGAGGGCGGATCATTTTCGCCCTCTTTTTTTGTATTTTGTGTGTAGGGGCGACCTGAGGTCGCCTGTGTTCGGAAATGCAACGTCACACCCAAAGCGAAAAAGTTTGTCTTATTGCAAATTTAGCAGGCGAACAAAGACGGAGGAACACTGTTCGCCCCTACATTTATCAACAAGTAACAAAAGAGCAGAACGTGAAAATGCGTTCTGCTCTTTTTGCATATATGACTTATGACCCCTAGACCGCCAAGGTGGTCTTGAATTTAAGGCTTATTTTGTCTGCGATAAGTGCGATAAATTCGCTGTTTGTGGGCTTGCCCTTGCCTGTGTTTATTGTGTAGCCGAAGAAGCTGTTGAGGGTGTCGATATCTCCTCTGTCCCATGCTATCTCAATGGCATGGCGTATGGCTCTTTCCACTCTGGAGGGCGTAGTTGCGAATTTTTTTGCCACTGCAGGATATAATAGCTTTGTAACGCTTTCAAGCATTTCCTTGTCGTTCACGGACTGTATGATAGCTTCCCTGAGATAGTGATAGCCCTTGATGTGGGCAGGGACGCCTATCTGATGGATTATGTCTGTGACGATTATCTCAAGGTTTATGCTCTGCTTGTTTTTCGTATAGCTTGAGTCGGAGGATATATCGGTGTCGATATCCAGCATGGACTTTATCCTCTCGCCAAGTATCTTTATGTCGAATGGTTTGAGCATGAAATATGATGCTCCTGCGTTCATGACCTGTGTTTCTATAAATGAGTTCTCATAGGCGCTTGTGATTATAAAAAGCGGTTTCTGATAGGACGAGTTCTGTATCTTTCTGATAAGCTCGATTGCGTCAAGGCTCGGCATCACTGCGTCTGCGATAACAACGTCCGGCTGTTCGTTTTTGATAGCGTCATAGATAGTAAGTCCGTCCTTGGGACGTGTTATCACGAAAAAGCCCATTGCTCTCAGTGAGGAAGCACATGCTACCCCGTACTGTGCCGAATCGTCGCCAATAAGAATTTTGATCTTGTTTGTCATTGTCATTTCCTCCGTCGTATAATCTGTCATTTTTGTTTGAGAGCGTTTGTTTTAACTCCCTTTCACAAGATAAATGATAACACATTTATTTGTTAAATGCAATAGTTTTTTAGAAAAATCGTCAACAAATTATCGACTTATTAATGCAAAGTGTACAAATATCAGTGCGTGAATATGCCAAAACAAGATAATTAAGCATTGTTCGACTGCAGATGATATTTTTCTCTATGCAAAGCCTTTTCATAAATCGACAGCGATCGGCAAAGGTCGCTAACCTGCGTTTTCTATGGTGCTTTCGGCAAGCTCTGAGGTCTTTGAATACATTTCGTCAGCGAAGATACCGTAGCCTTTGGCGGTGTCCTCGATAAAAACATGGGTCACTGCGCCCACGAGTCTTCCGTCCTGAATGATAGGCGAGCCGCTCATGCCCTGCAAAATGCCCCCTGTTTTTTCAAGAAGCGTCTTGTCAGTTACTTTGATAACAAGGTCATGCTCGGCAGAATCTGAGAGATTTATCTGCTCGATAGATATCTCATATTCTTTTGGCCCGTCATTGTCAATAGAGGAGAGTATTTTGGCTTTGCCGGGGTGTATTTCCTGACGGAAGCCGAGAGGAAACTCTTTTGCATTTGGACAAGGATTTGCATTCAGTGTGCCGAACACGCCGCTTTCGCAGTTTTTCAGGATATCACCTGTGGAGGCGGAGTTTGCAAACTCGCCTAAAAGCTGTCCCGGACAGCCTGAGCGTGACTTGTTGAAGCCTGTGAGGTTTATTTCGCCAACTGTGCCTGCGGAGAGGGGGAGGGGTTCTTTTGTGTCTGCGTCACATACGGGGTGACCAAGGCCTCCGAAAGTTCCGTTTTCAGGGTCATAGAATGTGAGAGTGCCTATGCCTGCGGAGGAGTCACGCACCCACATTCCCGCTTTGTAGCTTCCGCTCTCAAGGCGTGGGCAAAGCTTGAAGGTCAGGTCGTTGCTTCCACGCTTTATGCGCACTGAGCAGGCTTCACCGTTTGAGCTTCTTATTATCTTTGCAACGTCTGCGTTGCTTTTGACTTTTTCTCCGTCGATAGATACTATAACATCGCCCTCTCTGATACCGCAATCTTTGGCAGGGCTTGAAGAATCCACCTTTTGCAGATCGACTACCATTACTCCCTCTGTGAGAAGCTTTATGCCGAATGGCTGTCCACAGGGATAAAGCATTGGTCTTTCCATTGTCTTTGATTCAACCTCCTTGACTGGCACTGCACCAAAAAGCATGAGCATATTTTTGGTGTATCGTGATGCTCCTGACGAACCGCCTGACACCGCCACTGTCACCTTGCTTTCGCAGGGCTTTGAGGATATGGTGAAAAAGGAGTTCACGCTAAGCTCGCTGCCCTTTGAAACAAGGTAGAAATCGGGGAGCGTTGTGGAATAAAATCCTATAAGACCAAACAGCCCCAGCAGTATTATCCCTGTGACGCAGGCTGTTTTTTTGAAAAATGACGACATTTTTTCACGTTCCTTTCTGTTTTTCTTTTCGCTTTTATTGTTGACCTGCTGAGAAATTTAATTCAGCCGTCGGCATAAGTATTATTTGTCTTGGAAAGCCTTTTTCAATTTTATTCTGCCTTCTTAACAGTGCAAAGGAAGAAAATTTCATTTGTATGTGTTGAATTTCGTGGCATACTATGATATAATAAAATATCTGATGAGAACACTATGATACGATAATATTTTAATACATAAAAGAGGTACATTATGTCAAAAAAAGACAGACTTAAAGCACAGAAAGAAAAGCAGGACAGGCTCAGAAAAGAAGAGGAGCTTGAAGAACAGAGAGAGCGTGAGGAAGCCAGAGAAAGGCAGAGCCGCTCGGCGAAAAAGATGATGAAAAAGGCGAAACGCACAAAACCGAACGGTGAGCCTGTTTATTATCTTATTTTGAAGCTTCTTATGATAGTGCCGTTTGCGTATTCGGGATTTTTCTACGGAGGTGTAACCATCGTGGGCATCATGGGCAAGTATATAGAGCCCGTTCCGCCAAAGTGGGTGTTGTGGGCAATGGCGGCAGGCGTTGTTGTCATGTTTGCAGGAATATTGTTTGCGTTTTTCAAAAAATATATCGTTTCCTTTATACTTAGCCTTGGGGGCATGATATCGTTTCTTAAAGCGGGCGGATATCTTATAAAAAGAATACAGGACAAGCTGAGCAATTCGGCTGTAGATCAGTCTTTGCAGAATATGGATAAGGAATATATGTGGAGATTTTATCCTATAATAGGTGTTGCTGTCATATCAGCGACTCTGCTCATCTGCACTATAATAAGAAAACTCATTGAGCGAAAAAGACTGCAAAGAGAGAGGGATAACGCTCCTGTTGAGAGCATTATCAACTGATTTTGGTCTGCGTTTTTGTGTAAATGTGAGATTTTGCAATATTCTATTGACTTTATGTCATAAAATGATATAATTGAATGAGAATGTTATCAGAGTTTATTTTAAGGAGTTCATTAAGAAGAAAAAGCGGTGAGAATTTTGAAGAAAGCAGTTACACTTATAGATATAGCCAAAGCCTGTGACACAAGTAATGTCACTGTGTCAAAAGCCCTTGCAGGAAAAAGCGGAGTTAGCGATGCTCTCAGAGAGAAGATAAAGCAGGTCGCTGACGAAATGGGTTATGTGGGCGTGAAAAGCACTCAGAACAGGGGAGGAAATACTATCGGTGTGCTTATCCCATCAAAATTCATCAATCCTAACGGTTCATTTTATTGGGCATTGTATAACGCTCTTGTAACAAGGCTCAAAAAAGAGAATATGTTCTGCATAATGGAAAATTTAGATCAGGAGGACGAGGACAGGCTCATGCTCCCGCATTGTATCGAGGACAAGCAGGTTTCAGCACTTATTTCACTGGGACAGCTTTCAAAGAATTATGCAAAGCTTCTTAATGACAATGTGAAAGATCTTGTACTGCTTGATTATTATGTGCCGTCCTTAGACTTGGACGCTGTTGTGACAAATGGCTACAGCGGAGGCTACAAGCTTACTTCATATCTTATAAAAATGGGTCACAAGAAGATAGGATACATAGGAAGTAAATTTGCCACAACGAGTATTTTTGACAGATATATGGGCTATGTAAAGGCTATGATAGAGCATGGCTATGAGGTCAACGAAAAGTGGCGTATCGACGATCGTTACAAGCGTGATTTTATCACTATGACTTTCCCTGAGGACGATATGCCAACGGCTTTCGTGTGCAACTGCGACGAGGTGGCTTACCGTGCAATAAGACAGCTCCGTGGCATGGGATATAACGTGCCTGAGGATATTTCCATTGTGGGATATGATAACTATTTGATCTCCGAAGTTTCAGACCCGACTATCACGACTATAAACGTTGACGCAGATTATATGGCAGACCTTGCGGTAATGACGCTTATGGATAGAATGGAAGAACCTGACGGCAAGCCGAGGATAAGAACTATCGAGGGCGACCTCGTTATAAAGGACTCTGTAAAGAGAATATAGGTGTTTATTAGCGAATATAACAAAAGGATCAGCATGGCGGTTGCTGATCTTTTTTTATTTTGCTATTGACAAATAGGTAATTTTAAGTTATAATATACCTGTACTTATTAAGTGCACCTTTCTAATCTATGATTTTCTATTGTTTGCGACATGACCCCGTTGGTTGTGTCGGTTGTCTGATCTTGGCGACAGTCTTTGTTAAGACTGTCGCCACTTTTTTGTGCATATTGCTAAAATTCAGGTCTTAAAGTTTATGTTTGTTTACAAAATTGAGATTAAAAAGATATTAATTTCTAAAAAGATATTGACTTAATTTTATTTAGGCTGTATACTTAATATTGTCATTGAAGACAAATTAATTTACTTAATAAAATTAAGCTAATTCGGAGGTTATCAAGTATGAAAGCAAAGAAGATATGTGCCGGTGCAATGGCACTGGTTTTGTCAATGGGAACAATGAGTGCGTTCACAGGCTGCGGAAGCTCTACAGATTCAAGCAGCAAGGCTGTTACACCTGAAGTATCGCAGGCTGATATCAAAGACTCATTCGACGCAAAGGGTGCAAAACTGGAAGTTCTTACGAACAGAACTGACAGAAAAGAGGACGGCAAGCTCGACGCTCTCACAGACAAGTTTGAGGAAGCTTACAACTGCACAGTTGAATACACTGCATACAAGGACTACGATACAGATGTAGCAACAAGAATGGGTACAGATGATTACGGCGATGTTCTTTGTATCCCTTCAAGCCTTAAGCTTGAGGAACTTCCTACATATTTCGTATCTCTCGGAACTTATGACGAGTTCAAGGACACATATCGCTGGTCAGACAAGAAGATGACGGCTGACGGCAATGTTTACGGACTTGCAGTAGGCGGAACAGCTACAGGTGTTCTTTACAACAAGAAGATATGGGAGCAGGCTGGTATAACAGAAACTCCTAAGACTCCTGACGAGTTCCTTGCAGATCTTCAGCTCATCAAGGATAACACAGACGCTATCCCTTACTACACAAACTTCAAGGACGCAAGCTGGACTATTACTCAGTGGCAGAACCTTGTTCTTTCAGCAGCAGGCGGTGCTGAAGCTGAAAACAAGCTTCTTCAGGATAAGAGCGACCTCTTTGTAGAGGGCAACGGCTATTATGAAGTATACAAGCTGATGTATGATCTGTTCTCAAAGCCTGACCTTCTTGAAGAAGACCACGCTAACACAGAGTGGGAATCATCAAAGGTATGGTTCGGTGAGGGCAAGATCGCTACAATGGTAATGGGTTCATGGGCAGTTTCACAGTTCATGGAACAGGCTGAGAACCCTGACGATATCGGTTATATGCCTGTTCCTGTCACAGCGGCTGACGGAAAGGTATACGCAGAGGAAGGTCCTGACTATACTCTCGGCGTAAGTGCAAACTCCAAGAATCAGGATCTTGCAAAGGCATATGTTGAGTGGTTCATCTCTGATTCAGGTTTCTCTGAGCAGGAGGGTATGATCTCAACAGTTCAGAACAAGGAGCTTCCAAGCATGCTGTCTGGCTTCAAGGACGCTGTATTCTTTGAAAAGGCTGTTGCTCCGGATGACCTCGTTGGTAAGTTCGACGAGATCGACAAGGAGTCAGGCGTTGGCGTATGGCAGGGCGACGAGGACAACTTCAAGATCAAGCTTGCTGAGGCAGCATTCGCAGGCAAGGGCGACGACGGTTTCAACGAGATCATCGCTGATGTAAACAAGAAGTGGGCTGCTGCAAGAGATAAAGTTCTCGGCTAAGACTTAAGATAAATCCCTTATCAGGTACAGGCATTGTTCCTGTGCCTGATAATTGTGTTCAGGAGGACCTCAAATGCAAAACGGCAATAGAAAAGGCATTGCACAGTGGTCAAAGACTTATGCGGGTAAAAAGTTCTATACTTCTATACTGTTTCTTGCACTGCCGATAATCCTGCTTGTAACGTTTACCTTTATCCCTGCTCTGGATATGGTCATATTCAGTTTTCAGAACAGAGACCCATACGGCACTAACCCTACATATGCAGGCTTTTCAAATTATGTAACGATATTCACCGACAAGGACTATCTTGAAACTTTCAAGAACAGCCTTTATTATCTTGTTGGTTCATTCATTCAGCAGGCACTGGCTTTGCTGCTGGCGTCTATCCTCTGCTCAAAGATAAGAGCAAAGGGACTTTTCAAGGGAATACTTTTCTTCCCTTATCTTATGAACGGCGTTGCGGTATCTATCATATTCCAAAGATTTTTCCTCAAAGGTCAAAAGGGTCTTACCCCTGACGGAACGCTCAACACTATCCTTACCACACTGGGCCTTGACCCGATACTGTGGTTCGATGTTGACAGGCCGTTTCTTGCAAACTGCTGCTTGGTGTTCATTTCCATATGGAAATACATAGGCTTTGATATCATCATGTATATCGGTGCTATCCAGTCTATTAGCCCTGACCTTTACGAGGCGGCTGACCTTGACGGTGCTAACCCATGGCAGAATTTCAGATATATCGTATTTCCAAGCATAAAGCCTATCATCTCATTGCAGCTTATCCTTGCTGTAAAGGGTGCTATCTCAGTATTCGAGATACCATATATCACAACAAAGGGCATGATGGGCACTACCACATTCGTTATCAAGACTATCAACACGGCGTTCTCGCTGAAAAAGGTGGGTCTTGCTTCGGCAATGGGTATCGTGCTGCTTATCATAACGATAATCGTAACGTTTATACAAAAATACTTCTTCCGTGAGGACGACAAGACCCCTAAGGAGAACAAAAGGAGCAGAAAGGGGGCTGTGAAATAATGGCACAGAATGAAAACAAAGATTCAAAGCCGCTTTATATCGGCTCAAGGGTACTGAACATTTTCAAGTATGCTTTTCTTATACTCTGCTGTCTTATAGTAATAGTACCGATACTTGTTGTGCTCATAGGCTCGCTGAAAACTTACAAAGAGCTTTCAAACACCACGGTGTTCACTCTTCCGGAAGTGCCTCAGTGGGAGAACTTCAAGACAGCGTTTTTTACACAGAACATTCTTCTTGCATTCAAAAACACGGCTATAATCATTGTTGTATCCTGCGTTGGTTCGATAATAACAGGTACGATGACGGCTTATGTCGTTCAGCGCTTCAACACCTATTTTTCAAGAACAGTAAAGACAGCGTTCCTTATTGCAACGCTTCTGCCTAATATCACAATGCAGGTAACGGTATTCCAGATAGTTTACAAGCTTGGTCTTTACAGATCTATGCTTGCACCTATCATTTTGAATATCGGTACTGATATTATTTCTATCTATATTTTCATTCAGTTTTTGGGGCAGATATCATATTCCCTGGACGAAAGTGCTATTATGGACGGCGCTTCTTATCCAAGGGTTTATTTCAGCATAATTCTCCCTAACCTTAAGCCTGCAATAGCAACAGTGCTTATCATCAAGTTCGTTGGTATCTACAACGATTTCTACACTCCAAAGCTTTATATGCCTGATGATGACCACGTTGTTATCTCAACTGTGCTTTACAATCTTATGAACGCCACTTCTGTACAGTGGGAGGTAGTTTTTGCGGGAATCGTAATTTGTATCATTCCGACTCTTATTATATTCCTCTTACTGCAAAAGTACATTTACAGCGGACTTGTTTCTGGAGCTGTAAAAGAATAAGCTTTATTCCCATTTTAATTTCCTTACCATAGCGGGCGGTATGACCTTTTAGGAGGTCGATACCGCTTTTGCTTTATAGGCAAACAAAAAAAGCGATGTGCCTTTTGCAAGGTCATCGCTTTTTTATATAGAGAGTATTGTTATCTTGACTTAGTTGAATTATTCTGCAAGAAGCTTTTCTGCACTTGCAAGCTTAACTGCTGTAGCGAACACGTCGGCTGCAACTTTAAGCTCGTTCTCAGGCGGGAATGTAGGAGCAATTCTGATGTTTGAATCGTCAGGGTCCTTTCCGTAAGGGTATGTTGCACCTGCACCTGTGAGGACTACGCCTGCCTCTTTGCAAAGCTGACAAATTCTCTTTGCACAGCCGTTAAGAGCGTTGAAGCTTATAAAGTAACCGCCGTTTGGCTTCTCCCAGCTTCCGATTCCCAGAGGTGCTATCTCCTTTTCGAGAGTGTCAAGAACTATCTTGAACTTAGGCTCGATTATAGCCCTGTGCTTCTTCATATGCTCCATAAGGTTTTCATATGTGCCGAAGAACTTAACATGGCGGAGCTGATTTATCTTGTCATAACCGATAGTCTGAACTGTCATCATGGATTTGAGGTACTTGATGTTCTTTTCAGATGACGCTATCATTGCAACGCCTGCGCCAGGGAATGTTACCTTTGATGTAGAGGCGAGCATATAAACTCTGTCAGGGTTGCCTGCCTTTTCACACTCGTCAAGAATGTTGAGCAGTGTGTCAGGTGTATCAGAAAGGTGGTGGATACAATATGCGTTATCCCAGAATATCTTGAAATCCTTAGCCTTTGTTGTCATGGCTGCAAGACGCTTTACTACCTCGTCAGAGTATGTTGTGCCTGTAGGGTTAGCATACATTGGCACACACCATATACCCTTGATAGTATCGTCCTCAGCAACGAGCTTTTCTACCATATCCATGTCAGGACCGTTTTTGTCCATTGGAATGTTTACAAGCTCAAAGCCCATTTTTTCTGTTATAAGAAAATGTCTGTCATATCCAGGAACAGGGCAGAGCCACTTGACTTTTGTATCCTTCCAAGGCTTTTCACCGTCGCCTGTGCCGAAAAGCATGAACTTTGCGATAGTGTCATACATGATGTTAAGGCTTGAGTTTCCGCAAATGATAAGCTCATCAGGTGTTACGCCGAGCATAGGAGCAAAAAGTGCCTTAGCCTCAGGCAGACCGTCAAGACCACCGTAGTTTCTGCAATCTGTGCCGTCCTCAGCAAAACAATCCTCGCTGCTCTTTACTGCTGTGAGCAGACCCTCTGTCAGGTCGAGCTGCTCAGCAGACGGCTTTCCTCTTGCCATGTTCAGCGACAATCCCTGAGCCTTGAAATCGTCATATTTTTTCTGGACTTCTGCTTTGAATGATGCCAGTTCCTCTGCAGACATTTCTGTTAGTTTCATATCAATGTCCTCCACTTGTAAATTATAAATTATAGTACACTACTATACAGAACAATTCGGCAAATCCCGACTTTCGCCGCACTCTGCCGAACGTATCTGATATCCTTACTTATATTGTATACCCTTTTCACTGATTTTGCAAGTGCTTTTTCTATTCTTGCAAAAAATCAGAAACTTGCACGAATATGCTTATGCTAATATGACCATTATGGGCAACTTTTATAATTTACATTCAAAACGCTTGCTGATGATCCGTTTTTTTGTTTTGCTAGAACTAACTGAGCCTGCAGATACAGAAAACCGCAGTTTTTTAGTGCGATGCAAAAATATGAAACCAAGCAAACTGTTAATAAAATGTTAAATTTAAGAAGAATACGTTTACATATAAATTTTAAACGTTTTCAGCAAAAATAGGGGCTTGAAATTTTTCTGAAAGTGTGTTTTAATAATAACAGCGGCATTTTACCGATAAGGTAAGCCGAATGATATCGCCTTGAATAAGCGGGAAAAGTTTCGCATTTCTATTCGAGGGAGGAATAAAAACAAGGGCATGACCTGACGGTCAGCCTCAGTATTTTTTATATTATGAAAGGTGGATTTTAACATGAGCGTTAAAGTAATCAACGGACAGGCTATCCCAAATATGCCTTGGCAGGATAAGCCGGCTGACTGCAATGAAGTGATCTGGAGAGATAACAGAAACCCTATCATTCCTAGAAATCTTCTTCCTACATCAAACTCTATCTTCAACAGTGCGGTAGTTCCTTTCGAGGGCAAGTTCGCAGGCGTATTCCGTGTTGACGATAAGGAAAGAAACATGGCTCTCCATGCTGGTTTCTCTGAGGACGGTATTCATTGGAACATCAACCCAACAAGAATTATGTTCGAGCAGGCTGAAAAGTCTACAGAAGAAGTAAATCAGTGGGGCTACGGCTATGACCCAAGAGTATGCTTCATCGAAGACAGATATTGGGTAACATGGTGTAATGCATACGGCTGGAAGCCAACTATCGGCGTAGGCTATACATATGATTTCAAGACATTCTATCAGTGCGAGAACGCATTCCTCCCATTCAACAGAAACGGCGTACTCTTCCCAAGAAAGATCGACGGCAAGTATGTAATGTTCTCAAGACCTTCTGACTCAGGTCACACACCATTCGGTGATATGTACATTTCACAGTCACCTGACATGAAGTACTGGGGCGAGCACAGACACGTTATGGGACCTCTCAAGGGCTGGGAGTCCAAGAAGATCGGTGCAGGTCCTATTCCAATAGAGACAGACGAGGGCTGGCTCTGCTTCTATCACGGTGTTCTTGAGTCTTGCAACGGCTTTGTATACAGCTTCTCAGCTTGCATCCTTGACAAGGAGCAGCCATGGAAAGTTAAGTACAGATGCGGCGAGTATCTCATCAACCCAAGAGAGATCTATGAGTGCGTAGGCGATGTTCAGAACGTAACATTCCCATGCGCAACACTTTGCGACGCTGAGACAGGCAGAATTGCTATTTACTACGGCTGTGCTGACACTTGCGTAGGTCTTGCTTACACAACTGTTGACGCTGTTGTTGACTATGTAAAGAGCCATTCTTCTATCTAATTTCGATCTGATAGGACTAACAGAATAGTTTACAAAAGAGCAGAACTTCGGTTTTGCTCTTTTTTGTTGGTGTATAAAAAATCAACGGGCGACCTCAGGTCGCCCCTACATATAAACAGCGTATTTACGCAAATCGTAGGGGCGAACAGCGTTCGCCCGTTTTTATGATGTGATTTTACAGTATCTAATTTATTTAATGCCCTATATTTTTTCAGGTGCGTCCTTTTCGTATTCGGCGAATTGCTTTTCCATATCAGCTTCGCTTTCGCCAACTGAGCGCAGTATCTCTTTGAGAAATACTCTGTCCTCAGGCTCTCCTGAAAGCTTTGCACTGTGCTTTTCGTAGAAGTATCTCATTTTAAGCACGCTGATAGGGGAAAGCTCCTGCTTTTCTGCGGCTTCGTATGCAGAGTTCACGTCTGTGATGAAAAAGCCCATGCTGTATTCAGGAGCCTCCTCGCATATAGCTTTAAGCATGTCTGCTATAAGATCTTCACGGACGTACACCACTCTGTCTGCAGAGTGGAGCATTCGCATTGTGCTGTTGTAGTCTGATACCCTGAGTGTTTTAAGCTCATCACGGCTCAGACCCAGCCATGAAAGGGCAACGGCTGCTGCAGCCTCAGTATTGGTTTCATGCAAAGCTTTGACCTTATCCTCTATCTGAGAAAAGGAATAGATATATTTTTGTTCCATATTTATTGCCACCTTATGCCTTTATCTTCCTGTATTCCGCCGGAGAGATGTTCTCATGCTTTTTGAATACAACATAAAAATACGAGCTGTCGCTGAAGCCTGTTTCCGAAGCTATCTCCGCAACTGTCTTTGAGGAGTAGGTAAGAAGCTCCTTTGCGTGGCTTATGCGCACTGTGTTTAAATATTCCATTGGTCTTATGCTGAAATTTTTCTTGAAAAGTCTGCAAAGGTGCTGTTCTGATACCCCTGCCACAGCCGCCATATCTGCGAGCTTTATAGGCTTTGAATAATTCTCCTCGGTGTATTTCATGACCCTTGCGACGGCTTCGGAATTTACACGGCTCTTGTATGGGAACTTATCGTCCGAAAGCTTGCGGTATTCAAGAAGCATATCGTAAAGCTGTGCGGAGGCATAATAGTTGCCGTATGCCTTGTCGCTTTTTATGGTGTAATATGCACTGTCAAAAAGCTTGTGCATACGCTCTGCGCCACAGTTTAAGAAAACATGAAATTTGTTAAGATCCCATTCTTTCAGCAGCTCGAGAGCCTGTTTGCCGTCAAAGCACACCCAGTCAAGATACCATGAATGAGTCGTGGCTCTATATTCGTGGGGACAGTGCGGTGGTATATAGAAAATGCTGTCAGGCATTATTTTTACGGTCTTGCCGTCTACCGTTACCTCACCCTCGCCCTCAAGACAGACGAAAAGCTGAGGATAATCATAGCCCTCCGGTCTGCTGACAGGAAACTGCCAGCAGCTCACGCCTATGCCGATGATATAAAATGGCAGAGCTTTTTCAGTTCCTATAACAGGATAGAATTGTTTCTGCATATATTTTCCCCCATATCTGAAGCAGAAAAAAACTGCAATATATGAACATGATAACTACACATTTTATTATAGCAGTGTCGCAATATGTTGTCAAGCAAAAGAATAAATTGCGATAAAATATGAACCAACTGTTGACTTTTTATCCCAACCGTATTATAATAATAAGGAAATGGTGCGAAAGTGCCAAGTCTTATTTTGTGGGACGTATCTGAAAGGAATTTGTATTATGGAGAACAATGTTATTATTCTTGCCGGCGGACAGGGCAAGAGAATGAAGACCAATATGCCAAAAGCTTTGTGCAATGTTATCGGTGAGCCTATGCTGGAGTGGGTGCTGACAGCCTGCGAAAATGCAGAGCTTGACGATATCTGCGTTGTAAAAGGCTACGAGGGTCAGCAGATAGAGGATTATCTTGCACAGAGAAAGTCAAAGGCTAAAATCTGCACTGTTATGCAGGAAGAGCGACTTGGCACAGGTCATGCTGTTATGCAGGCGGCTGATTTTCTTAAAGCTCACGCTGAGGGGAACACACTTATACTCTGCGGCGACGCTCCTTTTATCGACGCAGAAACTATCAAGGGTGCGTTGGAGCTTCATACTGAAAAGGACTGCGGCGTAACTGTTGTTACATCAAGAGTTGAGAACCCTACAGGCTACGGCAGAATAATCCGCACTGAGAATGGCATTTCAGGAATAGTTGAGCACAAGGACTGCACACCTATGCAGCTTGCTATCACTGAGATAAACTCAGGCTGTTACTGGTTCAAGACGGCTGATCTGCTGGAAGTTCTTTTTGACATCAAGCCAGAGAACGCTCAGGGCGAGTATTATCTTACAGACTGCATCGAACTGCTTATTGCAAAGGGCAAAAAGGCTGACGCATTTATTTCGGCAAATCCTCATGTTGCGCTTGGTGCAAATGACAGACGTGGTCTGCTTGCACTGAATGACATTGCAAGATATGAGATAATAGGAAAGTGGCTTGACGAGGGTATCGAGTTCTGCTGCACAGACGGCGTTTCTATTGGAAACAATGTTACTATCGGTCATGGAACAAAGATACACAGCGGAGTTATACTTAGAGGAAACACCACTATCGGTGAAAACTGCAATATCGGCAACAACTGCATAATAGAGAACACAACTGTAGGAAACGGCGTAAACCTCAACAATGTTCAGGCTTACGAGTCTGTTATCGAGGACGACGTTAAGATAGGGCCTTATGTTCAGCTCAGACCTAATTCACACATCAAGAAGGGTGCGAAGATAGGCGACTTTGTGGAGATAAAGAACTCAACTATCGGCGAATACACAGCGGTGGCACATCTTACATACATCGGCGATTCTGACGTCGGCTCAAATGTAAACTTCGGCTGTGGCGTTGTAACAGTAAACTACAACGGCGACAAGAAGTTCAGAACTGTTATCGAGGACAATGCTTTCATCGGCTGTAACACAAACCTTGTTGCACCTGTAAGAGTCGGCAAGGGCGCATACACAGCGGCAGGCTCTACTATCACAACTGATATCCCTGACAACGCACTTGCTATCGAGCGTGGCAGAGAAACTATCAAAGAGGGCTACGCTGAGAAGAAGCTCAAGGCGAGAACAGAAAAGTTCGAGGCTATCCACGGCAAGTCTGAGGAGAAGTAATATACCCAAATATAAGCAAGACCCTGTCTTTTGTAAGGCAGGGTCTTTTATTTGTTTAGCTTTTTGTTGTTTGTCCTGCCGAGGATATAATCGGTGGAAACGCCATAGAAGTCCGCTAGGATAAGTAGGTGTTCCACGGGGATAGTTCTTGCACCACGCTCATATCTTGAATACACTGTCTGACTGGTAAAAAGGATTTCGGCTATCTGCGTTTGGTTCATGTCCATATCTTCGCGCAAATCTCTTAATCTCTGGAAATACATAAAAATTCTCCTTGTTTTTTGTATAAATTGTAGAAAGTGATTTTAGTACCTATTGGTACTATTGACTTTACCATATTTTTGTGCTATGCTATACATATTAAAACCGTATGGTCTTAAAATATGGTAAGAGGAGAAGTATATGTATGTCTAAAATTCTTTCGATTGATAATGATATCATCACTATTGGCATGGACGGAGGAACACTCAAAGAAGTGAGAGCTGTTGACCTTAATTTCGTACCTCATGTTAATGACGAGGTGGAGATTTTTGAAACAGAAACTAAAACCATTGTTTCAAAGCTTGAAAAAGAGCAGCCGAATCCATTGCCTTATTCGCCAAATGGCATTAACATCAACGTCCAGAATACTCAGGAAATGAAGAATGAGCAATCTTCAACTCTGGCAAATGGAACTATTGCAGTAAATAAAGTTGTATATTGTTTATTGGCATTTTTCCTTGGTGCAGTTGGCGGTCACAAATTCTATAGTCATAGAATAGGTGCAGGCGTGTGCTATCTGCTTTTCTGTTGGACGGGTATTCCAGCAATTATTGCTCTTATTGAGTTGATCGTTGCTCTTTGCAAAAAGAGTGACGCAAACGGCATGATATTGGTATAGTCTTTTCTGCTGATTTTATTCATTTTTCGTTTGACAAACAAAATCTCATATGCTATAATAAAGCCGACAGTAAAATGTCGGCTTTTGTTTATACCCCGTCTTGCATAAAGACGGGGTTATTGTGCGTGGATAGAATAAGCTGTCGGGGCTGACATATTATAAAAGATAGGAGAATTTACAATGGATATATTTGAGAAATTAAAGAAATTGTCTGCCGAGAGGGAAACGGCAATGGGCAAGCCTGAGTATATTATCGTGGGGCTTGGAAACCCCGGTGTGGCTTATGAGAATACACGCCATAACGCAGGATTTCTTGCGGTGGCGGCTATGGAAAAGAAATACGGCTTTTCGGTGAATACACATAAGTTCAAGGCTCTTGTGGGACGTGCCGTTATAGGCGGAAAAAGTTGTCTTGTCATGAAGCCTGAAACTTTCATGAACAATAGCGGTGAGGCTGTCAGCGACGCTATGGACTTTTATGATATACCACTGGAAAATGTTGTCGTGGTCTATGACGATATTTCACTTGACGTGGGCAAAATGAGGATACGCAGAAACGGTTCGGCTGGCGGTCACAATGGCATAAAAAGCATTATCGCACTGTGCGGCGGTCAGGATTTCCCAAGGGTAAAAATAGGCGTGGGCAAAAAGCCTCACCCTGATTACAACTTGGCTGACTGGGTGCTTTCAAGATTCACTGACGAGGAAATGAAAAAGCTTTCTGATGTGGATAAAAACACCTGCGAGGCTGTGGAGCTTATGGTGCAGGGTAAGATAAACGAGGCTATGAACAAGTTCAATTAAGTATATTTTTTCGGAGAACAGCAAGATGAATATTTTTTATGAAATGGCGAGCCGTCTTGGCTTTTATAAAGATGTGAAAAACTGCCTGCTCAAAGGGTTTACCCCATGTGCGGTCACGGGCGTTTCAAATATACACAAGGCTCAGACCGCAATGGCTCTCAGCAGGCTTTCCCCTTGTCTTGTTATATGCGACGATGAAGCGTCAGCCATTAGAATGACAGGGGATATAAACGAAATGGCTGGGGAACAGCTTGCCTGCGTTTTTCCTGCAAAAGACCTGAACTTTGCATACATGGAGGGCGTTTCAAGAGAATATGAGCATAAAAGGCTGGAAGCTCTCTCACTTATCACTCAGGGCAAATGCAAGATAATCGCCGCAAGTATGGAGGCTTGCTTGCAGGGAACTATTCCGCAGGATAAGCTGAAAGAATTTTCCTTTGAGATAAAAACAGGGGGCGAACTGAGCCTTGAGGAGCTTACTAACAAGCTTCTTGCAGGCGGTTATACAAGAACAGATCAGGTGGAGGGTCAGGCGCAGTTTTCTGTGAGAGGCTCTATCGCAGATATTTTCCCTGTGCAGGAGTCACGTCCTGTGAGAATAGAGCTTTGGGGCGACGAGGTTGACTCTATATCATATTTTGACCCTGAAAGCCAAAGACGTACTGACCCTATAGACGAGATAACGGTTTTCCCTGCCTTGGAGATAATTTTCCCTGACACTGATGACCTTGTGGCAAAGCTTGAAGCCTTGTCGAAGTCTGTCCGTGGAAGCCGTACCGATAAGATAAGAACGAATATTTCAAGGGATATAGAAACGGCTCAGAGCGGTATCACGCTCACAAATCTTGATAAGTATTATACTGTGTGCTATGACAAACTCACAACAGTGTTTGATTACTTTGAGAGCGGTGTTTGCCTTGTGTCGGAGTATACGAACTGTATCGAAAAGGGCAAGGCGGCTCTTGCTCAGCTTTCAGAGGATATGAAGCTCCTTTATGAGGACGGCATACTTTTCAGAAAGCTGGAGGGCTTTTATCTTGATATACCACAAGCGGAACTAAAAATAACACAAATGAAGTCGGTGTTTCTTGACAGCTTTATGCGCTCTAACAACGGCGTGAAGTTTAAAAAGCTTATCAATACCGACTGCCGACAAACGGCGGCTTGGGGCGGTAATATCATCAATCTTGAAGAAGAATTGAAAAATCTCTGCTCTCAGGGGTATTGCACTGTTGTGCTGGCAGGCTCGGAGAAGACGCTTCCTATTATAAATAAAGACCTTAATGATGCTGGCATCTCTGCGGAGATCCTCACTGAGGACAGCGAGATAATAAAGGGTAAAGTATACCTGCGCACAGGCTGTCTGTCAGGCGGATTTGATTATCCTGACATAGGTTGTGCGGCTATCACTCAGATGAAAGCCATGAGTGCAAAGAAGCGTAAATCTCATCACAAGGCAGGAGAAGAGATAAAAAGCCTTTCGGATATACAGACAGGCGACCTTGTTGTTCACGCTATGTACGGCATAGGCAGATTTTCAGGAATAAAAAATATAGAAACGAACGGTGTAACAAAGGATTATATCACCATAAAATATGCAGGCACGGACGTGCTTTATGTGCCCGTTACTCAGCTTGACCTTGTGTCAAGATATATAGGTCCTAGAGATGACGGGGCAGTGAAACTTAATAAGCTCAACTCTATGGAGTGGACAAAGACACGAAACAAGGTAAAGTCTGCCGTAAAGGATATGGCGGAGGAGCTTACAAAGCTTTATGCTCAAAGACAAATGGCAAAGGGTTTTGCTTTTTCCCCTGACAACGATTGGCAGGCGGACTTTGAGGAGCGTTTCGACTATCAGGAAACCGACGATCAGTTAAGATCTATACAGGAGATAAAGTCAGATATGGAAAAGCCGTCCCCAATGGACAGACTTCTCTGCGGAGATGTGGGCTTCGGCAAAACGGAAGTGGCTCTCCGCGCGGCGTTCAAGTGTATGCTCGATAACAAGCAGGTGGCTATACTTGTGCCAACAACTGTTCTTGCATGGCAGCATTATCAGACGGCGATAAAAAGATTTGAGCATTTCCCTGTGAAAGTGGAATTACTTTCAAGATTTAGAAAACCAAAGGAGCAACAGCAGATAATAAGAGAGCTTAACCGTGGCACTATCGACCTTATCATAGGCACGCACAGGCTTGTGCAGAAAGACGTTAAGTTCAAGGACTTGGGTCTTGTTATCATAGACGAGGAACAGCGTTTTGGTGTTGCCCATAAGGAAAAGTTTAAGGAAACTTTCAAGGGCGTTGATGTGCTGACACTTTCGGCTACCCCGATACCAAGAACGCTTAACATGGCAATGAGCGGTATCAGAGATATGTCGGTCATAGAGGAACCACCTATGGACAGACACCCTGTTCAGACCTATGTTATAGAGCATAATATGGGTGTTATAGCGCAGGCCATAAGCAAGGAGCTGCGACGTGGTGGTCAGGTGTATTATATCCACAACAGGGTGGAAACTATCATGATGACCGCAAATAAGCTTCAGGAAATGCTCCCTGACGCAAGGATAGCGTTCGCACACGGACAAATGCCCGAGGAGGAGCTGTCGGAAATATGGCGGCAGCTTTGCGACAGAGAAATAGATATCCTTGTCTGCACCACCATAATCGAAACGGGTGTTGACGTGCCGAATGTAAATACACTTATAATAGAGGACGCTGACAGGCTTGGACTATCACAGCTTTATCAGCTTAGAGGACGTGTGGGAAGATCAAACCGCCGTGCTTTTGCGTACTTCACTTTCAGACGTGGCAAGGTACTCACTGAGGTAGCGGCAAAAAGGCTTGATGCAATAAGAGAGTTCACGCAGTTCGGCTCAGGCTTCAGGATAGCGTTGCGTGACCTTGAAATAAGAGGTGCAGGCTCTATACTCAGCGGTAAACAGCATGGACATATGGAAGCGGTGGGATATGATATGTACCTGAGATTGCTCAATGAGGCTATAGCTGAACAAAAGGGCGAGGCTCTGCCACCGTCACCTGAGGATTGTTTGGTGGATATATCCATAGACGCATTTATACCTGACCATTATATAGAAAATCTGTCACAGAGGATAGATTGCTATAGGAAGATAGCTTCCATAGGCAATGAGGAGGATTCCAGGGACGTTATCGACGAGCTTATAGATAGATACGGCGACCCACCGAAATCAGTGCTGGGATTGGTGAACGTTGCACTTACGAGAAATACTGCTTCAAAGCTTGGCATAAAGGAAATAACACAAAGAGGGGATAAGGTGCTGTTCTTTGTGAAAACCGCAGAGGTGGAGCAGATACAAGCGTTATATGGAGCTTATAAGAATAGGATACGTTTCTTTGACGGAGATAAGCCGTATTTTGCGGTGACGTTGGAGAAAAAGCAGAAAGCGGCGGAATTAATGGCGGAAACGGTAAGATTAATGAGGAATGAGGAGTGAGGAGTGAGGAATGGCGGAGCCATACCGAGTAAATCATTAACACAAAATATAGGAAACACCGAGCAAAGTGACAACTGAGCGACGCACAGCTGTCACTTTTTGTATCAAGATAACAAAGGAGCAAAGCAAAATGGACAAAAAGAGATAAGAAAAGGGAAATAAAGTGTAAAAAAAGCAGAAAGCGAAAAAAGGGGTTGACAAAAGGGCATAAAAGTGATAAAATAAACAAGTCGCCTCGAGAGAGAGCGATAAAGGAAGAAGCGAAACGAAGGTAAAAGGTTCGGGAGAACAGAAGAGACCTGAGAAGTAGCTTGAAAAGAACTTCATAAAAAGTTCACAAAGAAAAGTCTTGACAAAGCTTAGCTAATATGATATAATAGATAAGCTGATTTAAGACAGCACATTAGAAAGCACGAAAAAATCGAAAGTCAAAAANAAAAACTTTTTTGAAAAAACTTCAGAAAAGGGGTTGACAAAAGATAAAAAGTGTGATATAATGTAAAAGTTGCACGACACAAAAGAGTGTAACGAAACAGCATCTTGAAAATTGAACAAAGACGAATAGTACGAAACCCTTGAGAGATTCTTTTGAGAAAAAGAATTAAAGGTCTAACATAAAGACGTAAAAGAAATGTACGTTCAGTGAAATGAACTGAAACAGGATAACAAGAGCAGAGATGCTTTTGATATACAACTTTAATTAAGAGTTTGATCCTGGCTCAGGACGAACGCTGGCGGCACGCTTAACACATGCAAGTCGAACGAGAGAAGAGAAGCTTGCTTTTCTGATCTAGTGGCGGACGGGTGAGTAACACGTGAGCAATCTGCCTTTCAGAGGGGGATACCGATTGGAAACGATCGTTAATACCGCATAACATAATTGAACCGCATGATTTGATTATCAAAGATTTATCGCTGAAAGATGAGCTCGCGTCTGATTAGCTAGTTGGTAAGGTAACGGCTTACCAAGGCGACGATCAGTAGCCGGACTGAGAGGTTGATCGGCCACATTGGGACTGAGACACGGCCCAGACTCCTACGGGAGGCAGCAGTGGGGAATATTGCACAATGGAGGAAACTCTGATGCAGCGATGCCGCGTGAGGGAAGAAGGTTTTAGGATTGTAAACCTCTGTCTTCAGGGACGAAAAAAGACGGTACCTGAGGAGGAAGCTCCGGCTAACTACGTGCCAGCAGCCGCGGTAATACGTAGGGAGCGAGCGTTGTCCGGAATTACTGGGTGTAAAGGGAGCGTAGGCGGGATCGCAAGTCAGATGTGAAAACTATGGGCTTAACCCATAAACTGCATTTGAAACTGTGGTTCTTGAGTGAAGTAGAGGTAAGCGGAATTCCTAGTGTAGCGGTGAAATGCGTAGATATTAGGAGGAACATCAGTGGCGAAGGCGGCTTACTGGGCTTTAACTGACGCTGAGGCTCGAAAGCGTGGGGAGCAAACAGGATTAGATACCCTGGTAGTCCACGCCGTAAACGATGATTACTAGGTGTGGGGGGACTGACCCCTTCCGTGCCGCAGCAAACGCAATAAGTAATCCACCTGGGGAGTACGACCGCAAGGTTGAAACTCAAAGGAATTGACGGGGGCCCGCACAAGCAGTGGAGTATGTGGATTAATTCGAAGCAACGCGAAGAACCTTACCAGGTCTTGACATCGTATGCATAGCTCAGAGATGAGTGAAATCTCTTCGGAGACATATAGACAGGTGGTGCATGGTTGTCGTCAGCTCGTGTCGTGAGATGTTGGGTTAAGTCCCGCAACGAGCGCAACCCTTACTGTTAGTTGCTACGCAAGAGCACTCTAGCAGGACTGCCGTTGACAAAACGGAGGAAGGTGGGGATGACGTCAAATCATCATGCCCCTTATGACCTGGGCCTCACACGTACTACAATGGCTGTTAACAGAGGGATGCAAAGCCGCGAGGTAGAGCGAACCCCTAAAAGCAGTCTTAGTTCGGATTGTAGGCTGCAACCCGCCTACATGAAGTCGGAATTGCTAGTAATCGCAGATCAGCATGCTGCGGTGAATACGTTCCCGGGCCTTGTACACACCGCCCGTCACGCCATGGGAGTCGGTAACACCCGAAGCCTGTAGTCTAACCGCAAGGAGGACGCAGTCGAAGGTGGGATTGATGACTGGGGTGAAGTCGTAACAAGGTAGCCGTATCGGAAGGTGCGGCTGGATCACCTCCTTTCTATGGAGAACAGAGAAGAAGAAAAAACTTCTCATAAAACAATTCTCCGGTCAGCAAAGGTTTAAGAAAGTAGTTTTTGTTCAATTTTGAGGATGCTGGAAACAGTATCTTTAAAACAGCACAATGGAGTACCTAGTCCCTGCATATGGGGGTGTAGCTCAGCTGGGAGAGCACCTGCTTTGCAAGCAGGGGGTCAGGAGTTCGATTCTCCTCATCTCCACCAAGGGACGAAGGAAGAACGAACTAATAACTAAATGGGCGCATAGCTCAGGTGGTTAGAGCGCACGCCTGATAAGCGTGAGGTCGGTGGTTCGAGTCCACTTGTGCCCACCAGCAAGAGAGATCTTGCAAGGAACGAAACTTGAAAATTGAATAATGAAAAGCAAAAGTAATGCAAATGAGGAAAAATGAACGACAATAACGAAAGTTAAAGTCGGGTAAAAAACCTGCAATTAGCATAAAAATTAAGAGGATTAGACATAATTCAAAAATGGTTAAGCTAAGAAGAGCGTAGGGAGAATGCCTTGGCATTAGGAGCCGATGAAGGACGTGATAAGCTGCGATAAGCTGCGGGGATCAGCAAGTATGAATTGATCCGCAGATTTCCGAATGGAGCAATCCGTATGTGTATGCACATACATCATATACTGAATCAAATAGGTATATGAGGGGAACCGCCTGAACTGAAACATCTAAGTAGGGCGAGGAAGAGAAATCAACCGAGATTCTGTGAGTAGTGGCGAGCGAAAGCGGAAGAGGCTAAACCATAGGTAGCAATACTTATGGGGTTTCGGACAGCATTTAGTATTGATAATTTCTAGTTGAAACGTGTGGGAAAACGTACCGAAGAGTGTGAGAGTCACGTAAGCGAAAGAGAAAGTCAGCGAGCTGTATCCAAAGTACCGCGGGACACGTGAAACCCCGTGGGAAGATGGGGGGACCATCCTCCAAGCCTAAATACTACCTAATGACCGATAGCGAATAGTACTGTGAAGGAACGGTGAAAAGAACCCCGGGAGGGGAGTGAAAAAGAACCTGAAACCCTATGCTTACAAGCACCGAGAGCACGTCAAAGTGTGATCGGGTACCTTTTGTAGAATGGTCCGGCGAGTTATTGTATGCGGCAAGGTTAAGTGCTTAAGGCACGGAGCCGAAGCGAGAGCAAGTCTGAACAGGGCGAAAAAGTCGTATGCAATAGACCCGAAACCGAGTGACCTATCCATGTCCAGGCTGAAGTGGAGGTAAAACTCCATGGAGGGCCGAACACACGTCCGTTGAAAAGGCCGGTGATGAGGTGTGGATAGCGGAGAAATTCCAATCGAACTCGGATATAGCTGGTTCTCTCCGAAATAGCTTTAGGGCTAGCCTCGTGAAAGATTACTGGAGGTAAAGCACTGAATGGGCTAGGGGTCGAAAGATTACTGAACCCTATCAAACTAAGAATGCCAGATAATTGATTCACGGGAGTCAGACAATGTGAGATAAGTCTCATTGTCAAAAGGGAAACAGCCCAGACCCACAGCTAAGGTCCCTAAACATTGTTAAGTGGAAAAGGATGTGGGGTTGCATAAACAACCAGGATGTTGGCTTAGAAGCAGCCACTCATTAAAAGAGTGCGTAATAGCTCACTGGTCGAGTGACCCTGCGCCGAAAATTCAACGGGGCTAAACAATGTACCGAAGCTTGGGATTCTAAAGTAATTTAGAGTGGTAGGAGAGCGTCGAATAAGGGGTGAAGTCAGAGCGGAAGCGCTGGTGGACTTTATTCGAGTGAGAATGCCGGAATGAGTAGCGAGAATTATGTGAGAATCATAATGGCCGAAAATCTAAGGTTTCCTGAGGAAGGTTCGTCCGCTCAGGGTAAGCCGGGGGCTAAGGCGAGGCGGAGACGCGTAGCCGATGCACATACGGTTGAAATTCCGTAGCCACCGAAAGATTTAAGTACAGGGACGCTTTAGAAGTGATGTTGCCGGGCGATGGTTGACCCGGTCGTAAGGGATCGAAAATGAGTAGAGAAGTCATCATGGAAAGAGACAAGAAAAGCTGTATGTATATTTTAGGTGCCCGTACCGCAAACCGACACAGGTAGATGGGAAGAAGATTCTAAGGCCAACGGGAGAAGGGTTGTTAAGGAACTCGGCAAGTTGACCCCGTAACTTAGGGATAAGGGGTGCTCAAGTGATTGAGCCGCAGAGAATAGGCCCAGGCGACTGTTTAGCAAAAACACAGGTCTCTGCTAAATCGAAAGATGACGTATAGGGGCTGACACCTGCCCGGTGCCGGAAGGTTAAGAGGAGATGTGAGAGCATTGAATTGAAGCCCCGGTAAACGGCGGCCGTAACTATAACGGTCCTAAGGTAGCGAAATTCCTTGTCAGGTAAGTTCTGACCCGCACGAAAGGTGTAACGATCTGGGCACTGTCTCAACAACTCGCCCGGCGAAATTGTAGTACCGGTGAAGATGCCGGTTACCCGCGACTAGACGGAAAGACCCCATGGAGCTTTACTGTAGCCTAATATTGGATTTCGGTATTTCACGTACAGGATAGGTGGGAGACTGGGAAGCACAGGCGTCAGCTTGTGTGGAGTCGACCTTGGGATACCACTCTTGGAGTGCTGGAATTCTAACCTGCGGCTTTGAAGCAAGTCGGGGGACATTGTTAGGTGGGCAGTTTGACTGGGGCGGTCGCCTCCTAAAGAGTAACGGAGGCGCTCAAAGGTTCGCTCTGCATGGATGGAAACCATGCGTCAGAGTGTAAACGCAAAAGCGAGCCTAACTGCGAGAATGACGGTTCGAGCAGTAACGAAAGTTGGAGTTAGTGATCCGGCGGTATGTGAATGGAAATGCCGTCGCTCAACGGATAAAAGCTACCCTGGGGATAACAGGCTGATCTCCCCCAAGAGTCCACATCGACGGGGAGGTTTGGCACCTCGATGTCGGCTCATCGCATCCTGGGGCTGAATTCGGTCCCAAGGGTTTGGCTGTTCGCCAATTAAAGCGGTACGCGAGCTGGGTTCAGAACGTCGTGAGACAGTTCGGTCCCTATCTGTCGTGGGCGTAGGATATTTGCAAGGAGCTGTCCCTAGTACGAGAGGACCGGGATGGACGCACCTCTGGTGCACCAGTTGTCACGCCAGTGGCACAGCTGGGCAGCTATGTGCGGAACGGATAAACGCTGAAGGCATCTAAGCGTGAAGCCGCCCTTAAGATAAGATATCCCTTCTGTTTACAGAGTAAGACCCCTTGAAGACTACAAGGTTGATAGGCTCAAAGTGTAAGCACGGTGACGTGTTTAGCTAGCGAGTACTAATCGGTCGAGGGCTTAACCTTATTGGTTATGACTACTCCTTTTAACCAACAGCTTTTTCATTATTCAATTTTGAGGATTCGTTCCTCTTCACTTAGTCGGTGGCGTTTGAGTTGAGGTCACACCTGTTCCCATGCCGAACACAGTAGTTAAGCTCTTCTTCGCCGAAAATACTTGGATGGTAACGTCCCGGTAAGATAGGGTGCTGCCGACACCTTACTAAACAGAGAAGATATTATTCTTCTCTGTTTAGTCATATTCCTCCTTAGCTCAGTCGGTAGAGCATTCGGCTGTTAACCGAAGGGTCGTTGGTTCGAGTCCAACAGGGGGAGCCAGAGGGCTGTAGCTTTTGCTATGGCTCTTTTTTTTATTTACTTCTTTTACATTGAAAAAGGACGAACTTTTGCGGTTCGTCCTTTGTTTGTATTATTTCTTAGCCAGATCTTTTATAACTTCTCCTGCCACGATAAGTCCCACCACTGACGGAACAAATGCTGTTGAACCTGGAATATCACGGCGCACTGTGCATTTTCTTGCCGTACCAGGAGGACAAATGCATTCCTGACGGCATGAAATAGCCATATCTTCTATCGGTCTGATAGGCTGTTCCTCTGAGTAAACAACTTTAAGCGACTTTATGCCTGCCTTTTTAAGCTCTCGTCGCATGACTTTCGCAAGAGGGCAGACCTTTGTCTGATAAATGTCCGCCACACAGAATGCTGTAGGGTCAAGCTTGTTGCCTGCACCCATTGAGGATATAACAGGTACTTCTGCGACGTCTGCTCGCTTTATTATCTCCAGCTTGCCTGTAACAGTGTCAATGGCGTCGATAATGTAATCATACTGAGTAAAATCAAACTGATCCGCTGTGTCAGGCATATAAAAACACTTGTATGTGTTCACCTTTATGTCAGGGCAGATGTCGCTGATAACAATTCATCTGTCTATATAGGCAATGGTTATGTTGTTTATTATGATATTAAAAGCTCATGGGGCAATAATCAGAATATTGAAATAAAAATCAAAAATATATGTTCAGAAACTATATCAAACTGGGCTTTGAAATACGACGCTCATGGAGAGATAAGCGGACTTTGGAACGGCATTGCTTACAGCAGCGAAACTCAGTATATTATAAAAAAAAAGCAGGATATAATTATGAAATTCAGTCCGATCAGGAAGTGAATTTCGGTTACTGTGTGACAGGAGAAGGTCTTGAAATTCCAAAAGTTTTTGAAATCTGTTTACAAAGAACCGATAAAGCAGAAAATGAATATATGGTTTCGCTGAATGTTACCAACGATTGGGGTAACGGTTTTACCGGTGAAATAAAAATACAAAATCTCTCAGCCGAACCAATCCCCAGACTTTTGGCGTGCCTGATTCTGAGTATATATTTGAAGTTGACGTTCCGCCAGATGTCGAAAACTTTTCAAATATTAATACCGATACAAATCCTTTCGAGGTATCGGTTAAAATGAAAGCTGCAGGAAATATTCTGTCAAATCTTGATGCATGAGAAAGCCTTTACTCAAAAGCAATGACAAATGATGCAACTTTAGGAATTTGTTCGGAATTTATTTACGATGAGGGTTGCAAAATTGAAGAAGCTGTGATACAATTTAAAATAGATTACGAGAATGCAGTCGAAGCAGATACTAAAAAGGCTGAAGATTCTGAGTTCTATGGAATAAAAAAGTATAGTATTTTCAAATTCTTTGAGGATACGGGAATACTCCTCCATGTTACAACCGAGATCGATGAGGAAAACAATACGCTCAGTACAACAGTAGATTCCCTTTGTTCTTACTGTGTGATTGATATGGAAAAACTTTTGAATGATTGGCTTGAATTTGAAGCAGAAACAGAGGAACAGCCAGAAGTATTTCAAAGTGTATGTTCATCAGTTATGTATGCAATGAAAATGGGCTTTGAGGATTCATTAAACATAATTATTACTGATAAAGCACATGAATTACTATTAGAACATGGAGGCATCGTAGGATTAGTTGCAGAACTAACTATACAAGCTTTAAATGCACTTCTTAATATTTCAGAGGAGGCTAAGATATCTATTTATACATATGGTGCAGCTACCATGGCGGATTGTTTCTCTGAGTATTTAAAAAATCAATTATATCAATCCTTTATAATTGGTGAAGATTATTATGAGGTTTATAACAATGATATTTCTAAAAGGTATTTTGTATACCTAGCAAAATTAAGGTTATATTCTGAAGATCGATATTGTAAGTTTAGAAATTTATACAATATTGAAGATTATAGTAATGAGCTATTAATAGCAAACTATAACATCTCGTTTTTGCAGGATTACTTGAGTAGAGATTATATTTGGTGGTGATAAGAATCAAAAATCTACATAAAATTTTATTAATAACGGATATTATTTTAATGATAGTATGTAATGCATCATATATTCCAAGTAGCACCATAGGGAAAACGAATTTAATTATAATGATGATTCTCATATTAGTAAAATTGCTGTCGAATTTTTTCTTTTGGTGGTTTAGCGGTCTCCTTGTTGTACGTTGGATAGTTAATGACTACAATTTTTTTGAGTCTAAAAAGAAAAAATATATATCTGCATTGACCATAGGAACAGTAGCAGTAATTTGTCCGTTTTTAATTTACTCAAGTAATATGTGTACAGATTCTAAAAAAGATGGAATTGGTTACGATATTTTGTTCCTATATTACGCCAGTTTCGATTTAGCCGAAGATAATACCGCAACTGTTGACTTAGAGGGATGTACCATAGACGTTTATGATAATTCGGACATACTGCCAGGTGGAGAAACCTATTATGACAAACGCTGGTGTCTTAATACTAAAACGAAGAAATTTGTTTTAAGAAAGATACATATCAGTTCAAAGTTTTTAACAAACTGTATTCCTCAGATAACATTAAATACACAGGTACTGTAACCTATTATGAAAAAAGCGGATTTATAAAAAATGTGGATATAACATCTGATATATATGTGGAAAACGAGCCAGTATTAAAAAATCTTGAAATTTGGATGGAAACTAATAAGAATGTTATTCTCATAAACAGACCCGAAATACAGCATAAAGAAACTGATAAAAACTTATTCTGGTACGTCACCAAAAACGGTGAATTTAGTAAATGTTTTCAGGCATACAGCAAAACTTGGACTAATTTTTTGACTTTTGCTGATAAAGGCGACTATACAGTGACTTTGGTTACAGATTATGATGAAGCTACAGGGGAGTGTACTTCTATTAGTAATACGATAGAGTATACGATAGAATGACAGGAGAAAAAACCAATGACTGGGTTCACAAAATCATTCCTATGGAGATTTATACTTGATATAATCATACTGGGAATTTTCGTAAGACTTTTACAGACTGTTATCTTGGCGATTTTGTCAAGAAGTATGGAGACTTATTCAACACCGTTCCTTATTATTGAAGCAGTTGTCGTATCGGCAATCAGTATGTTGTTTATCTGCTTTCTCACATACTGGAATATCGGCGTTATTTCAAAGAAAGGTTGTTATGACTATCCGATGGATTCAGATAAATGGTTCAGAAATTTTGCAATTATTAATATCTGACAGACGATGGGTTGAATGTCAAAGCACTACATATTTCATGCAATACTTAGCCTTGTTGGCTGCAGAGGGGCAAGAGCATATGACAATAGCATTAGAAGAAGTGGCTCCAATATTTAAAGATGTAAAATGGGATTTTATTAGATACAGTACTGTTAATGATGTACTCAAAGGAACAGATTACATATCAGATCCACATTTACAAATTAGTTATTACGTTATATCAAGGGGATGATAATTTTGAAAAAGGTATATAATTATTTTAAAATTCTTGCACTTGACATAACGATATACTTGTTAAGTATTTTGTTTGCTCTTATGTATAGATATGTATTTTCAAAGGTGTTAGATACTCTTAGCGGTTCAACGTGGGCAAGTGGAATTGCTTTGTTTTTTATAATCAACACACTTACGTTTCTATGTATCGTTATTTTGCCAACATTGTTTTATATAAAAAAGGATAAATTTGATATTATCAGTTTACTTATGACAGCAGTGATATTATTTTTATTATTCTCTATGTATACGCCACCATTTTTATATCTGTTTGTGTTTACCGACTCGATAACGGGTTTCTTGTTTAATGTTTTACAGATGTCTAAGCTAAAATCTTCGATTTTGATATCATTTCAATATTCGATAATAATTTTTCTTACAGCCAAAATTCATAGAGTAAAAGCAACATAAGCTATATTATTATATGACAGTACATTATACTAATAAATTGACAATTGAAAGTATTGCGATCAAATGGAAAAGCAAAACAGCTAAAAGTAATTAGAATAATAAATTATAGGAGGATAACAATGGATATTACAAAGAGGCTTTCAGTTTTATTGATTACTGCGGTAACGGCAGTGTCATTGGTTTCTTGTGGACAGGCTACAAGCTCTAAAGTTAGTTCTGATTCAGAAGTCAGCTCAGTTGTAAATGCCAAAGTTTCGGCATGGGATAATCTTAACGATAAGGAAAAAGATTTCTACAAAGGTTTAGAGAAAAAGGGTCATACCATAGATAAAGATACAGGCTATGTATATATCGATGCAGCAGGGTTTCAAGACGACTGGGGAAGAACTTATGGGAACGAAGGTATTGTAATAACCTATTGGTTTGGAAACGAGGAGTGAATCATATGTCGAAAAAATGGAATGACCCAGATGCAAGAGATAACTATGCTCTGTTAATAACATTAGACAATATAATTATTTCATTTATTTTTATGTATGTTAATTATAGCGTTGCAACCAATTTTTTATCAGGGAAGTTTCTAGAATATTCAATCCATAATTTAAAAGTACTATTTATTATAAGATTTATATGTATTTTAATATGTAGCTATAACGTTTCTAAGATATTATTTTCTGTGATAGAAATGTATAATAAATATGATAGAACATTTAGCAATTTCGATGACTATAGGTTTAAAAACAAGTTTAGTTATTATCAGTTTGTTAAAGCGATGAGTATTTCATCAATCAACGCCATGAAGAAACAATCTATCAGAATGGCTCTATATTCTATATTATGGATTGTCACAATAATAGTTTTGTCGATGCAGAGTTTTGCTTCATACGGAACGAAAAATTCAATTCAACAGGTCATGTGCCTGAATCAAATTGATAATGATATTAAAACTAATAATATTATTGAATATGATATCATTAGTCCTAATGTGTATACATCATCAAATGGGCTCCATTATATTATTTCATACTATAATCAAGATGATACAGAACTTATTTTGACAAATTCGCAATATGATTTGTTGAAAAATGATAAAAATGCATCTTATCGCATTACATACTATCGTTCATCAGGATTTGTAATTATTGTTGAAAAAACAACTATAAATACGTAGGAAAAACAATGACTCAATTCACAAAATCATTTTTATGGAGATTTATATTAGATATAATTCTTCTTGGAATTTTCGTAAGACTTTTGCAGAGCGTTATCTTGGCGATTTTGTCAAGAAGTATGGAAACTTATGATGATGTTGATTATGTATATGATAAATACGCATATAACAATATCAAACATATTAATGAGGAGATTTTGTAGGGAAAAATATGAAAGCTATTAAAACAATTTATAATAATTGCGGTTGGTTTTTGTTAGTGCTGATATTCGGAAATATATTATTGAATTTTTTTGCTCCAAACTCATTGATTGGTCAAGAAAATATAAATTTAGTTTGTTTATTTTTGAAAATTAAAGCAATCTCAGCAATTGTACTAGCCTTTTTTATGATCATGTTTATGATAAAATCGGCTGTAACATTCTTTAATGAAAAAGGTTACGGTTTAGGTCATAAAATTGTTGGAGTCGTATTTTCGTGTTTTGTTTCAATATTGTGGATGAATTTTATATCTGTTCAGTCTCAGTATAGTACATACGGCATAAAAAATCTAATTGAAGAAATTTCTGTTGTGCAAAAAATAAGCAACGGAAGTGCTTTTAAGAAAACTATTAATTTAACCAAGCAAGATGATAATATTTCGGTTTATACAAAAAAATCGAAAAAGTCTTCTTATCCATCACGATTTCAAGGTGTTCAGGCTACTCAATTGTATAATTTTTATGGAGTTTATGCGGATTCAGACAAATTAAAAGTATATAATGAAAGCATAAATACTCAACTAAGATTAAGTCTTAGTAAATCAGAGTTTGACTATTATAATGACTTGATAAAATCAGCTAATAACAATGATGAGTTTCAAATTGAGTTTTATACTGATAAAGATGGAAAGAATTTGGGATACATAGAATCAATTCAGTTGGTTGAGAAAAAAAATTCGCCGTCATATTCAGAAAATATATCTGTGAAAGAAAATTCTGATTTATATACTGTTACAAAGAGCGATAATTCAGAATTAGAAAATATATGTTGGCTTATAGTCAAGGACGGTGAAATTCAAAAAATTGTCGATGCAAGTGAAATAAACGAATTCAAATTGCAAAAGGATGTGCCGGAAGGAGTATATACAGTATTATTGTGTACTGATTATGATTCTACCACACATTCATATACACAAGTAAGCAACGCTATTGAAATTATAATTTGATAACAGGAGAAAGACATGACCCAATTCACAAAATCATTCCTATGGCGGTTCATATTAGACATTATCTAATTGGGGATATTTGTTAGGCTTTGTCAAAATATTATTTTGACAATTACGTCAAGATTCATATCAACCTATTCGACACCGTTTCTTATTATTGAAGCAGTTGTCGTATCGGCAATCAGTATGTTGTTTATCTGCTTTATTACATATTGGAATATCGGTGTTATTTCAAACAAATGGAGAGCTATGAAGCTTTTAGGCGTTTATAAGCTTCATTGATAAGTGGATAGAGAAAATGACCAGATTGGTGATTGCGTGAAAAATGCAGGATAGTTGTAAATATGTTGAATTATCGATACTACGAAAAAGACCGAGTAAGATGTTCCGGTGGAACATTTTGCTCGGTCCGATTATTATTTGACTTGAATAGTTACTATGTTGTAATATCAGACCGGAGCCGCATATACTTCGTAGATCTCGGTATAATTAGAGGTAAATATGTGAAGCTGTCCCATATCATAAATGCTTACACCGTAGTTGCTGAAAGCTTGTGCAATGTCATCGTATGAGTAGAAAGCAACTCCTGATGACACCTCGCTTGCACTAATGCAAATATCCCAGCTATATGAGTGCTTGTTTTCAAGGACCAGCATAGGAGAGTTGTCGCCACTGTAAACCATAGCAATTTTATAGCTACCGCTTATATACTTTAACCCGTCTGAAATCGTGAGATCTGACCAGACAGGTATGCCGCTTCCCATTTTATTTTGTAATAGTCACCAATCACATAACACTGTTATGTTTCAATATCATATAATATGCTGAAAATATAGTAAATGTATTGACATATCGAGCGTTATATGCTAAGATAACAGTGTTATGTGAAGTGGAAAGCGGGGTGCAGTAATGGGTGACGAACTTGAAACAAGGGAAAAGCTGTTGGAAAGTGCAATGTCCGAGTTCTCTGAAAATGGTTATATGAAGGCTTCTCTGAGAAAAATATGTGCTGACGCAGGAGTGACGACCGGTGCGCTGTATTTCTTCTTTAAAAATAAAAATGACTTGTTCAAGGCTATTGTCGATGAGCCGCTGAAAGAGCTTTGCAGGCTTCTTACGGAGCATTATATGCAGGACGCTCAGGATATGGATAGCGATGACCCTGCGGTGCTGTCTGCTGAGTATCACATTGATACTCACACCGACCTTGACAAGCTTGTTGATTATATGTATCTCCACTATGACGTTTTTATGCTGCTGCTCACGGGTGCGCAAGGGTCTGAGTATGAAAACACTGTGGATATGATCGTAGATATGACAGAAAAGGGCTTTAGGATATCAGCGGAAAAAGCTGCCGCAAGAATGCCTAACTGCCACGTTGATGAGTATATGCTTCATTGGATAACCCATATAAGTGTTGACGCCTACACTCATTTGCTAACTCACGAGAGAGATGTGGAAAAGGCAAAGCTCCATATGCGCAGAGTAATGGAGTTTCTAATAAAAATATGGTTTACAATGATAGTCGAGGATTAGAAAATTGCCGCCTGCGGGCGGTAACTTTTAGAAACCTACATAGCAACGTTATGTGTGAATTTTGTATCTCAAATGTCGATGAAATGTGCAGATATGCACATTTTTATATAAAGCTAAGTTAGCCAAGTCTAACTTATAAATGGAGGAAATGATATGTATTTGGAGATCAAAGATGTGAAGAAAAGCTACGGCAGTGACGCCAGCTATATTCAGGTGCTAAAGGGTATCACCACAAGTCTAGAAAAAGGTCAGATGTGCGTTATTCAGGGTACGAGCGGCTCTGGTAAATCCACGCTTCTTAACTGCATAGGCGGCCTTGACACTATGGATAGTGGCTCTGTTAAGGTCGACGGTAAGGAAATTTTCGGTCTTAAACCTGATAAGCTTGCCGACTACAGAAAGGAAAATCTGGGCTTTATCTTTCAGTTTTATAACCTCGTTCCAAATCTGACAGTTGTGGAAAATATTCAGGTTTGTGAATATCTTTCAGATTCGCCACTGGACATGGAAGAACTTCTCACAACGTTGGGACTTTCCGAACACAGAAACAAGTTTCCGTCACAGCTTTCAGGCGGTCAGCAGCAGAGATGTGCTATAGCAAGGGCGCTTATAAAAAATCCAAAGCTGCTTTTGTGCGACGAGCCTACAGGCGCTCTTGACTCCAAAACTTCAAGGGATATTCTTATCCTGCTGGAAAAAATCAATGCAAAATATGGCACAACAATGCTTATCGTTACTCACAACAATGCTATAAAAAATATGGTGCATAAGGTAATAATCGTTAAGGACGGACTTATCAAAAAGGATTATCTTAACGAAACACGCATACCTGCCGCAGAGCTGGAGGACTTGTAATGAACAGGGTACTCAGAAAAAGGCTCGGACGTGAGCTTAATACAAATTTCGCACGTTATCTTGCGCTTGTATTGCTTATCGTAATGGGAATGTACATAATAGTTTCCGTGGTTGCAAGCGCAGACACTATCATCGACGGAACAGCCGAACATGGTAAGCAAAACAAGGTTGAGGACGGACAGTTCGGCGTTTTTATTCCTCTTACAGACGAGCAGGAAAAGGAAATAACAGACAAAGGAATTACTCTTGAACAGCATTTCAGCATTGACGTTACCGCGAAGGACGGCTCAAAGCTCCGTGTTTTCCGTAAAAGAAATGACATTGACCTTATCGAGCTTGACAGCGGCAGACTTGCTGAGAAAAAGGGCGAAGCGGTAGTCGAAAAGCGTTACAGCGAGGAACATTCTCTGTCAGTGGGCGATAAGCTTACAGCAGGCGGAGTTGAGTTTGAGATAGTTGGAATAGGAACCACACCTGACTATGACACACCTTTTGAAAATTTCTCTGACACGGCTGTGTCAAGCAAGGGCTTCGGACTTCTTTTTGTAAGCGACGATCAGTATGACTATTTCAAAAATGACAGCGATCAGAAAGCCGAAGACCTTTGTTATGCTTACAGACTTAACGGCAAGGCAACAGATGACAAGCTTAAAGAAATGATCGAGGATTTTGACTTTGATTATAAAAAAGTCACAGACAAGTATTATCTTGAAACTATCAAGGACGTCTTGAAGCAGCGTGACGATATTTCAAATGGTATCGACAAGCTTTATGACGGCTCACAGACCCTTAAAGACGGTGTGAAAGACCTTTCTGAGGGAGCAGACGCTCTCTATGACGCAATGGGCGGACTTTACGAGGGTGCAAAGGCACTCCCAGAGGGTGCGAACGCTATCACGGCAGGAGTTAAAGCCGCATATGACGGCTCAAAAGATCTGTCAGATGGTGTAAGATCTGCATACAGCGGTGCAGAAAGCCTTGCAAATGGTATTGATAGCTTCAAAAAGCAGGCTGACGAGCTTCTTGACGAGGTGTTCACCATTGATCTTGACAACCTGACAATGTTTGTGAAAAAGGGCGACAACGTTCGTATAGCTGGTGCGGCAGGTGACGTTGTCATGAAGAAATATGCAGGACTTGGTGTGGGTGTTATACTTATGGCACTTCTTACTTACGTTATCTCTGTTTTCGTCATTCATCAGATTCAGCATGAAAGCAGTGTTATAGGTGCGCTTTATGCTCTTGGCGCAAAGAAAAAAGATCTTATCCGACACTACGTAACATTGCCGACTATAGTTGCATTTGTTGGCGGAATAATCGGTGCGGTCATAGGCTTCTCACCTGTGGGGATCGATTATCAGCTTCTCGACAGCTACGCATATTCTTCGCTCCCTGATTTTACCCCTGTTTATCCTTTGTATCTTATCATTTACAGCGTTGTAATGCCTCCTGTTGTTTCGGTGATAGTTAATACCCTTGTGATAAACAAGCGGCTTTCTCAGACGGCTCTTTCACTTATAAGAAACGAGCAGAAAACAGGTCACTACAGCAGAGTGAAGATAAAGAGCAGGAATTCTATCCGCAGATTTCAGATACGCCAAATGCTTCGTGAAATGCGCACAGGTATAACAGTACTTCTCAGTATGCTTTTTTCACTGTTCATTCTTATGCTTGGCGTTGATTGCTACTATCTCTGTGAGAACGTGAGAAAAGACACTATAAATGACACAAAATACGAGTATATGTACACTCTGAAATATCCAGAGGAAAGCGTTCCAGAGGGTGGCGAGGCTTGCTTTGTAAAAACGCTTTCAAAGGAACAGCTTGGCTATAACCTTGATGTCACCGTTATGGGTATGGACAGCGACAACAAGTATTATGATGTGAAAACACACAAGGGCAAGAGCTTTATAACAGTTAGCCAGTCAGTTGTGGAGCGTTACGGAGTGGCAAAGGGCGATAAGTTTATCCTGACAGACAATGCGACCTCAATGGATTATGCATTCACAGTGGAGGATATCTGCGACGAGCGTGGCGGACTTATGGTGTTCATGGATATTGACAGTATGCGTGAGCTTTTCGGTGAGAGCGACACTTACTACAACTGTTTGCTCTCAGACAAGAAACTTGACATTGACGAGGGAAGACTTTACAGCACAACAACAAAATCGGATATCGAGCGTTCAGCGGCAGTTTTCACGGATCTTATGATGTCAATGATAGTAATGCTTATCGCGGTTGCCGTAATAATTTTCTGCTCTGTGATGTTCCTTATGCTGAATGTTACAATAGAAAGGGCTTCCTTTGGAATATCTCTTGTGAAGGTGTTCGGCTATAAGACCAAGGACGTGAAAAAGCTTTACCTAAACGGAAACGCAATTATCATAACTTTGGGCGCACTTATCGAGATACCGCTTTCAAAGATGTTTATGGACAAGGTTTTCCCAGTGTTCATTCCAAACGTAACAAGCGGAATAAACCTTGCATTCCCATGGTATACTTACGTTATAATTTTCGCAGGAGTAATGGCAACATACTTTATCATCACCTCAATTCTTGTAAGAAAGCTTGGCAAGATAACCCCTGCCGAGGTGCTTAAAAACAGAGAATGATTTCTTAATATACAAAAAAACGTACAGAGCGTAATGATGTGACCTCCAAATCGTTAGATTTTTGTTCTAACTTCTGGGGGTCGGATCATAAAGCTTTGTACGTTTTTGATTATGCCTAATTTGTATTATTGTCTATTTTGGTTATGATAACTGCGGCAATGGTAAGGACAATATATCCTGCTGTGACCTCAAATGGAAATTTTATTATTGCAGTTTTGGGAATTATAAAAGGCAAGGTAGATATTGCACAGCATGGAGGAAAATAAAGCTTTGCTTTTCGGCAAAGAACGAATATCACAGCCGAGGATAAAACTGCACCAAATGTCAGGGTAAGCCCAAGCTTTTCAGAGATAAAAAATCTTGCCATAACGCCTGCGAACGCAGCCGCCGCCATGAGAGCAATTGCTGTGTATTTTCTTTTCATAAGCTTTGAGCCTTTGCCGCTAAGCTCAAAAAATGCAACGATAAGCGGCGGAGCGATAAAGAATATCTCGTGAAAATGCGCAGGCAATATGCAGATAACAAGCACCGTGATGACTTGTTTTGCTCTTAGTTTGAGAAGCTCTGAGCTTGGTTCGATAGGTCTATATTCATACTTTTCATGCAGACCAAAGTATTCAAGAACTTTTTGAAAAATAAGTATAAATGCTGTCATGACCGCAACGGAAATGACGTAAACAGGGCTTTTTGTATCCATAAGTATCGGAAGTATGCAGGCGGAAATGGCAGGAACGAAGCTAGTTTTTGACAGCGTTATAACGCTCACTGCTACAAGAAGTCCCAAAGCTATACGAAGTATAAGTATCTCAGGGATAAACCGCACTATGCACACGCCTGCGACAGCGGCAGAAACTATCGCCGCAAAAAGTCGTGTGCGAGAGGTGTTCCAAGATTGCACAGGCGCAATTAGCGCACCCATTGCCACTGCCGTTATCTCAGGAAAAATTATTTCCTTTTCCCCGAAGATCTCCGCCGAGCCGACCATTATTGCCACCACAGCAAGGGATATCCCCATAGCTATATTTTGATTTTTATTCATTGCTTCACCTTGATGTTTTTTTCTTTATTATAACATAAAGGGGAGAGGTTTTCAATCGGCAGTATCAAAAATACTCGTCTGACCGTTATGTGCAGCCACGATATAAATTCATGCCGTTTTTTTTGCGAGAGTATACCTTTTGCCGTTGTGAAGTACATAACTTTTTCCTCCATGATTTGTTACTAATATCATAGCGCATATGTGCTACAATGACGAGGCTTGAAAATCGCCGTCAAAGGTGCTATAATGGATAAAAAGCCAAAAGGAGCGTAAAAAATGAGAAATATACCTACAGATATTTACATAGAAAATGGAGCGGTAAAAAATCACGGGGGCGAGATAGCGGAACTTGGCAAAAAAGCCATGATAGTCACAGGCAGACATTCTTCTGCGGTGAATGGTTCTCTTGATGATGTCAAGGCAGTGCTTGAAAGTCAGGGCATTGGATATGTGATATATAATGATATTGAGGAAAACCCATCTGTGGAAACTGTTTACACAGCGGCAACGGCGGCGGTAAAATACGGCGTGGATATGTTCGTGGCAGTGGGCGGAGGTTCGCCAATGGACGCAAGCAAGGCGATATCAATGCTTGCTAAGAATGGGATAGTTTGCGAAAATGCCGAGTTTTCCGAAAGCGAGAGCGTTGTAAAAGCTGAGAAGTGTGAGCTTCCAGATAGCATTGCCAAGGTGGAGGAGCTTCTTTACACTCCTGCGAAACTACCTTTTTACCCTATAGTCTGTGTGCCTACCACCTGCGGAACAGGCTCGGAGGCTACACCTTATTCTATCCTGACGTCCCACATTAAGCAGACCAAGAAATCTATTGCCCACAAAATTTTCCCGTCACTTGCATTGGTTGACTACAGCTATCTTAAAACCTCCTCATACAGCGGCATGAAAAGCACCTGCGTTGACGCACTTGCTCACATGATAGAGTCACGGCTCAACACCAACGCAAATGCGTTCAGCCGTGCATACGCTGAGGAGGGTATGAGGCTTTGGGCAAGCTGTAAGGGCTGTCTTGAAACTGATGAGAGATTTGCTCATATGACCGATGATGAGTTCTCAACTTTCATGCAGGCATCAGTGCTTGCAGGCATGGCGATAGCCTACACAGGCACAAGCATACCTCACGGTCTGAGCTACACTTTGACATATGAAAATGGCGTACCCCACGGCAAGGCAGTAGGCGTTTTTCTGTCAGGCTTTTTGAAAAAATACGGTGACAGCATCGAAGCTGAGTATGTTGTAAAACAGCTTCTTGACTTTGATGATCTTGACGCTTTCAGGGACTATATCAGGACGCTTTTTGGCAAGCTTGATATGTCAGAGGAGCTTTGGAAAAAGGACAGGGACGGAATACTTGCCAACCCTGCCAAGCTTAAAAATTATCCTTTTGAGCTTACGGCAGATGTGCTTGACGATTACGTTCGCTATTATAACGCATAAAAAAAGCTGTCAGGGCAGTGGCTCTGACAGCTTTTTTATTACATCTTCGCAAGCCTGTCTATCTCTGCAAGTTCAGCCTCTGTGAAGTCAAGGCGGTCAAGACAGCCTATGTTTTCCGTTATCTGCTCAGGACGGCTTGCACCGATAAGCACAGTAGTAACAGCCTTGTTGTGAAGCACCCATGAAAGTGCCATTTGCGAAAGGGTCTGTCCCCTCGAAGCAGCGATATCATTAAGCTTGTTGAGCTTTTCTATCATTTTGTCGTTAAGCTCATTGCCTATCCATGTTTCGCCTCTGCCTACCCTTGAATCTGCCGGTATGCCTTTTAGATATTTGCTTGTGAGAAAGCCCTGATACAGCGGTGAGAACACTGCAATGCCAAAGCCCTCAGAAAGTGCAAGGCTGTCAAGCTTATCGTCCTCTATCCAGCGGTTGAGTATGGAATATGAGGGCTGATTAATAATAAAAGGAGTTCTGAGCTCTCGGAAAATTTTCAGCATTTCGGCTGTGTCGGCTCTGTTGTAATTTGATATGCCAACATAAAGCGCCTTGCCCTGTCTTACTGCATTGTCAAGTGCAAGGGCAGTCTCTTCAAGAGGCGTTTCGGGATCTCTTACATGGTGATAGAAAATGTCAACATATTCAAGCCCCATTCTTTTTAGAGATTGGTCAAGGCTTGCCGTGAGATATTTTCTCGAGCCGTTTCTGTCACCGTATGGACCTGCCCACATTTCATAGCCTGCCTTGGTGGAAATACACATCTCGTCACGGAACTCTCTCATGCCACGATCGAGTATCCTGCCGAAGTTTTCCTCTGCCGAGCCGTTGTAGGGATTGCCATAGTTGTTTGCAAGGTCAAAATGTGTGATACCGCTGTTGAACGCAGTGTGTACCATTCTTTCCATGTTCTCAAAATTGTTTTTCAGGCTGAAATTCTGCCAAAAGCCCAAAGACAACGCAGAAAGCTTAAGCCCGCTTTTCCCACAGCGGTTGTATATCATTTTGTCATATCTTCTATCGTCAGGTATAAACATTTCAAAAAACCTCCTATATAATCGTGTTAGTGCATAAATTATCCCACTTACTTTTATGATTATAGCATATTGTATTATCTATGTCAATGTGCTATAATTGAATAAGTTATATGATAAAAAATATGTGTGTAATGCACAATAAATGGAAAGATAATAATATGAGAAATGATATGAACAGAAGAATTATCGCTGCTGTATGTGCAGTAGTCATGACGGGAGCAATGCTCACAAGCTGTGCTAAAGAAACAGGGGAAAGCTCAAAAGCAGAGAGTAGTCCTGTCGAATCTCAGGCTGTGACAACAACGGCTGAGCCTGTTGTAACTCTCCCTGCCACCACAAAACAGGTGATAAACTCTGAACCTGCTACTTATGAAAGCCTGAGTGCTGACAAGGCTGAAAAAGAAAGTTTTAAGAAAAAGGTACGATCAGAAAGTAAGATACCTGTTATAAGCGTCACGACTGCCCCTGACGATATGATAGCTTCAAGGGAGAAGTATACTTCCTGCGTGGTGGACGTTTTCAATTGTGATGAAAAATTGGAGATAAACGAAGCCTCAGCAGGCATAAAGGTAAGAGGAAATTCAAGCGCATATTACGGCGATGTTAGTCAGATCCTTGCAAACAAAGTGCCTTATAGGATAAAATTTGATAAAAAGACAAATATGCTTGGGCTTAATAACGGCGCAGAGTGCAAAAGCTGGGTGCTGTTGAAATCAGATTGGGATCTAATAAGAAACGATATCGCATTCCGTTTTGGCAGAACTATCATGGGTGACAGCAATTTCTGCTCAGACGGTCAGCTTGTTCACCTCTATGTGAACGAGGAGTTTCAAGGCGTTTATGAGCTTTGCGAACAGTGTCAGATAAATCCGAACAGAGTGGATATCTCCGAGCCTGCGGAGGGCTGCACCGACACTGATATAGGCTATTATCTTGAGCTTGACAACTATGCAACAAGCGATGAGGATAACCATTATATAAGCATGGACTATGAAAATGCCACTGTCACCGACATAAACGGCGAAACAAGGCAGTTCGTTCCTGCGGAATATTCTATCAAGAATGACCTCTATTCGCAAAATCAGATAGACTTTATTGACAAGTATCTCAACAATCTGTTCAAGATAGTTTATGAAGCCTGCGAGAACGGCAAGTATTATAAATTTGATGAAAATTATGACCTTGTTGACTCTGATGTTACCACCGCTGAGGAAGCCGTTTCTAACGTTATGGATATAGACTCAGTGAGAGATATGTATATTCTTTATGAGATCGTACATGACTATGACTGTGGTGAGGGAAGCTTCTATATGTGCGTCGATCTTTCAAAGGACAGTAAATGTCCTAAGCTTAAATTTACCTCACCTTGGGATTTTAACTGGGCATATAATGACAGCACTGAGAAATATTATGCTGGTGCTTTCACAGACAAGAATTTTGTGGCTAAAAAAGGCGACCGTTCAAACCCATGGTTTATCATTCTTTGCAAGCAGGATTGGTTTATGGACGCTGTCAAGGAAAAGTGGACGGAGATGAGCCAGGAAAAGCTTTTACAGGGCTGTATAAAAACAGAGCGTGAATATCTTAAAGAGTATGACGCCGACCTTAGAAAAGGCGAAGAGTGGGGCCCTGACTCTGCGGAGGATCTTTTCAATTGGATCGAAAACCGCATTTATTGGCTCAATAGTCAGTGGAAAATAAAGTCTGACGTTAGTAACAGTGCTTCTTAAATGATAAATTTTATTCAATTAAGGCAATACCGCGCAAAGATTGTGCGTCAGATGCGTAGTCAGATTTTTTGTCAGATTGCACAAAAATTCCGCAGGCATACTGCCGTATGTCAAGGGATTTTTGTGTGATATGACGGAAAATCTGCAAGCAGATGGCGTGCAAAGCCGTCAGGCGGGCTTTGTGCGGTGTTGCCTTAATAAATCAGGCTTGAAAAATGCTGTAAAATCGGTATAATAAGATAGTATCCCCATATTGAAAGGAGGAAATGTCTGCAACGCAGGCATAATAAAATATGACGGAAAAATTATTCAAGCTGAAAGAAAATCACACCGATGTTAAAACTGAGATAATGGCGGGCGTGACGACTTTCATGACCATGGCATATATCCTTGCCATAAACCCGAGCATTCTCGGCAGAACGGGCATGGATCCTACAGCCGTACTTCTTGCCACCTGTATCGCCTCTGTTATTGGAACAGTGTGCATGGGACTTATGGCAAATCTGCCTTTTGTGCTTTCCGCAGGCATGGGACTTAACGCTTACATGGCTTACACTGTTGTGGCAGGCTATGGCTATCCATGGCAGGTTGCACTGCTGGCAGTTTTCGTCGAGGGTATCGTCTTTATCGTGCTTTCTCTTACAAACGTCAGAGAAGCCATTTTCAATGCAATACCTGTGGTTCTGAAAAAAGCGGTGTCCGTTGGCATCGGTCTTTACATTGCCTTTATCGGACTTCAGAATGCTGGACTTTGCGTTGACAGTTCAGCCACTCTTGTTACCATAACAGGCTTCCGCAAGAATTTCACAACTTCGGGCATATGTGCGCTTCTCACTATCGTGGGACTTTTCATCACTATTATCCTATATATCAAAAAAGTCCGTGGCTCTATTCTTATGGGTATAGTGGCAACATGGGTAATAGGCATGATATGTCAACTTGTAGGGCTGTATGTTCCTGACGCTGAAAGCGGCTATAATTCGCTTTTTCCTACAATGTCGCTAACGGATTTTTCAAAGCTTGGCGAAACATTTGGTCAGTGCTTTAAGGTGGATATGCACAGCATTGGTATCTTCAATTTTATAGTCGTGGTATTCTCCTTCCTGTTCGTTGACCTTTTCGACACTTTAGGCACTCTTATCGGCGTATGTTCAAAGGCAGATATGCTTGATGAAAAGGGCAGACTTCCGCAGATAAAGCCTGCGCTTCTTGCTGACGCCGTTGCCACAACGGCAGGCGCAGTTCTTGGTACTTCCACCACCACAACATTCGTTGAGTCCTCAGCAGGCGTTGCCGCAGGCGGCAGAACAGGTCTTACCTCTATCACAGCCGCAGTGCTGTTTGCACTGTCAATGTTCTTTGCACCTATCTTCACGGCTATACCATCCTTTGCAACAGCTCCTGCACTTATAGTAGTAGGCTTTTTGATGTTCAGCTCTATCACTGACATCAAGTTTGATGACGGCAATTATACAAAGGCTATCCCTGCGTATCTTTGTATTCTTTCAATGCCTCTTTTCTACAGCATTTCAGAGGGCATCTCTCTTGGAATAATCTCATACGTTGTTATAAATCTTGTTTGTGGAAAGCGCAAGGATATCACACCGCTTATGTATGTGCTTGCAGTGCTTTTCGTGCTGAAATATGTTTTCTTATAAGGAAAGCTTTCAAAGAACAGGTCTGAAACTAGCCATGCTTTCCTGTTCGTTCTGCTACAGAATGAGAATTGGCGTAAAATGACAAAAAAGCGGCAGCCGTTACCGACTGTCGCTTTTGTTATATACTTTTTATTATCTCTCTGAGTTTTTCCGTAAGCACTGTCGCTGCCTTTTGGTGGGTCTTTTCAGTAGGGTGCCAGTTTGCCGCAAAGCCGTCGTTTGCACCGTCCTGCTCATGGAACATCATTGAGCTTATCTTGCTGTCAGCGTGGCTTTTAAGATATATCTTTATTCCCTCCTCAACAGCAGGGAATATCCTCTCGCCCATTATTCCAACAGTGCAGAGAATGTAAGCCTGCGGATTTTTCTCACGAACGACCGCAAGAAAATCAGCATAAAGCTTTGAGAAAACAGCCTGCCTGTCCTTGTAGTCACGGCAGTAGCTGTCGTCGTTTGTGCCAAGGTTTATAACGATTATCTGCGGAATATATTTGCTGAAATCCCAAGGGATATCCTGCGGAGCAGTTCCTGCAAAATTGCCCCTTGAAAAGCCGTAGCTACAATAGAACTGTGGAATTGTCTGTTCACTGATAGGCTCGTCACCTTCTGTGTAGCCTGAGATTATACCGTAGCCACTGGCTGAAAACATACTGTATTCAGCGTCAAGTGCCTTGGCGGTCTTGTAGGCATAGGCTTTTGTAACGTCCTCTGTGGCGGTGGTGAACTGGTGGTTTTCGTCCTCATCATCAACACCATAGCCACAGGTTATAGAGTCGCCGATAAATTCTATTTTAAGCGGTTTTTCAGGCAAAGCCTCAGCACTGCCCTCGGCGAAAGCCTCAACGCCAACTGCTGACATTGGAGATTCTGAAAGCTTTATTATCTCCACAACTGACTGAGCGTTTTCCGTGCGGTCTATTACCGTGATCTCTTTTTCTGCACAGTCGATCATCTCGTCAACTACTCTCTTGCCGTCAACATAAACGGCTATCCTTGCATAGTCAATAGGATTGTCGCCCACTGCGATATTGTCGCCTTTGAGATTCAAAACAAGCTTTGTGCCGTCAAATGTGAATGACGCACCGCTTCCTGAAAGACCGAGCAACATTATCTCGTCTTTGAAATATACTCTGCCTGTGAGCTTTGCATTTTTGTCAAGCTGTAATCTATCCATACTTTTTCCTCTTTTTCATCTATGATCTTCTTTAGCTGACGCAAAAAGGCTGCGTGTCAGCTCCGTAACAATAAGAGTATAACACACAGCCATATTATTGTCAACTTATGCAAGGGAATTTACATCACCCTCACGCTTTTGCTTAACAAGCAGAGCAGCCACAGCAAAGAATGCCACTGCAAACAGTGCCTCGATACCAATGCAGATGAGATATTCCTTTGTGCTGAATACTCCACCGCTCATGCCGAAAAGCATATTGTTGGCTTTGGTGTACCAATATGCAGGGAACAATCTTCCCACTGCAAGAACACCTCCCGTGAGCAATTCCTGCGGCACGAAAACTCCGCAAAGAAAGCTCATGCCAAGACCGATTATGTTCGATATAGCAGTTATGCCGTTGTCGCTAAGGTCAAACTGCGCTATTATCATTGCTATGCCTGCGGCGGCAATGATATATACAAAGCTGTTAAGGCAGGCGAGCCAGAATTTCACGCTGAGCGTTTTGCCCCAAATTATTGCGACTATCATAAACAAAAGCCATATGCTAAACACCAAGATACTTGCCCCAAGAGCCGTCTGTCTGCTGTAGTTTGCTGACGTCAGATTTGAACACATTGTGCGTTCTCGAACGCCTTTTCTGTTTAGCGTCAGTATAACGGGGCAAAGGGTAACAATGAGCATGGAAAGCATAACGTATGCAAGATACTGAAAATAGTAGCCGAATATTGCCGGCATACCTGTTCCGCCCTTGTTGTTAAAGTTTTTAAGCTCCGCCTTTACTTGCTGAGAAACTGCCGTTTGGGCAAGTTCCATAGCGTTTTCTGTGCTTTCACCTGCCGTCATGTACGCCTTTACGCTTGAAAGATAGTTGTCAAGCCTGCTTTCAAAAAGCTGTCCGCCGTAGCTGGAGGGCATTTTGAAATTCTCAAAAAGTCCGTCAAAATCCCCTGCGTTTATCTTGTCGCCAAAGTCCTTGTTTATATACAGAACATAATTGGAACGTCCGTAATAAACGGCGTCGATGACCTCGTCTTCATCATCTGCAAGCTCCACCTTTTTGTTGCCGCTGAATATAAAGTCCTGCAAACGCTTGCTTTCGGCACTGTTGTCACGGTCAATGACAGATATGGACATTTTATAGTCCTCATAGTCATTGTTATCTTTTGCAGTATCCGCCATTATTACTGCTATGACCATAAATATGACGAGATATAATATAGCAGACGTAAGCCTTGTTTTGAGTATTTTCATAAAGGTCTTAAAGACTTGCATATTTACGCCTCCTTGTAAGAACATATCCACCAAGGGTGAACAGCACTGTGTATATCGCCATTGAAATTATCTTTACTGTGAACCGCCTGTAATCATCGTAGAGATTAAGACAATAGAAGCTGTCTGAGATAATGGCGGCAGGGTTTATTTCATTGAATATCGGGCAATGCTCTGCAACAGTGCCTTTCATGGTGTTTGACATAAGACCGCTGAAGAAACAGCAGGTCATTGATACCGCCATGACTACAGACATTTTTAAACCCTCTTTTATGCGGAAAGAGCCAACGAAAAATCCCATGGATATTCCCATTATTCCGCCTAGCACTGCGGCAAGGTAAACAAGGGGGAGCTTACTGCCGAAATCCACTTTAAGCACAAATCTCAGGAACGTCACCGATATCACCATGCATATCATTTCCACCACATGAAAGGCTAAAAGCGTTGCCGTTATGCTTGTAAGCTTGTTCACTGGAGAACAGCAACGTCTTGCGCCAAGCGCAGATAGGTCGCCCTGATTTTCCTGTGCCACGAACAGACCTGACATCGAGCCGAAAAGTGCCGTCATGGCAAGGAGATTATAGAAAAACTGTATCGTTATATCAGGATTGCCGTGGAGAGGTATATCCTCATTTGGGCTTATCTTCTCAGAAAGGGAAGCTATGACCTTATCAAGCTTTTGCGGAGCGTTCTTTGCAGTGTCAGTTATTATCTTTTCCTGAGTTTTGTATTGCTGTATGAACGTCTTTACAATGGTCTGCTGGATACCTGTTGAGCCAAACTCAAGGGAGAGGTCGGAAGCCTTTATAATGCCTTTTATGTCTTCGCTTTTAAGCATTTCTTCTGCCTTGTCAATGTCTGTATACGTCACCTTGAAAAGAGCATCATCACCATCTGATATCTGTTCAAGCACCTGCTTAAGGATATCGTTTTCTTCTATATTTGTCACCGCAACAGGTATCGCATTGAATACAACATCTTTTTCGTATATTCCTGAAAACGCCATCTTAAAAAAGCAACCCAGTATTATAGGAAAGGCTATGAGCCAGAAGAGTATGGCTTTTTGACGCAGACAGCTTTTAAATTCGTATTTGAATATGTGTGAGAACATTCTATCACTCCTTATCCCTGAGAGCCTTGCCGGTTATTTCAAGGAAAACGTCATTGAGGGTAGGCTGCTCAGAGTAAACGCTGCCGAAGCCCACCTGATTTTCCTGCAATATTTTCAGTATCTCAATAAGATTGTGCCGTCCTCCTGTACAGCGTGCAACGAGCTTGTTGTCGGCATAGGAAACATTATAAACGTGTTCCAAAGCTTCTATTTGTTCACGGACGTTTTCAGGAAGCTGGAGTATCTCGGCGGTGATAGTTTCGGTGTTTTTTATCATTCGTTTGAGTTCCTCTGTAGTACCCTCGGCTATTTTACTGCCCTTATCCATTATGGCGATACGGGTGCATATCTGCTCGACTTCCTCCATGTAGTGGGAGGTGTAAATTATAGTCGCACCCTCACGGTTAAGCTGTAAAATGCCCTCCAGTATCTTGTTTCTTGATTGTGGGTCAACAGCAACTGTCGGCTCGTCAAGTATGATAAGCTCAGGCTTGTGTGCGATACCACAGGCAATGTTAAGTCGTCTGAGCAGACCACCTGAAAGCTTTTTAGGGTGGAACTTCACGAAGTCCTCAAGTCCCACAAAAGCTATGGCATCGTCAACATATTTCTTTCGTGTGGCTTTGTCGGTGATGTAAAGCCCACAAAAATAGTCAATGTTCTCATACACAGTCAGCTCGTCAAACACCGCAACATTCTGCATTATAACGCCAATACGCTTTTTTACCCCATAGTTCACAGGGGACATTTTTTCACCGAATATCTCGATGTCGCCCTTATCGTATGCCAGCAGTGAGAGCAGGCAGTTTATCGTGGTGGTCTTACCCGAACCGTTAGGACCGAGAAGTCCGAAGACCTCGCCTTTTTTTATTTCAAGATCAAAGTGGTCAAGAGCAATAAGCTCCTTGTATCTTTTTACCAGATTGCCTATTTTTACTACAGTTTCAGCCATAAGAAAAACCTCCCTTAGTTTGTATTATCATTATACAATACTATCCGCCAAAAAGCTAGTGAGAAAAGTCACATCTTTCATGTGACAAATGTCATATCATAAAAAAGCAGAGCGGCTGGTGACCAACTCTGCTTTGCAGTTATTTAAGCTGTGCTGTAAATATCATCATGCCGTTTTCGACTTTGCATGATATCTTGCTTTTGTGCGACCTGACTATTGCCTGTGCAATAGAAAGTCCAATGCCGTAGCCACCTTTTTTCTCTCCCTTTGACCGAGAACGTGAGCTGTCGTCACGATAAAATCTGTCAAAAAGTTTTGTTAGGTCGCCTTGCGGTGGTTCTTTGCAGGTGTTTGAAACTTCAAGGTCTGTTTCCTTGCCATTGTGAGAGGTGAAAAGCTTTACTATTACCTCGCCATCCTCGTCAGCGTATTTTACTGCATTTTCCGTGAGGATAGAAACAAGCTGTCTTATCGCACCCTCGTCGCCGTGATAGGAAAGTCCGTTGGCAACATCAATGGTGAGTTTTTTGCCCTTTGTTTCCGCAAGGGTAGTAAAAGGCGAAGCGGCGTCATAAACAGCGTCAGAGATATTGAAATCAGCCATGGTAAGAGCAGGATTTTCCTCCTCCATTTTCGCAAGGCTTAAAAGCTCTTTCAGCAGACCGTTGAGCCTTGTTATCTGATTTTTTATGCTCACCGTCCACTGGTTTGGCTCTGACACCATTTCAAGAACTTCCGTGTTTGCGGAGATTATGGCCTGCGGCGTTTTTATCTCGTGCCCTGCGTCGGTAATGAACTGCTTTTGCTTTTCAAAGCTTTCCACAACAGGTCTTATGGCACGCTTTGAGAAGATTATGATAAGCAGACATACAAGTACATATCCTGCCGCACCTATAGCGCACGAAACCAGCAAAAAGCGATTTTTGGTGGCACTGTCACTGCGGCAGTCCATGAAAACTATTATCTTGCCTTTGTCAGTGTCGCCTGTTTTGTAGCGGTAGTTTCCTGACGTGCCTGAAGTCTTGCCGCTGTCAAGAACGCTTTTGCCGTATTCTATAGCCTGCGAACTTGACACCGCCGCAACGTGTCCTGTATCTACCTTGGTTATTTCGCCATTGCTGTCGGCGTATACAACAAAATATCTTGTCTGATACTTAGTTTCCTCGTTAAAGCCTCTGTGCTTATCAGGCTTTTTGCTCTCAGGGGGAGAGGCGCTGTCTGAATTATCCTGCGGCTTGTCATGCTTCATGCCCTTGGGGTCGAACTCAGGAAATCTGCCGTCATTTTCGATTATTATGTTCAGCAGATTGTCTGCATTCTTGTTGGTCTGATAGATGTTCACTCCATTTATACCGCCTATTATGGCAAACTCTACGATAAGAAGGCACACAGCGGCGATAACAACGAATTTCCGCTGTAAACGCTTAATCATTGTGATGTTCCTCTAAGGTATATCCAACGCCCCTTGTGGCTTTTATCTCGATATCTGCATCGATAAGACCAAGCTTTTTACGCAGATATGAAATATATACCCACACCACGTTTATCTCAGCGTCAGAGTCATAGCCCCATATCTTTTCCATGAAACGCTCTGTGGAAATAAGCGTGCCGTGATTTAGCATAAGGGCTTCTATCATTTGAAACTCTTTGTTGCCAAGCTTCTGAGAGCCGTTAGGACCTGAAAGCTCAAAGCTCTGTCTGTTGAGAGAAACGTTTCCGAAAGTAAGGGTAGAGGGTGCAAATTCAGTGCGGCGGCGTGTCATTGCCCTTATTCTCGCAAGAAGCTCGCCCATTGCAAAGGGCTTTGTAAGATAATCGTCAGCACCTGAATCAAGTCCGGTTATCCTATCGTCAATATCAGACTTTGCAGTGAGCAGCAGAACAGGGGAGTCGATACCCTTTTCACGGAGTTTTGTAAGCACCTGTATGCCGTCCATACCAGGCATCATAATGTCAAGTATTATGCCGTCATAATCCTGTGCAATTGCATAGTTGTATGCGTCGATGCCGTTGTAAACAGCGTCAACAGAATAGTTTTTGTGTTTAAGCACTGCCGAAAGCGCATTTGCAAGCTCCACCTCGTCCTCAGCAAGAAGTAATCTCATTAAAATTCCTCCCTATAAGTCAGTATAATATCTTACGATATATGATAACCTATGAACTTAAAACTCACTTTAAATGTATTATACCATAAATATTCTTTTCGGGCAATAAAAATCTGCCCCCGAAAACCGAGGGCAGATAAAAGATTTTTGAATTAGAATGCTGTCTTATAAATGCCGAGGATAGACTCAACTGTGCAAGGTCTTGGATTTCCTCCTGTGCATACGTCTGCGAATGCAGATTCGCTCAAAGCCTGAAGATCCTCTTCCTTAACGCCTATCTCGTGGAGCTTCTCAGGGATTCCAACGTCCTTTGAAAGCTGCTTAACTGCGTTTACTGCGGCTGCTCTGTATTCAGCCTGGCTCATGCCTGTTGTGTCAATGCCCATTGCTTCTGCGATGTACTTGAACTTTTCGCCTGTGTATTCAGCGTTGTACTCCATTACATACGGAAGAAGAACTGCATTTGCGATACCATGAGGTGTGTCATAGAATGCACCGAGCGGGTGAGCCATGCCGTGAACAACGCCAAGACCAACGTTTGAGAAGCCCATGCCTGCGATATACTGACCGAGAGCCATATCTTCTCTGCCCTGTGGGTCATTCTCAACAGCCTTTCTCAGTGAACGTGAGATTATCTCTATTGCTTTAAGGTGCATCATGTCTGTAAGCTCCCAAGCGCCAAGTGTTGTGTAGCCCTCGATAGCGTGTGTAAGAGCGTCCATACCTGTTGAAGCTGTAAGTCCCTTAGGCATTGATGACATCATCTTTGCGTCGATTATAGCAACTACCGGGATATCATGAGGGTCAACGCAAACGAACTTTCTCTTCTTCTCCTCGTCTGTGATAACATAGTTGATAGTTACCTCTGCGGCTGTGCCTGCTGTTGTAGGAACTGCGATTATAGGAACGCAAGGGTTCTTTGTGTCAATAGCGCCCTCAAGAGAAGTAACGTCAGCATACTCAGGGTTGTTTATGATGATACCGATAGCCTTTGCAGTGTCCATTGATGAGCCGCCGCCGATAGCGATAAGATAGTCAGCACCTGCTGCCTTGAAAGCTTCGATACCAGCCTTTACTACCTTTACAGTAGGGTTAGCCTTTACCTGAGAGAATATATCATAAGCAAGTCCTGCTTCCTCCAAAAGATCTGTAACGTTCTTTGCAACGTTAAATTTGATAAGGTCAGGGTCTGTTACAACAAGAGCCTTTTTAAAAGCTCTCTTCTTTGCCTCTGTAACTATCTCGCTGATCGAGCCTGCACCGAAATATGAAGTTTCATTAAGTATCATTCTGTTAGCCATTTGATTATTCCGCCTTTCAAAATATATGATCTCTGTTATCAAAGTTATATCTTTGATTATTGATATTATACAACTTTTATACCGAGATTTCAACTATTTTTATGTAAAATATCAGTGGCGTAATATTGTGTAAAACAGCCAAAAACATAAATCATTTAATCTAAGGCACACCGTACAAGGCGTAACCTGTGAATGATACTTTTTTCTTGACAAATCGGCAAAAATGTGCTATAATTCTCAATTAGGAAAGTTACCTTGCGGAAAATTTCGCAAGGTGCTTTTGTGTTTTATAGGCTTTTTGTGAAAAATTACGATTTTCTTTCCTTTGATGGGAGAAAATATATTTATAATTTTTATTGTTTATAATTTTTGCGAAATATATTAAGCAAATCGTTACAGAAAGCATTCGCTTTGCTGTGTCTTGATAAATCGGAGGAGTATGTATGATTAGAGAAGATTTAAGAAATGTTGCTATTATTGCCCACGTTGACCACGGTAAGACTACCCTTGTAGACCAGATGCTCAAGCAGAGCGGTACTTTCAGAGAAAATCAGGCTGTTGAAGAAAGAGTCATGGACTCTAACGATATCGAGCGTGAGAGAGGAATCACTATCCTTGCAAAGAATACTTCTATCAAGTATAAGGACGTTAAGATAAACGTTATCGATACCCCAGGCCATGCTGATTTCGGTGGTGAGGTAGAGCGTGTTCTTAAAATGGTAAACGGTGTTATACTGCTTGTGGACGCAGCCGAGGGTCCAATGCCACAGACAAGATTTGTGCTTCAGAAAGCACTTGAGCTTGGTCATAAAATAATCATCGTTATCAACAAGATAGACAGACCTGACGCTCGTCTTAACGAGGTAGGCGACGAAGTTCTCGAGCTTCTCATGGATCTTGACGCTACTGACGAGCAGCTTGACAGCCCTATCCTTTATTGCTCAGGCAGAGCAGGTACAGCTACTCACTCACCTGATGAAGAGGGCAAGGATATGATACCTCTCTTTGACGAGATACTCAGCTATATCCCTGCACCTGAGGTAGATACTGAGGGCCCAATGCAGTATCTTGTTTCCGCTATCGACTACAACGAGTATGTAGGAAGAATAGCTATCGGCCGTATAGAGCGTGGCGAAATGAAAGTTAATCAGGACGTTACGATCGGCGACTATCATCAGACTAAGAAGGAATATCGTGGCAAGATAGTTACAATGTATCAGATAGAGGGACTTAACAGAGTTCCATGCCAGAGTGCAAAGGCTGGCGATATCGTTTGTATAAGCGGTATCGAGAACATCACTATCGGTGACACTATCTGCGACTTCGGCAACTTTGAGGCTGTTCCTTTTGTAAAGATATCTGAGCCTACAGTTGAAATGACATTCTCTGTAAATAATTCGCCATTCGCAGGCAGAGAGGGCAAGTTCGTAACGAGCCGTCACCTGAGAGACAGACTTTTCAAGGAGCTTCTTAAGGACGTTTCACTGAGAGTTTCTGAAACAGACAGCACAGACGCATTCAAGGTCGCAGGCCGTGGCGAAATGCACCTTTCTATCCTTATCGAGAATATGCGTCGTGAGGGTTATGAGCTTGGCGTTTCAACACCGCACGTTCTGTTCAAGGAGATAGAGGGCAAGCTTTGCGAACCTATCGAAAGACTTGTTATTGACGTTCCTGAGAACTGCGTAGGTTCTGTTATGGAGAAGATAGGTGCAAGAAAGGGCGAGCTTCAGGAAATGGCACCTGTTGGAAGCAGAATGAGACTTGAATTTCTTATCCCTGCAAGAGGACTTTTCGGATACAAGAGCGAGTTCCTTACAGACACAAAGGGCGAGGGTATCATGAGCTCTGTATTCCATGACTACGAGCCATACAAGGGCGAGATACCAAAGAGAGCAACAGGCTCACTTGTTGCGTTTGAAACAGGCGAGGCTGTAACGTACGGTCTTTACAACGCACAGGAGAGAGGCGAGCTGTTCATCACAGCAGGCACACCTGTATATGAGGGAATGATAGTTGGCGCTTCACCAAAGCAGGAAGACCTTGTTGTAAATGTCTGCAAGAAGAAGCACCTTACAAATACTCGTGCAAGCGGTTCTGATGACGCGCTCAGACTTGTTCCGCCAAGAAATCTCAGCCTTGAGGATTCACTTGAGTTTCTCGCTGATGATGAGCTTCTTGAAGTAACACCAAAGAGCATAAGAATAAGAAAGCGTATTCTGAGCAACTCACAGAGAGCTAAGGAAAGAGCTAAAATGTAATAATAAAAAGAGGAGCGGTCATGCCGTCTCCTCTTTACTTTTTATGAAATTGTAGTGCTATTGTATGTTGGTGTAGTAGAAAATAGCAAGCTGTGTGCGGTCACGGAGGGAGAGCTTTTCCAGGATAGTGCTGATGTAATTTCGCACTGTGCCCTCACTGAGATAAAGCAGTGAGGCTATCTCCTTGTTGCTAAGCCCTTTTGCCACCTGTTCGATTATCTCCTGCTCTTTTTCGACTATGCCGTAGTGGTCAAAATCAAAACTGCTGTGATTGGTAAGAAGCTCAGGAAGTTTGCTTGCAACATCTGAGCCGAAAACTGTCTGCCCATTCATGACGGTTTCAAGGGCAGGGCATATGCTTTCAAAATCCTGCTTTAAAATATATCCCTTTGCTCCCATAAGCACAGCCTTTATAATGTATTCATCATCAGAAAATGTGGTAAGATAAAGTATCCTTGCGTCAGGGTACCCAGCAAGGATCTTTTCGCCGGCTTCAATGCCGCTTATGCCGTTCATGCGGATATCCATAAGCAGAACATCAGGCTTGAGAAGAGAATAAAGCTCTATGGCTTCCTCGCCGCAGCTTCCCATGGCAAGAACTTTCACACTGCCTGTGCTTTCCAAAATGGTTTTCAGCGACACCGCCACAAGCTTGTCATCATCTATTATAACAATGTTCATGTCAAGACCTCCGTTCAGTCAGGTTTTGTTTCGGCACAGACAGAAAAATGTGGAATCCCTTGCTGCCCGATGTGATGTTTATGTTTCCATTTAAAGAAGCCGCACGCTCACGCATATTGGCAAGCCCCATGCCGCTTTCGTCTATCTTTTCGGGACAGCTTCCGTTGTCTGCGATACTAAGCTGATAAAGAGCAGGGTGTTCACGAATGATTATTTTTATGCTGTCACCGTCGCTGTGCTTTGCAGTATTGGAAAGTGCTTCTTTTATAACGCCAATAAAGCAAAACTTCACATCTCGTGACATTCTTTCGGAAAAGTCATAATCACAGCTTACTGCAAATCTGTCTTTCAGAGGTCTTATGCAGTCTTCAACAGCAGGCTTTAGTGCGATAGAATCGTCATGAAGATCATGAACGCTGCTTCGTATGCTCGTCATGGCGGTGTTCAGCGTGCCGCTCAGGTCGTTGATGGCTTCACCGACAGTTTCATCTTTGTTTATGACCGAGAGCGCACCAAGCTGTAAAATAGACCTTGTGAGCATATGTCCCACGTTATCGTGTATCTCCCTTGCAATGCGGTTACGCTCTTTCAGCGTTGCAAGATATATCTCGTAGTCTTGATTTCTCTGCATGGCTTTGTTTTTTTCTACAAGCTGGGTGGTAAGTTCTTTTGAATTGTCACGAGTATTTATGAGCATCTTTGTCAGCTTTTCGTTCAGAACGCTGCGGCTTGAAATTGTGAAGCTTACCAAAAAAAGAGCGACAAGCGGGAAGATGTCTTTTCCCAGAGTGAATATATTTGCAAGTACGCCTATGAATGTTAAGACCATAGCAGGGTAAAATTTTGTACAGAAAGCATCGTAAAGCACCAAAGGGGCGAGTATCAAAGCTTCTTTGCTGAAAATGCAAAGTGAGCTGTACGCAATAACTGAAAGGTATGCAACGGCAGAGCTTGGTTTTATTTGAAAGATAGCGGAGCATATGACAGCTAATAGCAATGTGGTGATGTTTGACGGATCTGTTCCCTCTGCAAGCATGAATGCACAGCAGCTAAGGCCTAAAAGAAACTTATCCCACAGCTTGTTCATATGGCGTTCCCCCCTTTGATGTGATATCTCAATTTTAACACATTAGTGGCGGATTGTCTAGTATCGTTCTAAAATAGTTTTGCTATACTGTAAAAATCATTGACTTATACCTATAAAAAATGGTATAATGATAACAATGATAATTTCTTGTAAGGAGCTTATTTTTATGAAAGACGGTTTTATAAAGGTCGCCGCCTGTACCCCTGAGATACAGGTGGCAGACGTTGACTTCAATGTGGATAAAATAATCAGTCAGCTTGAAAAGTGCAGGGAAGAGGGCGTAAAGGTCGCTGTGTTCCCTGAGCTTTGCATAACAGGTTATACCTGTCAGGACTTGTTCTTTCAGAACGCTTTGCTTGATAGGGCGATGTACGGTGCTGTGAAAATAGCGAAGAAAACTGTCAACAGCGATATGCTTGTGGCTGTTGGTATGCCTGTGAGGGCAAAGGGCAAGCTTTATAACTGTGCGGCAGTTATACAAAACGGTGAGATACTGAAATTTATACCGAAAACGCATTTACCGAATTATAACGAGTTTTATGAGGCAAGGCATTTTGCACCATATATGGGCGGCAATATCCAGCTTGAGCTTACACAGTATTTTGCCGATGACGATATGCATTCTGCACAAATGGGACAGTATGTCTTTGAGCTTGACAACTGGGAAAACAACGGCGAGCAGCCAAGCGACTGCGTGAAGATAGGCTTTGAGCTTTGCGAGGATCTGTGGGTGGCTGACCCTGTTTCAAATTATCTTGCTAAATCGGGTGCAACGCTTATTTGCAATCTGTCCGCAAGCGATGAGGTCATCGGCAAGGATTCTTACCGCAGACAGCTTGTGTCAAATCAGTCTGCAAGACTGGTGGCAGGATATATCTACTGCTCCGCCGGTGACGGTGAGTCAACGCAGGATATGGTCTTTTCGGGTCACAATATCATTGCGGAAAACGGCTCTATACTTGCAGAGAGCAGACTTTTTGAAAACGGCATAACTATATCTGAGATAGACTTCAAAAAGCTTGCGTTCGAGAGAAGAAAGATCTCCACCTATCCTGAGAGCAATTCGGTTTGGGATCAGCTAAATGAAATTTATAAGCCGTATTTTCTTGACGTTCTGCCTGTAGATTATATCACCTTTGATATGTGTGATACCAAGCTTACAAGGAAATTTTCTAAAACGCCTTTTATCCCTGCAAATCAGGCGGAGAGAAATGAGCGTTGTCACCTTATTTTGCAAATGCAATCCCATGGACTTATGAAGCGTATCGCACACACACATTCCAAAACTGTGGTCATTGGCATTTCAGGGGGACTTGATTCTACGCTTGCACTGCTTGTATGTGTAATGGCAATGGACTTGCTGAAACGTCCTCATACTGATATCGTTGCGGTGACGATGCCATGCTTTGGCACAACAAAGCGCACACGCTCCAATGCGGAGATACTTTGCGACGCTTTGGGGGTAACGTTCAGAGAGGTAGATATCTCAAAAGCAGTTTTACAGCACTTTGAAGATATCGGTCACGATTATAACGATCACAGCGTTGTGTTCGAGAATGGTCAGGCGAGAGAGCGCACAAAGGTGCTTATGAATATCGCAAATCAGGTGAGCGGAATGGTGGTCGGCACAGGCGACCTGAGCGAGCTTGCTCTCGGCTGGGCGACCTACAACGGCGACCATATGTCCATGTACGGTGTGAACGCTTCTATCCCTAAAACGCTGGTAAGGCATATCGTTCAGTATTACGGCGACACCTGCACATCTGATACTCTGAGAGATGTACTGTACGATATTTTGGACACTCCTGTTTCTCCTGAGCTTCTTCCTACCGACGAGAGTGGCACTGAGATGACACAGAAAACAGAAGACCTTGTCGGTCCGTATGAGCTTCATGACTTCTTCCTTTACTATGGCATACGCTGGGGCTTTGAGCCGTCAAAGGTGAAAAGGCTTGCGAAATATGCCTTTGAGGGGGATTATCCTGACGAGGTCATAGACAAGTGGCTCAAAACATTCTATCGCAGATTTTTCTCACAGCAGTTCAAACGCTCCTGCCTGCCTGACGGCGCAAAGATCGGTTCTGTTACCCTGTCACCGAGAGGAGATTGGAGAATGCCGTCTGACGCTGTGGCAAAGCTTTGGCTGGAGGATATCGACAAATAACGCAAGGTAAAAATAAAGTAACAAAATCTTTATAACTGCTCGGTTTTACAGAATTGGCTGTTCAGATATAATTATAAGTAAGGAACGGAAAACTTTTCTGAACAGTATCATTACGGAGGATTTATTATGAAATACACAGAGAAAGAGGTTTTGCAGTTCGTTGAAGAAAACGACGTAAAGTTCGTAAAGCTCATGTTCTGCGATATATTCGGTTCGTTAAAGACTATCTCTGTTATAGCAGGCGAGCTGCCGAAAATATTCAGAGAGGGACTTATCTTTGACGCTTCAAAGCTCGGTGGCTTTTTGAATGTGACTGCTTCAGACCTTAGACTTTTCCCTGACCCTGATACGCTGGCGCTTCTTCCATGGCGACCGCAGCACGGCAGGGTAGTAAGATTTTTCTGCCACCTGAAATATCCTGACGGAACGGCTTTTGAGGGCGACGGCAGGTTTTTCCTCAAAACTGCTATCGCATATGCGAAGGGCAAGGGATATAACTTCCAGATAGGTACTTCATGCGAGTTTTACTGCTTTGAAAAGGATGATACTGATATGCCTACAAAGCGTCCTCACGATTATGCAGGCTATTGTGACGCTGCGCCTGTTGACAGGGGAGAAAACCTCAGACGTGATATCTGCCTGACACTTGAGCAAATGGATATTTTCCCAGAAAGCTCAAGACATGAAACCGGTCCGGGTCAGAACGAGATAGATTTTCAGTATTCAAACGCACTGAAAGCCGCCGATAATCTTGTGACGTTCAAGAACGTTGTAAAATCTGTGGCTGACAGAAATGGGCTTTACGCAACGTTCATGCCAAAGCCTATCGTCGACAACTGCGGATCTGGTCTGCATATAATGCTCATGTGCATGAAAGGCACGGAAAATGTTTTCAGACCTCAGCTTGGCGGACTTTCCAAAGAGGCTGAGCGCATGATAGCAGGAATACTGAAAAACGTTGGCGATATGACGCTGTTTTTAAACACCACTACAAATTCATACAAACGTTTTGGCAGTCTGCTTGCACCTAAGTATATTTCATGGTCACATGAAAATTATGCACAGCTTCTTCGTGCACCGCTTGCTGATACAGATGAGAATGGTATAATACTCCGTTCAGCAGACAACACCTGTAATCCTTACTTTGCTATGGGTCTGCTTATTTATGCCTGCATAGACGGTGTTATAAATAAGGAAGAACTTCCAAAACCTTTTAATTTCAATATAGGCTCGGCAGATGAAAGCGAGCTTGCAAAGCTTGAAACTCTTCCGCAGTCTTTGAAAGAGGCAGTGGAACGTGCTGAAAAGAGCGAGTTTCTTGCGGATAGGCTTCCTGAGCATATGTTGGAGCGTTTTATCGCAATAGAAAAGGAGCTTATCATAGAATATGAGAGAGCTGCCGATAAGGAGCAGTTTGAAACAGCCAGATATTTTTATCATCTGTAATGTCAGAGAAAGCTAAAAAAAGGAGGTGGGGAAATGGACAGGATACTTGTGGCTTCAAGCAATGACAAGGCAACAGCTATGCTTGTGAGTCTGTTAAAAGAAACCTTTCCCACCTGCAAGACTTCTATAGCCGCAACGGGTCTTGAAACAAGGCGTGCGGTAGGGTCAGGCAGTTATGACTGTGTCGTGATAAACTGTCCATTGTCAGACGAATATGGCAACGAGCTTGCGGAGATAGTCTGCACCTCAACTGACGCAAGCTGTGTGGCTATCGCAAAGTCGGAAAATGCGGATATCCTTGCTGATAAACTGGAAGATTTCGGCGTAATGGTGATACCAAAGCCACTAGGCAGACAGTATTTTTACCGTTCAATGAAATTTGTCAGTGCCGCAAGAAAACGTATGCTCGGAATACGGTCTGAAAATCTGAAACTGCACAAAAAGCTTGAAGAGATAAGAACGATAAACAGAGCAAAGTGCTCACTTATGCAGTATCTTGGCTTTACAGAACAGCAGGCTCATAAATATCTTGAAAAGCAGGCTATGGATAAGAGATGCACAAAGATCGAGGTGGCTCAGAAGGTCATCGAGATGTACGAGGTTTAAATGTTACATAATTGTTAAATTAATGTCACGCTATTGCAATTTACGGTGTAATGTTGTATAATAATAGAGGAAAATTTTAAATAACGGAGGTCGTTAAAAAATGTTAGTTTCAGCTAAGGAAATGATGACAAAGGCACTTGCAGGCAAGTATGCTGTAGGTCAGTTCAATATTAACAACCTTGAGTGGACAAAGGCTATCCTTCTCACTGCTCAGGAACTGCAGTCACCTGTAATTCTTGGTGTATCTGAGGGCGCAGGCAAGTACATGACAGGCTTTAAGACAGTTGCTGCTATGGTAAAGGCAATGGACGAAGAGCTTGGTATCACAGTACCTGTTGCACTTCATCTTGACCACGGAACATATGAGGGCTGCTACAAGTGCGTAAAGGCTGGTTTCTCATCTATCATGTTCGACGGTTCACATTATCCATTTGATGAGAACCTTGCTAAGTCAACTGAACTTGTTCACGTTGCAGATCAGCTTGGTCTTTCTATCGAGTGCGAAGTTGGTTCTATCGGCGGCGAAGAGGACGGCGTTGTAGGTATGGGCGAGTGCGCAGATCCAGACGAGTGCAAGACAATCGCTGATCTCGGCGTTACAATGCTCGCAGCTGGTATCGGTAACATTCACGGTAAGTATCCAGCAAACTGGCCAGGTCTTTCATTCGAGACACTTGCTGCTATCAAGGAAAAGGTTGGTGATATGCCACTGGTACTTCACGGCGGTACAGGTATTCCTGATGACATGATCAAGAAGGCAATCTCACTTGGCGTTGCAAAGATCAACGTAAACACAGAGTGCCAGCTTTCATTCCAGGAAGCTACAAGAAAGTACATTGAAGAGGGCAAGGATCTTCAGGGCAAGGGCTTTGACCCAAGAAAGCTTCTCAACCCTGGCTTCGAGGCTATCAAGGCTAAGGTCAAGGAGAAGATGGAACTCTTCGGTTCTGTTGGCAAGGCTTAATCAATAGCTAAATTAACGTAAATAAACGGGCTGTCGTTTCGGCGGCAGCCTTTTTATGTTATTTTATTTTCCAATTAAATAGAGTGTAACCTAGATCAACCACTCACAAATAAAAACAAGGAGATTTTTTTATGGAAATTTTCAGTGCACGTCGTTTAACAAACATGGGACTTATTGCAGCGATATACGTTGTGGCTACGATGCTTTGCAGCTCACTTGCATACGGACAGGTACAGTTCCGCATATCTGAGGTTTTGATGCTACTTTGTTATTTCAACAAGGATTACATCATTTCGCTTTCTATAGGTTGTTTGATAGTCAATCTATTCAGTACGCTCGGAATGGTGGACGTAGTATTTGGAACGCTTGCTACAGTTGTGGCAGCGGTTCTTATCTATCTGCTGAGAAACAAGGTAAATCTTGTAGTTGCGTCGCTTTTCCCGGTGATATCAAATGCGGTGATAGTTGGCTTTGAACTGACATATGTCTTCAAGACGCCGCTTCTTGTGAACATGGGCTGGGTAGCCTTAGGCGAATTTGTATGCGTAACGATAGTTGGTGTAATACTTATCAAGGCGCTTATGAAGAACAAGTATTTCAGCAAGCTTGTGACTTTCGGCATGAGTGATCAGGCTCTTAGTGAGCAGTTTAAAAACGGGTGACGATTCCGATATAAAAATCAGCCTGACTTTTTAGTCAGGCTTTATTTTTTGGCGCTTTTATCGAAAAAACTGCGAAAAAGTATTGACAAAGTACGTGTAATATGATATAATAAATACGTTGCATTGAGCAACGTAAAATATGCGGATGTGGCGGAATTGGCAGACGCGCTAGCTTCAGGTAGCGTAACGACAGTGAAATTATTTACTTTGCTGATTTCCGGTTCATCATAAATGTGGATTAGTGCGATAAGCATCCACCTCGGCTTTTGAATTTGAGCCGTGTGAAAGTTTCAAATTCTTATATGCAGGTGTGGCGGAATAGGCAGACGCGCTAGCTTCAGGCAGCGTAACGACAGTGAATTTATTTGCTTGGCTGCTTTCTGGTTCATCATAAATGTGGATTAGTGTGATAAGCACCCACCTCGGTTTTGGATTTGAGCCGAGTAAAAGTTTCAAATTTTTATATGCGGATGTGGCGGAATTGGCAGACGCGCTAGCTTCAGGTGCTAGTGATCGCAAGGTCATGTGGGTTCAAGTCCCGTCATCCGCACCACGAAAAGCTCGATTTTATCGGGCTTTTTTCTTTTGCTCCAGTAAAAATAAATGGGCAGACACGCTGGCTCTAAGAACAATTTTTAATTGATATTATGCTAAAACGCACTACCATAGCTAATGCGTCTGTCGGTTAATATATTCATATATGTAACGAACAAATCCGCAGGCGATACTGCGGATTTCGTTTTAATTTCTATGCACTTTCTAATTCTTCTGTTGGCTCAATAAACACGCTGACAGTTCCATTAAACTCTCCGTTCATCTCGAATCTGATATCAAGACTTTTATCTTCATTTTGATGAATGAAAATTCGCTTGACTAACATTCTTAGATTGATATCCGAAATCGTACCCTCGGACAGGATTTCATCAAGTATCTGTGTTGTGTTTTTAAGCTGTTCTTTTCTCTGTTTGCAGATTTTGTCATATTCCCTCAAGTCGGTTATCCGTTTTTCAATAGCGGATATTTCTTCTTCACGCTTAGTAATCATATTGTTGTAAACTTGTGCGTGTTCTCTGTCGCCGATTCGCTCTATAATCAAATCTTCGATCTGCTGTCGGAGTGATAATATCTTATCGTTGAGCTGCTGTATCTGACGTTCATACAGCGGCTTTTTCTTTACCCAATCCTTGACAATCTTGTTGTAGCGTTCGCTTTCGGCAAGTATCGTTTCACGAAGTCCTCGGACTTCATCTTCGATCAAAGCGTCAAGCTGATTTTCACGGACTGTGTGCGGAGTACAGTATTGCTTGCCGTAGCGGTGTGCGCTGTTGCAAGTGTATTCAACGTACTCTTTGCCTTTCCATTTTCTTGTGCGAGCTACAAAGCAAGCCCCGCAGTCGGAGCATTTTATTAATCCGGAATAGCGATGAAGATTCCTGCCATTTTGCGAACGTGGATTAATCTGTGAACGCTGTTCCAGTAAAAACTGTGCCTGTTTCCAAGTTGTTTCATCAATTATTGGTTCGCAGAAATTCTCATGGCGATACTGTTCCTCTAGCGGAATAAAAGTTTTTGTTTTGTAGATTTTACTTGTCACAGTTTTGTGATTTACCATTGTTCCAATATATAGTTCGTTAGTTAAAATTCTTTTGACCGCCGTTTGTACCCACAAGTATTTCTTAGAGATGTCGGGTTTCCAGTCGGCTAGCTTTCTTCGCTGATAGTATTCGGGCGACTTAATTCCACGCTCGTTCATCTTCTTTGCGATTGTGGTCAAGCCGTAGCCGTCAACGTATAGCTTGAATACTTCCTGCACTATCCAAGCTGTTTCATCGTCTACCAAAACAGTATTTGTGTTTCGGTCACGCTTGTAACCGAGGGGTAAGGACTCTATCAGACCTTTTCCTTTCTGCTTTTGACGTACACCTGCTTTTACTTTTTTGCTGATGTCCTTAGCATAAAAATCGTTGAAGATCTGCTTGAATCCAATCATCAAATCGTCATTCTCGTTACTGGAATCAATGCCCTCAGTCACAGAATAGACCTTGACATTGTTCTGTCGCAAGTGATCTATGAACAGTTCCGTTTGAGTACGGTGTCTGCCAAGTCTTGATAGATCCTTGACCAGAACTACATCAATTTTACCTTCGTCAACAGCAATTTCAAGTTCTCCTAAGCCTTTTCTGTTAAACGTCATTCCTGAAACATTGTCATCAAAGCTCTCTCCGACGATTTCGTAACCATTCTGCTCAGCGTAATCAACTAAAATCTGTCGTTGATTTTGCAGACTGTTCATTTCCTCATCTTCGTCACGAGATAATCTGTAGTATAGCCACGCTCTCATTTTATCGACCTCCTTTAAATTCGGCAGGCACGCTATGGTGTGTCTGCGTTACCTATCTGAACTTCGTTCAGATTGACACTACCACAAGCCGACCTGAAAGTCCAGCGATTACGCTGTTTTATCAACAAGTTCTACCTTTTCAATAAAATCGGAGTCGGAGCATTTGGACATACTATCTGAATTCAAATAGTCGTTAATCATGGACTCCATGAAGGTATCAAATGTCTTTCCGTCGCCATTATAGATAACAGTGACTGAATTGATTTTCGGGATTTCTCTTTGTCTTGGCATATTTTTATCGCCCTCCTTACTGTCTTTTCAGTTTCTTTTTCTCTGATTTTTAAACTGATCATTTTTAATCATTCCTTTCTTAAAATTTCGTTTGACATCATCAACAACGCCCGCAATTATGCCGATTTCACGCAGTTTTTTGCACTTACGACCCCTGAATCATTCAAAGCTCAAATTTATGACCCCATAAAAATTATGCACAATCATTTTGCTGAAACTGCGTATTTTCGGCACTTTTGCGGCGAGCTTTGCTCGTCCGCTGTGACTGTTTCGGGGGCTATGACCCCGAAACTTTAACTTGCAATGAAATATTTAGCTTTGGTGGTTATAGCTCTAGCTGCTGAATTGTGAAAAGTACATAATTGCTCAAATCGTTGAGTTCGACTTGCACAAGCTAATCTTATTTAAAATATCGCCCACATCGGCTCACAAATCGCTTGTGTGGGGTTTTGGTGAGTTTCTGCTAAACTTACCCGACTGATTTTTTTAGCCCGCAAATCGCCCCACGTTCGCTGATTTGGGTTGACAGTAAACATTGATTTAACTTTTACCGTCACACCTCGCAAAGCAAGTAATTTCAAGGCTTTTCACACTTTTGAAGTTAGCTTGTTGACAGTAACTTCGCTAGTGTTTTTACTGTCACTACTGTCACGCTCACGGTCGTAATGAAGAATTATCAGCCTGCAGTTGCGTGTCCGCTTGTACTGAAAATCAATGCCGTATTTTCTCAGCGTGTAACCGTTCTGAACTAGATCTCTTGTAACTCTGTTTGGATAGAATTGTTCTTGTGTGACTTCTTTTAGTTCACTTACAAGTTCTGACGCAGTACCTGTAAAAGAAATATACCTTTTTAGATAAACATACAACGCTGCAAGAAAAATGTTGTCCTTACTTTTGGGAGCGGACGGCTCATCGGTAACGACCCACTTTTTCAAATCGCTATCAAAATGCAAACTTATTTCTGCGTTTTCAATATCACGTCCTACACAATAAAGTTTTGCATTACGGCTGCCACGTTTTGTTTCGACCAGAACCATACTTCCGTCTACACAGCCGCTGATTCCTGTACTTCCTGAGATCATATTGAACGGGTCGATATCTTTGCATTTTCTAGTGTGATGTACAACTATTATTGCGATTTCAAGTTTGTCAGCAAGTGCTTTCAGAACGGATAGGTCTTTGTAGTCTGAACCATAGCTTGAATCAGTATCGCTGCGAACCATTTGCAGAGTGTCAATAAAAACGATTTTCAGATCACGATGTTCACTCATAAAGCCTTCAATCTGCTCTTCAAGACCGCCTCCTATCGGGTCAGACATAACAGAGAAGTAAAGCATTTCAGTTGGTTCATCGGTCAGCTCATAGAGCCTGTTTTGTATTCTTGCGTAACTGTCCTCTAAACACAGATACAGAGCAGTTCCTTGTGAAGTTTTTAGACCTAAAATTTTTTCTCCTTTCGCTATTGACAGACACATATCAAGTGCCAGCCACGATTTGCCGACCTTTGGTGCACCTGCTAAGATATACAGACCTTGTGCGATCAAGCCGTCTATAACGAATTCTATTGGCTTGTACACAGTTGTCATTATTTCTTCGCAGGATTTTGAGTTAAATTGTTTCAAGTTATCAGTCCTCCTATTCTGTTTTCAAGTTTCTGTTATTGTCACTGAACATAGCGAAATTTATATTCAAAACAAAAAGCTCGCAAAGACTTTTAAAATCTTTACGAGCTTATATTATTCACCATTATTATGGTATCGCATTTTAATACGTTTGTCAATAGTCATGGTCCATTTTCATTGTTTTGCACAGGAGATTTGATTTTGACACGGGGGTAAGATGTGCGTTTTCGCCGTCGCTGTTTGCGATGGAGGGTGTGGCAGTTATATTTATGTATGTGATAGTCACACTGTTTAATGGACTTGTCCATAAAATAATCCAGAGGTATTATTGACAAATCAAGAAAAACAACCACAAAAGAGATTATGTGTTTCCAATCGGACACACAAAAGCCCCAGAAGATGCCACTTCGAGGGTCTTTTTGCTACTTGTCGGATTTATGCCTGTCTAAACACTTGCAAATATAGTAACCATCTACACTTACCACAACAGACAAAACTAAAAAGTGCATTATATTATCTTTTTTATAACAAAGTCAATGAAAATGTCCTATATATTATTTAATATTTTGCACATTATGAATAAAATATAATTTTGTTCATAAACATATATTGACAAAATATTATTGCTATGTTATTATAATGTTGTAAAACGTTTTACTAAATAAATATTAACATAAAAGAAGTAAAAAAATGAATAACTTCATCAAAAAAACTTTATGTGCAGCTTTGGCAACTATTATGATGTCTGGAACTTTTGCGGTAGCAGATGCTGCAAGCACAAGTAAAAAAGATAATACGGGTAATTCCTGCAAGTATAAAAATTCTATTAATTTAGATCTAAATTCATATACAGCACGTGGTAACAATGGCGCTGTTAATAGTATACACGAAGTTAAATATAATTATGGAACAGTTACATTTTCCCCTTGCAATGGTAAGACTAATGCTAATAAGGTAATTTGGTACGCTGAATGGAAAGCGTCTGGGAAAATTAAAGATAAGATCAAATATACTTACACTTTAAATAATAATGTAACAAAATCTAGAGATTTAAGTGATGGAATGAAATGGAATACATGGGATAGTGATATTACATATTTTAGAGCTGATATTTACCCAATAATATCACCTGCAAATACAACAGTAAAAAAATCACAGAACAATACATATACATCAGGTACTACTTATCGTAGACGAGCAAGCACTAATATCACTCATTAATTAGGAGATATTTAATGAATATATTATCAATTGTTATAAAAAATCTAAAAAATTTTATAATTAAACATACTGTTGTTTTTATCATTATGTTTATTGCACTTATTATATCTACAATTACAATATTGTATGTAGTGGTTAAGCTTGATTGCTTATCTGATACGGTCAGTGCAGGCGATTTATCTCTCAATAAAATTGACTTAAAAAATAATGAATGCCAACTGGCAATTGATGATATTTCAGACAGATTACAGAGCTATTATGAAAATAATAGCTCTGTTAATTATGTTTGTGGATATCTGGATTCCGATGAAGGCTATATGGGCTTTTTTATCACAGACGAAAAAGAGAACTAAAAAAAATTTTCTGAACAATACAAACCTATGAAAGGTCGTTTTTTCTCTGATGATGAAATAGAAAATGGCGATGAAGTAATGATTATTGTGGGAATTGGTACAGAATTAAAGTCTATGACATACGACAATACAAATTTCAAGGTGATAGGTAGTTATGCTCCTAATAATATGGCGAATGGATATTTAACTCAAAAGTCATTAATAAAAAATAATATCATTCCAACAACATATTCAATTGTATTCGACAAAGAATTAAGTGTACAGGAAATCAAGGAATATAAAAAAGAACTTGAAGAATTGTTTCCGGAATTTAAAATAGAAACTACAATGGATTATATTTCAGAAAACGCTCCTGTTATGCTTGATTTTGAAAATATCTGCTTGTTACTTATGGTAATTGCAGCAATTATTTCATGTGCTTATTTTTATTCTTTTATACTTCAAATGCGAGTAAACAAAATATATATTTTCAAGCTTTGTGGTGCTTCCCCAGGAAATTTAATGAAAATTTTTGTTTCTGAAATGATAGCTCTGTTAATTATGCAATTCGGAGTTGCCTTTATTATTTTCAGAGTAATTCTGATAAATGTTTTGAAAAAATATGATGTGGCATTTTATTATGGATATTCCCGGATTCATGTAATCATTGCATTTTTAATCATTTTTGTATTGTGTTTGCTGATATTTATTCCTGTTCTTTTTTATTATTGTAAGAAGAATGCTATTCAGATAAAACAAAAGATGAAAGGGTGATAAAATGATTTTTAAGTATGCAGTTAAACAGTTGAAAAGACGTCCTTTCATGACTATTTTAATTTTATTTCAATTTGCAGTAATAACACTTTTAATAAGTATGATTTTAACCAAAATAAGCAGTTATTTTGTGACAAGCAATCTTATAAAAAAGATATGTGAAGGGGATAGTTATTATATTCAATATGATATTTCTTATAGTATAGAAAAAGACGACAGAGCTGGTGAACTTTCAAACGCTTTTGATGCTGAATTTCAGCCTTATTTGGACAAACTGAATAATCAAGAAATTACACAGGAAGAATTAGAAAAAAAATATAAAGAGCTGGATAAAAAATATGATAAAATATTTAAAGAAGAAAATTTAGATGAATGTTCCGCTCCTCCTGATATATCCAAATTACCTTATGTAGGGAAAATATATGCTTATTATGATTCTACACTAACATATACCCCTGATGATTTAATAACTTTATTGAGTACTGATTATATTAATGATTTGAATTTTAAAATGCAAAGTGGAAATTGGCTTTCTGATGCAGAACAAACAGATGATTATCTTAATCTGGTAGCTTTTTCAAGCAGCAATTATAATATCGGCGATGTTATTGACGTATCTATGGGTGACGTTGACGGAGCCATAAAAGGAAAAATTGTTGGTTTGGCTGATTATTCATATTATAAAGAAATTTGTGAACATGGGTCTTTTGAAACAGATAACTATTTATCCTTAGATAACATGCTGCAATTTAATTCAGCAACTATTTTTGCTGAATATTCTCCGGATTTTTTTGAAGAAAAAGCAAAAAAATACTTCTTTTTTTTAGAACCATTCAGTCAATCCGTTAAGCTGAAAGATGATATTACTTAAGAAGAAAAAAATGAGTTTTTTTCCGTTGCAACATCAAATAAATATGAATGTGTTGATTTGAAGAAGGCTTATCAAAACACATATATCCGTGATAAAAAGAATTTTCAGAACGATATTATTTTCTTGATAACAGCGTCATTAATTGCAATAATTTCTCTTATAGGAATGACTGCATTAAGTGTATCAAAAGAAATTAAGACATATAGTATTTATTGCCTTAACGGTATGACAAGAAAGCAATGTATTGGTATAAATGCAGTAGTAATAAGTTTATTGGTTATAATTTCAACATTAATAGCATTTATTGTAAAATTCAGCTATTCATATTGGTGTTATATTAAACGCTATATCGATTTAGCTGCATTTTATTCAAAAGAACATGCAAAAGCAGTAGTGAAATTCAGTAATTATTTTTCGATTGGAACATCAGAAGCTGTTGCTGTAATTATTCTATTATGTATTGCATTCATTTCAGCAATGATAATACCGTATTTTACTTTAAAAAGACTTGACATCATTCAGAATATTAAGGAAAACAGGTAGGTAATCATGATAAAAATATCAAACATAACAAAAAAATACAATCCTAAAAAATCCAACGAATTTGAAGCTCTGCACGGAGTTTCCTGCGAGATTAATGACGGAGAGCTTGTGGCTGTTATTGGCAAATCCGGAGCAGGAAAATCTACACTTTTGCATATTCTTGCTTGCATTGACAATTATCAGGAAGGCGAATATACTATTGACGGAACTCTGGTAAAAAATCTTTCAGAAAAGCAATATGCAAAAATTCGTAATGAAAAAATAGGCATGGTAATGCAAGATTTTGCTCTTGTAGAAGATTTCACAGCTTTGGAAAATGTTATGATTCCACTCAATTTCTCAAAGCAGAAAATAAAAAATAAAAAAGAAAAGGCTCTTGCTGCATTAAAATCTGTTGGCATTGGAGAACTTGCGAAAAAGCCCTGCAATAAGCTTTCTGGCGGACAAAAGCAGAGAGTTGCAATCGCCCGTGCGATAGTCAACGAACCGAGCATGATACTCGCCGATGAACCAACAGGTGCGCTTGATACCAAAACCTCTGCGGAGATCATGGCACTGTTCAAATCATTGAATAAACAGGGACGTACAGTAGTGATAGTTACTCACGATCCCAAAATCGCCGAACAATGCGACAGGATTATTGAGATAAGTGACGGGAGAATAGTAAAGTAAAATAAAGGCGGATATCGGGCGCTATCTCGCACTGTCGTTACGCTACCCTCAGGTGCTAGTGATCGCAAGGTCATGTGGGTTCAAGTCCCGTCATCCGCACCATAACAGGACACCAATTTTGATACAATGCGTATCTTGATTGGTGTCCGTTTTCTTTATCCGAAAGTCCTTGTTTAATGGGATTTGTCAACACAATTTAACGAAAGCAGGCAATAAAGCTCGCAAAGAAGATTGGCACCAAGGCAGCAGCAGATGAGCTGCACATACCCAGCTTCTGGCAGCAAACAAGCGGATCAAAGAGCTTGAAAAGATAAACCGTGAGCTTGAAGAGCTTAATGAATTTCTGGAGTAAGCATCTGTTTTTTTTCGCTGCGAACCGTCGGAAGTCAGGAAAGAAGAACGGTTAAAGTTCATTTTCAAAACGTTAATTTTCATTTACTGCGTCACACATACGCTACTGTTTGTATTGAGAATGACTTTGATGCTAAAATTGTCAGCGAGTTGCTAGGTCATTCTAATGTTAATATTACACTTAACCGCTATGTTCACTCATCGCTTGATACAAAAAAGAAATATGTTGAAAAACTCAATTTTGTAGCTTAAAAGTTTTTAGCCGTCAGAAACATCTGATTGGTAGTAAATAATGCATGATTTTACGTTGCTTTTTTGCCTTTTTGCCTGTAGGTGCAGATTTTGCGAAAAAATTATATTTTGTTTTGTAAACTATTATACCAGAAAATTGATAAAATATGTATTGATTTTCTGATAAATGTTTGGTATAATGGCGAATAAAGGCGGTGATCGTATGATCAGAGTTGCAATTTGTGATGATGATAAACGTATGCAGGAAAGTTTATCAAAGTATTTGTTAGATTATTCAATACAATGTGACAGAGAAATTGATCATTCAGAATTTGATACTTGTGAGAAATTAATGGACGAGTATCTCAAGGGGAACTCGTTTGATGTAATATTGCTCGATATTGAATTTAAAAATAATGATGAAAAACAAATGAATGGTATTGAGCTTGGAAAAAGATTGCGTGGACTGTATGCCAATGACAACACTGCTATTGTTTATGTGACATCTTATGGCGAGTATGCTATTGACTCCATTAAAATAAGGCCCTATGATTATATAAAAAAGCCAATTACCTATGAAAGAATAGTTGAATTTTTTGAAACTTATTATTTGGATCAGGCTAAGAGAAAAAAGGTGTTTGAATACACTGCACATAAAGTCAAAAACAGTATCATAGTATCTAATATTTGTTATTTTGAGAGTCAGGGCAGAACAATAGTGATCCATACTATTACGAATCAATATACCTTTTACGGAAAATTATCTAACCTGCTTGACAATGAAAGTTTAAGTGATTTTATCAGTATTCATAAATCGTATTTAGTAAATAAAAATTATATTGAAAGATTCACGTCACATTCAGTCGTCCTTATTGGCATAGACCGAGTGGAATTACCGATAAGCCCTAATAAGAAAATGGAGGTCAGTGAACAGCTGTTGAAAGAATGATATGACTACTTTATTTTATTTGTTTTCAAATGTGTTTCACATATATGCCACTTATCAGTTTTCCAATGTGTTTTTACAAAAGAAAAAAGAATCGGCAAAATCAGACGTTGTTCTGTTTACACTTTATTACATTATAAATAGCTGTGCGTATTTACTTTTTGACAATCGGCTTATTACAATCCTGTCAAACATTATACCTTTTATTCTTATATTTTTGTACTATAAAGTATCGTTATTTAAGTCTCTGTTGTCAGCATTTGTGTTATGTGTTTTTTCCATTGTAGTAGATACAGCGGTTGTTGCTATACAGTCTTTGCTTAATATAAACTCTGTTTTTTTTGATGAGGGATTTGTATCAAATATTGTGCTTCTAACACTTGTAAATATCATAGCTAAGAGCTATTTTAAATACAGCGATCAAATTGTAAAATTACCAATAATGTATTATATTACTGTGATATTTGTTTCGCTTGGCAGTATAATGGTTGGTTACTTTGTCGCAAAAGATCTCAATGTCGTATCGTTGATTTTAAGCGTTATCATATTATTGATGAACATAGTTATTCTTTACCTTTACGATAATTTGGTAAATATGTTTTCCCAGCAATATGAAACTGACGTTATTGAGCAGCAAAACAAGGCATATCTTAATCAGCTGCATTTAATGCAGGAATCTCAGATGAAGATAAGATTTTTAAAGCATGATATGAAAAATCATATTATCAACATGCAAAGTTTGCTTAGTGCTGAGAAATACGATCAGCTTAAAGATTACCTTGCTGAAACCAATGATTATATTTATAGTAATAATGTTATTATCGATTCAGGAAATGAAACGATCGACAGTGTTCTGAATTACAAATTGGCACCGTTAGAGAACAATAGCGTTGAAAAAAGTTATCATGTTGTTCTTCCTGAGCAAATTCTTATCAGTTCATTTGATTTAAATATTGTTATTTGTAATCTTATCGATAATGCACTTGAAGCGTTAAGTCTCCTAGGAGAGAACGATGAAAAGAAGATAACTATCGATATTGTTTATAAGCAGGGTTACATTAAAATATTAGTAGGAAATTCATTTGACGGAATCATACACAAGGATAAAAGGACAAGAAAAAATGATGAGATAAATCATGGAATAGGGTTAAAGAGTGTTCAAAATATTGCAGAAAAATATGGTGGAATTTTAAAAACTGATGTAGCTGATAACTGGTTTGAAACATCAGTGATAATGTATGAAAAATAGAGGTAACAATAAGTTGCCTCTATTTTTTTTACAAAAAAGACGTTTTTTTTGACATTTACGGTTTTTTATTCTTATATTATGTATAATCAAATCATAACTTGTTATGAAAGGAAGAAAATCATATGAAAAGAAATTTAATGAAACTCAGCACAAGAATGGGTAAGGTGTTTGCTGCATTGGCACTTTTGGTTACTGTATCAAACGTGAATTCTACATGCATGTTCATCACTCACCAGCCTGAACTGCCTGCTGATTCTAAGAAACTGCGTAAGTTCTAATGTTTAAGAAAACTGCCTGCAAAATAACGCAACATCTATGTGAAAAAGGTATTATATCAGAAAGCGATTTCGATTTGTATGAATACGGATTCAATATGGGGATAACGGTTTTACTTAACCTTATCAGCACTATAGTTATCGGCGTTATTGTGGGCAAGGTGTTTGAAAGCATAGCTTTCTTAGTTTTTTATATACCACTGAGAAGCTATGCCGGAGGATACCACGCTAGCACCCCGTGGAGGTGCTATTGTTGCTCGCCACGCAAAATCCGAAAAACGCAAAAATGCGGAATAACTCGGAATTAGCATAGAAAACCCACGAAAGTGGCGCAAATGCGGCGGTTTGAATATGCAAAAAGTTGACGTGCTTTGCGGATAAGAAAATTGAATGTCAAAAAAATAAGGTCTTAAAATGCAATTTTAAAAGCATTTTAAGACCTTTAAATTTTACCTTTTTAGAACGTTTTAGAACTGTTTTCAAATTTTAAAATTGTCACAAAACAGCGTATTTACGCATTTTAAAGCTATAACGTTTATAAAATAGTTTGAATGTTCAATTGAAAAATCTCATTGAAAGATTTCCATATTTTATACGGGAATATAGGAACTAAAAATTCGATTAATGGGAACTAGTTCCCATTAACTTATCAATGTCCCACTGTGCGGCTCGAACAATCACTACAGTCGGAAGATCAAGCACAAGTTGCTTAGTTTCATATTTTTATATCATACAGTTCCAATAACCTTTCCCCGGCAATAGATACTATCATAATCATGCAGCGGAATATCATCATAATCCGGGTTAAGGGAAATCAAGCGATCTCCGCCGAACTTCTTTATAAATCCTTCCCCGTTAAGTATAAAAATGCCTATCTCGCCGATCTCAACAGATGGCTGCGAGGCTATCAGAACTACGTCTCCGTCGTGGAATACAGGCTCCATGCTGTTGCCAGACACTCTTAGAGCAAAATTAGCCTCAAGAGTGAGCTGCGTTTTCTTAACCTCCAACATACCTTTTTCGCAGCCATCCAGATCAACGCCAGTTCCGGCACTGACAGGCAACGAATAGTACTCTATGAAAACACTGTTTTCAAGCTCTTTTAATGGTATTTTTGACTGCTCAAAAAGGACCTTGGCACGTTCGAGGACTTGACCCTTTTTCATTAAATCTAATTCCTTATAATATGTAAGTAACTCCTGCTCATCAGCGGTCAACTGTTCCGCTAGTGAGCTTTTTTCTTTACCGTAAACAAGGTAATCTATTGAAACATCAAAAAATTCAGCAATTTCAATTAGATATTTTCTATATGATTTGCTTTTCCCAGACTTCCATTCTGAAAAAGCAACATTATTTAATTTCAGGTAATTAGTCAATTCTTTTTGCTCTCGATTGCCTAAAAGCATAGTTATTCTATCCAAAATATCCAAAATTCAATCATCTCCTTTGTTACTTATCACAAAATTAGCGTTTTTCTAATTTCGAGTTAGAATTTCACTTGACAATTAGAAAAAATCTAGTTATAATTTACTATAGGGTAACCTCTAGGGCATAGTTACCCCATGATAAATTAAGTTTAACACAAAAAGCGTTAAACGTCAATCGAAAAAGGAGGAATTTTAATGAATAAGTATAAGATTAAGGAAACCGATGTGAATATGTATGAGTACAGAGGCTATACGATATCAGGTAACGATAGGATAGGCTATGTTTGCATATCACCTTACGGGGCTTTCTCGCCAAAGGCTTATAATACAATCGAGGATGCTAAGGCAGCAATAGATGATGATCTTGATTGCATAGCTGAAAAATACGGCGAGCAGCAAACAAGGGCGGAACAAACTCCGCCAATAAGAGGATATATAATGAATAAAGCTTTATTCGTAGAAAAAGAGCTCTACTTCCTGCTCCATGCCGCCAATGATGATGTTGATGATATAACTTACTGCGAAGACAACGGAGAAGAGTGGGTGCTTGTAACCATGAAGAACGGTCATGTGTATGATATAGGCATCACAGGAGACAGTCCGCTTGCTGCCGCTAAAGACGTTATCACCGTTATGATGTATAAGTAAGGAGGGTTTATTATGAAAAAACTTACGGACGAGGGAAAGGTGCTTACCATGTTTGCCATTATCATGCTATGGTGTGCCATAACAAGTCTTAGCGGACATTCCGAGTTCTGGATCATACCGTTGCTTACACTATCCGGATTGATCTGTATGCACCTTATCCTCTCTCTTATCAGAGATATATACTTTGCTAAAAGGAGGGAACGCCTTTATGAGCGCAGATATTGGGAAAAGCATAAAGCAGATTAGAGAGCAGCGTGATCTTAATCAGAGAGAGCTTGCTAAGTATGCGGGGATCAGCAATGTGACCGTGTGCAAGATAGAGCAGGGCGTTTTGACGCCCTCTCTTAAGACTACGATCAGGATAGCCAATGTGCTGCAATGCAGTCTTGACGATCTGTGCGGCAGATCACGAAACAGCCGAAACAGCCGACAGTAACTCGGCTGTCTGCCGGGGACGGTCTCCCGGTACTGATGATGGCAGACCAAAATATGCAGGTGCCGTGCTTGCCCGCCATAGGGGATATAGTGAATCACCTGCAGCTTGCAAGCTCAGAGGTAACGACTTAGATCTTGAACCAAGCCTGTCATACAGTCTGTAAACCGAGGACATAAAATATCGGTAGCGTATGACTTAAAAACCACGTGTTCTGGCTACGTGTCGTCGGGTTGAATTAGCCGAGGTACAGGTTTTGTTATAAGGGTTCCGACTTTCCTTAAGGTGCGAACTCGTAAATGCAAGCTGAGAGCGCATGAGCTTAATGTTTGCACCAGCTGGAACGTTTTTTGTATTTTTATAACACAGTCTAAAGACAACATAAAGATACCGCCCGTCTGAGCGTATCAGACCCACTTAGGATAACTTTTTATCCTATCTACCTTGCCGTTTCGGTAATAATCGGGGCGGCTAAATGTTCACGCATGGTGCTAGGTTCGCAAGCGTAAGCCTATCAGGTGCAAGTCCTGATGTGAAAGCCAACTCAATCAACCTAGTCGACAAGGTTGTGCAACGCAGTATAAGTGCGCAGGGTACTCTTTCGGAAGGAGTAGACTTATACATTCCGATTTTTCTAGCCGAAACCGAGCCGCAACAGGCGGTTCGGTCTGCCGGGGACGGTCTCCCGGTACTGATGATGGCAGACCGAGAAAGGAAGTGTAACCAATGAAATACAAGGAATTTAAAACACAAGTACTGTCTCATGCGGTGGGACAAGCCCGGCTTCTGGCTCAGGCAAGCTGCCTTGAGGACATAAAAATAGAGCCTGAACAGCTCCGCAGGAATGTTGCGACCATTCTTGCAGTATTGACCGAAACAGAAGATTTTCTGTCCGACCTCGTAAACAACCGTTCTGGCTCTGATACTTAGTATATCAGAAAACATTAGTTTTGTCAAGTAACTTCGGGAGGTGATGATGTGGAATATTTGACGGTTGCCAAAACTGCTGATCTTAAAGGCTGCAGTGAACGATATATAAAGAAACTGTGCAAGGACGGAAAATTGTCATGCAATATCGAAATCAACGACAGGAACCGTCCTAAATATATGATCCCAATATCATCACTCCCCGAAGGCCTGCAGGCAAAATACTATGCTCAGAAAAGAGCGGAAGCGGGCTTAGAACTTGTTGCACAGCCTGTTAAAAATGCGTTAAAACAGCCCAAAAAGCCTGTGAAAACGTCAATCGAAGAGTTTTCCGAAGATGAGCGTGATGAAATCGCACTCTGGGTAGATATCCTCAGAGACTGGCAGCGTTACCGGGATCAATACCCCGGAAAGAAAACCGAAGTGGATAAGCTTTACGTCGGCAAGTGTCAGCTCGAGCATAATGATATCAAAGTGTCGGTGGATATACTATACCGCAAGTATGCAGCCTACAGAAATAATAATCTGCAGGGGCTTTGTGAAAATCGAGGCGGAGCCAATAAGGGTAAGAGCAGTATCCCACCGGAGCTGTGGGAGCAGTTTTGCTATTTCTATCTTTCCGAAAACAAACCTACCGTTTCGCGTTGTTACGACCTAACGCTTGAATGTGCAAAAGAGTGGTATCCGTCAATGGTATCAAACTTCCCGTCAGACAATACTTTCAGGCGGCATATAAAGTCGGAAATACCACAAGCCGTGCTTACATATATGCGCGACGGCGATAAGGCTATGAAAGATAAATGCCTGCCATATATCAGCCGTATGTACGACGGTCTCCACGCTAACGACGTCTGGATCGCAGATAACCACACGTTCGATATACAGTCCTACGATGAAGATAACGGCACGATCCACAGGCTGTACCTTACAGCCTTTTTGGATGCCAAAAGCGGAGTGCTGGTCGGCTGGAATATATGCGACAGTCCGAACTCCCAGTCAACAATCATCGCATTAAGGCATGGAATTATGCGGTTTGGCATTCCGAAAGCCGTATATTTTGATAACGGTCGAGAGTTTTTGACCCATGACGTTGGCGGAAAAGGTCATCGAAGCAGGAAAACCGATAACCCTGAGATCGAACCACCGACAATACTCCAAAGGCTTGGAATCACGATGCATAACGCAATCGTCCGTAACGCTAAAGCAAAGCCTATTGAGCGTACATTTAGCACGGTCACAATGCAGTTTGCAAGAATGTTTGAAGGTTACTGCGGCGGCACTATTATGCAGCGACCTGAGAGCCTTAAGCGTAGAATTAAAGAAGGCAAGATTCCCTGCGACTTTGAGATTAGAGAATATATTGATATGTATATTGACGGTGATTTTAATATGCAGGAATATGGCGGAGCTGAGACAAAGTACAAAGGAATGAGTCGTATTGACGTATGGAATATGGATATAAAGTCTGTAGGAATACGCAAAGCTCCGGAAGCCGAACTTAATCTTATGCTTATGAGATCAACAAGGGTGCAAAAGATCAAGCGCAACGGCGTATTTGTTGAAATATCCGGCGAAAAGGTCTGGTTTATGGACTATGAAAACACTTACCGTCACCTGGGCGAGGAGGTCTATGTAAGATACGATCCCGCCGATCTTAGAAGCGTAAGGGTTTACGATAAATCGGACCGTTACCTTTGGACTTGGGAATGTGCGGACAAGCTGCTTATAGATTACATCACCGAAAGCAAGGAAGAGATTTCCGATGCAATGGCTTTACAGCGCAGAGTACAACGGTTTATTAAAGCCGAGGCTCAGAATATCACAGATGGCTTAAACTCAGAGCATAAGATCGACCTTATGGAGGCTGCCGCTCTCAAGGCAGCACATGGTAAGCAGAGCTTTAAGATCGTTATGCCGTCCAATGTGATTATGATAAGAGCTGATAATGAACCGGAAAGTATATCAAAGGCTTCCGGAGACGATATTGTGGTCAATATAGATAAAATGAACGAAAACGCCGAGAGGCGGAAGAATAAATGGAGGAGTGATTAATAAATGAAAAAGCTAACAGCTAAACAGGAGTGGGCATTGGAACAGATAAAACAGCTGCAGTACTCGGAAAATCTATCTGCGGCTGCAGTCTGCAAAAAGATTGGTATATCCGATAGCTCATACTCTGCAATTAAGTCAGGTACCTACAACGGCGATGTAGATAAGCAGATGAAAAAAGTAATTGAATACTTTGAAACCAAGCAGGCTGCAGCTGAAATCTATGTCGGCACAGACTATAAGGAAACGTCAATATCGTCTAACGTGTACAAGATCATACGTAACTGTCAGCTTCAGGGCGGTCTTGCCATAGCCTGCGGTGACGCAGGTATAGGCAAAACACAGGCTTGCAGGCAGTATTACCGTGAGCACGGCACAAACTGTACATACATAACGGTAAATCCGTGCATCAAGTCATCAAAATCCGTGCTGGAACTTATCGGTTCTAAGCTGAACGTATCCTCCGGCTCTGTGAGCAGACTCTGGTTGGAAATCTCGTCAAAGCTTTCGGACGGCATGGTGATAATCGTGGACGAAGCCCAGCATCTCACCAGAAATGCCATTGATACTCTCCGAAGCCTTTGCGACTGCTTTGACGAAAAGGGACAGACCCTTGGAATATGCTTTGTCGGCAACGAGACCACGGTAAGCAGACTTGGCGGAAAGCAGAAAGCGGAGTTTGCACAGATACGCAACAGGACGAAGAATACCCGGTTTTACAGCGTTAAGCAGATAAAGAAGAGCGACATCGAAATGCTCTTTCCGGATATCAGAGAGGACGCTGCTGCTGTTGAATTTTTACTGCGTATCGCTCAAAGTCCACAGGCTATCAGAGGAGCGGTCAATCTATACTCCAACGCCCTCGATAACGGCAATGTGACCGCCAAGGGATTGTCTGCAATCGCTAAATATATGGATATGGCGGTATAAAAAGTGAAACGGAGGACAAAAAGAATGAAGCACGGAAAAAATCCCACCAAAGCTCAGAAACGAATAATAGCGTATTACAAGCTTGATCCTGCGGACTGGATGGTTTCGAAGGCGACGGACAAGCAGCTTTGCCTTGTACATAGATATACTGATAAGATACGCTGGATAGACATGGTACGCATCGAGGAGCCGAGGAAAGTAAAGGCGACTAAATATGCATAATAATTTTGAATGTTTTATGAAAGGCAGCGCAGAATGTGCCTTTTTTATGAAAATGTGTTGTGATGACTGTCCGTACTGCGATAAATGCGGCTATTGTGATAATATTTGCAACAGTAACGGAGAATGCAATGAATGCTCAATTGTAGACAAGAAATAATAAGTATCAGAGGGGCTGTGCCCCTCCTGTAATGCAGCCGCCGATCGGCGCAGGTCACAAGCCCTGATAAATGCAGAGTGCAGAAAAACAAGGAGGTAAAAACGCTATGGAAACAAAACATAAAAAGCTTACAAGCAAAGCTGGATTGACGATCCCGAAGGACATCAGACTTGCAGCGGGCTTTGCGGGAGGCATGGCTGTTGACATCGAGAAGACAGCGGACGGTATCATGATTCGCAAGCACAGACCTACCTGTTGCTATTGTGGCAGTGTTGATAATGTGCGCTCTATCAAGGGACGTGATACCTGCAGAAACTGCGCCGAAGAAATCATAGAGGAGGTAAAGACGGCTTATGGATCTGTCTGAAAAGGTAAAACGTTATGCTGAGATCAAGGCGGAAATTTCGGAGCTTAAATCAGAGGCAGACGGCATCGAGGCTGATATCCTTAAGGCTTCGGAAGCCGACCTGCAGGATACAAAGTTTAAATCTGCTGTCTACAGCGACAATGCTGGCAATGCAATCACAGTCACCAACGCCGACAACGTTAAGCTTGTGTACCCAACAATGCTTAAGGAGATCTTTGGTAAAGCGTACGGCGACGTTGTAAAAGAGGACGTAACCTACACCTTGTCAGAATCTGCAAAACGCTTGCTTTCCGCCGTTTACAACAAGGAGTACATAAAGGACGGCAGCGTTGCTAAGATACTGGATGGGCTTGGGCTTGACGATAAGAGCCGCAAAGTTCTGGAGAAAAAGCTTAAGGGTGCGAAATATGAGACCGACGTAAAAAATCTTATGCAGCTTGGCGGTCTGGATGAAAAGGCGGCGCAGGAGAACGCTTATCTGGTATCCGAAGCCGTCGCTTGGCAGAATCTTAAACGTCTGCTTATGATTAATAACGAACAGCTTACCGATGAGATTGTGGAGCGTGCTGTGGATATGATTGACAGCGCGGTTGTAGTTGAAAGAACGCCGAAAACGAAATTCACGGCTAAAAAATAAGGACAGGAGGATTTGGATATGGCAACAAAGGAGCAGATTAAAAGAATTTACGGTCTGGGAGCAGGTCTTGGTATTGTCGGCAAAGATAAAGATGATATGCTGCACGAATTGATCTTTAGCATTACCGGTAAAGATTCGGTAAAACAGCTTGACGATAGCGAATTCAAGGCTGTTCAGGCGGAACTTATCAATCGCATGAAGCTTGCCGATCCAAACCATCTGCTGCATAATACCAAATCTAGAAACAAAAAGAAAGAAGCTGAAGAGATCGGCTGCAACGGTATGGCTACGCCTGAACAGCAGCGGCTGTGCTGGAGATACTGCTACAGGCTCAAGGAACTTGACACTAATCCAGAGTCAGCTGACGTTGGAGACAGGCTAATTGGCGTGATAGGCAAAGTACTGGGCGTTACGGCATCAAAAAAGCAGCCGTTTCGGTGGATAGATCAGGAACAGTGTTCTAAGCTTATCGAACAGCTCAAGCGTTATGTTAATTCGGCAGAGCGGCGGGCGAAAAGGCAAGGTGAGAAATATGCCGGAACTTGATATATACGAAGAAGACCTTACTCCAGAGCAGCGGGATATTTACGACTGCATCGGCTCACAGGCATACGAAAAGCTTGTGCAGCGTTACGGTGGTTTGTCAATTTACATTGCAAAAGCTGATTCTGTTATCCGATCGGCACGTGACGAAAAGATACGCAGGGATTTTAACGGATATAACTTCAAGTTTCTTGTCAATAAATATAATCTGTCTGAGCGCACGATCCGCAGCATAACGGCTGAGATAAGGCAGGAAAAGCAAAACGCTCCTATCGAGGGTCAGATTACCTTTGATGAAATATAATTGCAGAAACTCGCTGAAACGCTTCATCTGTAACACCCCCAATATATATGGTACAGTTATTATAACGGATAACGGTACTAAATATATTGGGGGTGTTTTTATGACAAGTCAGCAGATATTTACGATAGTATTTCAGCTCGTTCTTACAGGCGGTATAGGTATTATAACCTACTTTTTAAAGCGGACTATGGACGACATCGATAAATGCAAAAGCGGTCTGGATAAGGTCAGAGAAAATTACGTCTCTAAAGACGAGTTTGACAAGTGCAAGACCGATATTACCGACGTCAAGCAGAACTATCTTACCAAAGAGGATTTTTACAGAGAACAGCTTAAGACTGAACAGAAGCTGGACAAGATCATGGATATCTTGATGGAAATGAAGGGAGAAAAATAGCATGGATATGGAAAAGCAGATGCAGCTTATCAGAGCAGGCAATTTTAAAGAAAATAACGGCTCTGTTATGCGCACTATAAATATGCTCAGATATCAGTATCATAAGCTTAAGAGCGTTGAGTATGCTCTTCCCGATATAACAAAGGGCGAAATTACCGACAGCGTGAACTATCTTTATGAAGCCGGATACATACATCTGAGGACGGTGTTGTCCAAAGAGCCGTCTACGCTGGCAGACAGCGATTTTGACGATCTCGAGGCAAAGCTTACGGCAAAGGGGATCAGCCTGCTTGCCGGAGGTATCAACGACCCCTGCATAAAGCTGTAGGGGGTGCGGATAATGGCAAGAAAGCGCAGAAAGCACTCTAAAATAGACAAGCTGTCGCCGGAACTTAAAGCAACGGTCGAAGATATGATGAAAGCCGATTTTACATATGCGGAGATCGCAGACTATATAAAGGATCAGACCGATCAGCCCATATCAATATCCTCGGTTTGCAGATACGCCGCAAATCTGAATGAATCTGTTGAGACCCTCAGAATGGCTCAGGAGAATTTCAGGGTCATAATGGAGGAGATAAACAAGTATCCGGCTCTCGATACCAGCGAGGGAATAATCAGGCTGCTGTCGCATAACGTGTTGGAATCTATACAGAACACTCCCGAAGAAAAATGGAAGAACATAGACCCGGAAGCCTTGCTCAAACAGGCTACCAGCCTTGTAAAGGCTGCGGCGTATAAAAAGAATATGGATCTGAAAAACGAGGATATCCTTAACGCGGGCTTTGAACAGGTCAAGTCAATGGTGTTCGAGGCAATGGCAAGGGAACGTCCCGATCTTTACAAGGATGTGGCTAAGTTCCTTGAGGAGAAAAGGAGCGATATATGATCTACGTTATTTATGTTCAGAGCGGCAGAGAGCATGACGTTGTTGCCACTCTCAGAGATAAAAATATTAACGCCTATGCGCCTGCTCACGACCTGTTGGAACGTAAAGGCGGCGTGTGGCGCATGGTACGCCGGATGATATTTCCCACATATGTTTTTGTTAACAGTGAAGGCATCACAGACGAGCTTTACTACACCGTGAAAAATACTGTCGGCGTATTGAGATTTTTGGGCAGACCGCCCACTCCGCTGCCGATGAGCGAGGAAGTCAGACTTCGGTGGATACTTGATGTCGAAAATCTTACCGTCAGCCGTGGTTACATAAACAGCGGAAAGGTGACTATCACAGAGGGACTGCTCAAAGGCAGAGAACACTGCATTGTTAAATACAGCAAGCGGCGTAAACGCTGTACGCTGTACTGTGAGATAAACGGCAGGCGTCATTACTTTGACGTTGCTGCAGAACTGGAAAAGATCTGATCATAAGCGTAAGGTTGATTCGTCCCCTGCGCTTAAGCTCAGATTACATAGCGCCGGACATCAACGGAATTTTGAAACAAAAATATCCGAATGGCGAAGCATTGCTATTTGATTTCATTTTAGCGGCGTTTAACGGCGTTATAGCACGTTTTGAAATAATTCTTAGGATAATTTCACACTTGAAAGAGAAAACCCTTAAAACGGGCGTGTAGTTTGAGTTTGAGCGAACGGAGGTGTTAATGTGAATGTAAAGAGAAAACAGGCTATCGACACGCTGTCGGCAGCTGTAAGCAACATTAATGATGTAAAAATACAGACGGATATACAAAGCCTCGGCGAGCTGTCGGAGGCTTTTATTAATACCTCCGACAAGGCAGAACGGAAAAAGCTTGCCACAGATTATAAAAAGCGGCACAAGGAACTTCAGGATTTTTTGGACGACAATCCTGAACTTGTAAACTCCGAAGTGGAGAGAGCTTTGCTTGCGGCGGCTCTGGGCGGCGAATATGCAGAGGAAGAAGTTAGAGTTGACGCCAGAGGGCGCAAAACGATCAGGCGCAGGGTAAAAAAAGTCGCTCCCAATCCGTCCGCCGCTCTGAGCTATTTGCAGAATAAAGACAAAGAAAACTGGTCACCGAATCCCAAGGCTGATCCTGAGCTGGAGGACACGTCGGAAATTGAGGAGGATATCTATGGCAAGGACAACTAAGCCTGAGAAACGCAAAAAGACCATACCCTACAATTTTGGCGATAAGCATAAGGCATATATCCGAAAGTCACAGGACTGCATGATAAACGTTGCCGAGGGAGCGGTAAGAGCCGGAAAGACAGTGGACAACGTTCTTGCTTTTTGTCACGAGCTTAAGACTACTAAAGACAAGATACATCTTGCATCGGCGTCAACACTCGGCAATGCGAAAATCATTCTTGGCGACTGTAACGGCTTTGGTATTGAGCATTTCTTTCGAGGTCAATGCCGCTGGGGTAAGTACAAGGGCAATGAGGCTCTTATCATAAAGGGCAAGGATACAGGATTTAAAACAAGGATCGTCATCTTTTCCGGCGCTATGCTTGCCAGCAGTTATAAGTCCATACGAGGCAACTCTTATGGTATGTGGATAGGTACTGAGATCAATCTGCATCACAAATCATTTGTGCAGGAGGCTTTTAACAGATCTATCGCCGCAGATAAGCGTAAGATATGGTGGGATCTTAACCCGGACAATCCAAAAAGCTGGATATACACCGAGTACATTGACAAGTACCAGCAGGACGCCGCCGATTGCAAATTCCTCGGCGGATACAACTACGCACATTTTACTATTGACGATAACATAAATATCTCAGATCAGCGTAAGGCTGAGGTAAAATCTCAGTACGATCCGACATCTATCTGGTACAAGCGAGATATACTGGGGTTAAGGATAGCGGCAGAGGGTCTTATCTTCCAGAGCTTTGCCAACGACCCCGAAAAGTATATAATACCCGAATCACAGCTTGACAAAAGCAAGATCACATCAATACAGATAGGTATCGACTTCGGCGGCAACAAGTCAAAGACCACATTCGTGGCTACGGCTTTTATTGAGGGCTTTAAAAAGCTTGTCGTTATTGCAGATCACAAAATAGACGGCGGCAAGGGCGAGGTCGGTCCCGATACTATTTACACTGCTTTTATAAAGTTTGTAAAGACGTTATATATGCGTTTTAATCCGCTTTTAATTAAATTTGCATGGGCGGACAACGAAAACCAAGCGGTAATAAACGGTCTGAGAGTAGCCTGTGCCAGAGCAAGACTGATGGTCAAGATCGTGGACTGCTACAAAGCTCCACGAAACGACAGAATATCTATGCTTACGTCTTTGATGGCTCAGGGCAGATTTTGGGTGCTTGACATTTGCAAAAATGTTATCGGAAGCTTGTCGGAGCAGATATGGGATCCTAAAATTCCGGACAGAGACGAGCGTCTTGACGACGGTACTTGCGATATAGATACCGCTGACGCTCTGGAGTACAGCTTTAGCAAATTTATCAAGCCGCTAACGCTGGCAGGAGGTGAAAACATTTGAACAGTGAGATAATAAACTGGCTGAATAATAACTTCGGCTATAACATTTCGACCAACTATTATAATAATATATCCGTATGGAAAGACTGGTGGAAGGGTTTTCATGAACCATTTCATAGGATAACTTTTGAAAACGGAGAAAAACGCAAGAGTCGTGATATGTATACCATGAAAATGGCCAAAAAGGTGTGCGAGGACTGGGCAAGCATATTAATAAACGACAAAACGTTTGTAAAAGTAGATGATGAATACTCGGAAAAGTTCATCGTTGGCGATACCGACAACGGCGGAGTGTTCGGCAGCAACAACTTCTGGGATCAGGCTAACGACCTCATGGAAAAAATGATGTATTCCGGCACTTGTGCCGTTGTGATACGTCTTAAAAATGCTGTGGTAAGCTCAGACGGCAGACTTCTGCCGTCACCGGACGCATGGATAGATCTAAATTACCTTGAGGCGGATAGGATAATAGTCCTATCATCGGACAACGGCATTATCACCGAAGCAGCGTTTTGCTCCGATATCTGTACAAAAGGCAGCAACAAGCTGTATCTTGAGATACACCGTCTGGAAAAAGGCGAATATGTCATAGAAAATCACATCTTTGGAATAAAAGATAAATCGCTGTTGAGCGAAGAACCTCTGCCGGACGGTGTTGCAAGAATAATGCATACAGGATCAGACAAGTCTTGGTTTACCATATGCAAACCTGCTATCGTTAATCCCATTAACGGCAATAATGGGATGGGCTGTGCGGTTTTTGCCGGAGCGATTGACAACTTGAAGGGAGTTGATCTTGCATATAATAATCTTAACTCTGATTTTTGGTTGGGACAGAAAAAAGTGTTTTTAAACAAAAATATGCTTGAAGATATGTCTGGAGATAAAAAGGTTGCTCCCGATGAGGTAAATCAACAACTGTTTTATTATATCGGCGAGACTATGGACGATGGCACGGGTAAGAGTATGGTGCAGGAGCATAATCCCGATCTGAGAGTTGCAGACAATACGGCGGGTATACAGGCACAGCTTGATTATCTCAGCTTTAAGGTGGGATTTGGTACTAAGCATTATCAGTTTAATGCAGGCTCTATAGTAACTGCTACCCAGTACACAGGCGACAAGCAGGACTTGATCCAAAACGCACACAAGCATTTTATAAAAGTTGAGAGCTTTTTGCATGGTCTTGTTAAAACGCTCCTCTGGATAGGCCACAGCTTTATCGACGCACAGGTCAAGGAGGACGCACATATATCCATAGTCTTTGACCAAAGTCCACTGGTAGACGAAAATGCCGAGCGACAACGTGACAAAGATGATGTCACAGCAGGTTTAATGCAGAAGTGGGAATACCGTGTTAAATGGTACGGCGAATCGGAAGAGGAGGCAAAGGCACGTCTTGCAGACGGTGAACCTACCGACGATGAGCTTATGGGCTTTGAGGACGGTGAGGAGTAATGCTTACCCCTCAGACGTTACAAAAACTGCCAGATGACTTGATTGATCTTGTAAGCGAGGTACAGACTGATATAATCAAGTCTATTGCCAAAAAGCTTGTTAAAGCGGACTATCTTACTCCCTCGGCAGAATGGCAGTTGTACAAAGCAAGCCAGTTGAAGATGTCTACAAAAGAGATCACTGCTATGCTTGCAGAATTTACAGGCAAATCAAAGCGGCAGATATCAAAGCTGTACACCGATGCCTGTAAGGAGGCAATCAACAACGACGCCAAGATATACAGAACTTACGGCAAGGACTGCTCCGCCGCTCTGAGGTCGGTGGCATTATCCAACACGCTTAAGGCAGGCGTTAAAAATGCAAATGGTATGACAAAAAATCTGTGTAAGTCCATGGTAGAGTCCTCGCAGGCAACTGTTACTCATCTTATGGACAAGGCATGGTTAAAGGTACAAAGCGGTGCTTTTACATATCAGGATGCTATTTACGACGCAGTTGTCGAGCTTGCTAAACAAGGTATTGCGACTGTAACTTATCCATCGGGTAAGACCGACTGGGCAGACGTTGCAGTGCGGCGTGCGGTAATGACGGGCATAAGTCAGACCGCAGGTCAGATGCAGCTTGATCTTGCCGCAGAAATGGACTGCGATCTGGTTGAGGTCACCGCACACATGGGCGCGCGTCCCTCACACGCTTTATGGCAAGGCAAGGTTTACAGCATTTCGGGCAAATCTAAAAAATACCCTAAACTCAGCACCGCCACAGGCTACGGAACGGGTGACGGCTTGAAAGGCTGGAACTGCCGACATGATTTTTATCCGTTTTTCGAGGGAATTTCCGAACGTGCTAATCTCCCTGTTGACGTGACCGAAAACAACAGACAGTATGAATTATCGCAGAAACAGCGTGCTATGGAGCGGTCTATACGAGCTACAAAAAGACGTTTAGCTGCATATGACGGTGCTATCTCTGAGACGGAAGACGAGGTGCTTAAACGGAGACTGCAAAATCAGTTTGAACGCCACTCGGCTATACTGAAAACTAAGGAAAAACGGCTGTCTGAGTTTTGCGATACGAACGATCTTTATTCCGAAAAGGACAGAGTTCGGGTTGTTGGATTTAACAAGAGTGTTTCGCAGAAAGCGGTATATGGGAATAATCGTTACTTTGTTAAGCAAATGAAAAGCTACGGCATAGAAAATCCGCCGAAAAGCCTTGACATTTTTGAAAATATGAAGTATAATAACTCTCCTGAGTGCAAATTGATGAATGCATATATTACTTCTGTAAAAAAGGGAAAATTTTCTCCGCTTGTAGGTTACGATCATTATAAGAAGTTGCACAATGAGATTAACAACAGTCTTGTTGGTTTAACTACAACTAACGGTATTGAAATAACTGGGCAATCGGATCATTTCATTGAACGTGTTATTGGTGTAATCAAAGATCCTGATACGGGTAAGAAACGTCTTGGCGTTGAACTTCAAGATATTCAGGATGCTTTGACCAATGGTAAAGCAATGAAACCCAAAATTAGCAGGGATAAAAACGGTAACATTTTATATGATGAAGATGGTAAACCTAAAATATCTCAGCTATTTGTTACAGATAAATGTGCAGTATCCATAAATCCTGAAACGGGCGTGCTTATTCAATGTAATCCAAAGTGAGGTGTATTATTATGATATTCAATTTCAAAAAAGATGAATATGAAATGCTTGTCAAATATGGCGATTTTGAAGATTTGGAATACCCATACAAGCTCTTCCCCGAAACAAGTCAGATAGAAATAAATAATAAAGATGTTTCTATGTTTCAATGCATAATTAGCAACATATCAGTTGTTTATGGCATGGACGAAAATCAGAATAATATGACAGATTTCGGATATAAAGCATTGGATATTTATGATAAGGTTTATTTTCAAATTCATAATGAATAAGCTCCCAGCTACTGGGGGCTTTTAATTTTGCAAAAAGGAGCTGATAATTTATGCTTTCAACCCTCATATTGCTTTACGCCCTCGATACAGGGCAAATCCCCGTTGGCTGTTATGTAGCCGCATGGGTCTTCACAATAATAAAAGGTATTTGTTTGGTTATTAAATGCCTTGTAGATTTATCAGATGATTAAAACTGCATTTTAACGATAGTAAAACGCTCTTTCAAGGGCGTTTTATTTATCCTCGTTTTTGCGGAGCAAAAATCCGAGCCGCTTGCGAGGAGATAAATTTTATACTCAAAATTAAGGAGGAAAAATCCCTATGGAACTGAAAGATTTAACAGCTCTCGGTATTACCGAGGAGCAGGCAAACAAGGTGCTTGAACAGCACACAGCGGAGCTGACCGCAGAACAGCAGAAGTACACAGACCTTAACGCAGAACTGGAAACGGCAAAAGGCACGATCTCAGAGCTTACTGATAAGGTCAAAGCATTTGACGGCGAGGACATTGAAGGACTTAAGAAAGCGGCGTCCGACTGGGAAAGCAAGTACAATGCAGATATTGCCGCACTTAAGCTTGACAAGGCTCTGGAACTGTCCCTTGCCGGAGCAAAAGCAAGAGATGTGGACATTGTCAAGTCTCAGCTTGACTCGTCGCTCCTCAAGCTTGACGATGACGGCAAGATCACAGGTCTTACCGAACAGCTTGACAAGCTTAAGGCCGACAAAGCATTTCTCTTTGCGGATGGTGATGAGCCTACCGCAAGGATAGACACCGGTCTTGACCACGGTTCGGCAACAGAAACAACATCAGACGCACAGGCAAGAGCCGTAATGGGTCTGCCTGCGACTAAGTAATTTTACGGAGGTAAAATATTATGGCAAACGCAATTACAAAATTTAAAACCTACATCGCACTGCTTGACGAGGTTTACAAGCAGGCATCTTTGACCGCCGATCTCGACAGCGATCCTACTCTTGTTAAAGCGGGCGCAAACGCAAATGAGATCATAATCCCTAAGATCTCTATGGACGGTCTGGCGGACTACTCCAGAAACAGTGGCTATGTAAAGGGCGACGTTACTCTTACAAACGAGACTGTTACCTTTAATTACGACAGAGGTCGTAAATTCAGCGTTGACAATATGGACAATGAGGAGACTGCAGGACTTGCTTTCGGCAGACTGTCCTCAGAGTTTATCCGCGTCAAGGTTGCTCCCGAACAGGACGCATTCAGGTTCGCGACCTATGCAGGTACAACAGGCATATCTAAGGTTTCTGCAGGAGCAACACTTTCATCGGGTAATGATGTCCTTACCGCTCTGATCACTGCACAGAACAAAATGGACGAAGACGAAGTATTGCCGGAAAACCGTATTCTGTACATCACTCCTACTCTGTATAACCTTGCTATCAATGTGGACACCACAAAGTCAAAGGCTGTACTTGACGGCTTTGCTAAGATCGTAAAAGTGCCTCAGAGCAGATTTTACACTGCGATCGATCTTAAGGACGGCACGACAAAATCAGAGGGCGTCGATGAAACGGCAGGCGGTTTTGCTAAGGCGACAACCGCAAAGGATATAAACTTTATGATAATCCAGAAGTCGGCGGTTATCCAGTATCCTAAGCACACGGTAAACAAGGTCGTTACGCCGGAGGAAAATCAGACGGATGACAGCTGGCTGTTCTTCTTCCGTGCTTATGGTCTGGCTGATGTGTACGAAAACAAGGCGGCAGGTATTTATCTGCACCACAAGGCATAGGAGGTGTCGTTATGGCAAAGACAGTAGGATTGACTTTTAACGAGAAGCCAATAACAATAGAACCGCCTGCCGACTATTGCGAAAATGAAAATGTCATTGATTATAAGAGCATGACAGTCCCTGAACTAAAAGCTTATGCCGCCGAACTTGGCATTGACCTCGGGTCGGCAAGCAAGAAGGACGCAATCATTCAGGAAATCGTCGATGCAGTTGCGGTAGAGGATACGACAAGCGAAACGGAGGTGTAGGCTATGGCTTATGCTGATTACACGTTTTACACTGCTGATTTTCATGGCAATAAGATTTCCGAAACGGATTATCCTTATTTTGCGGAGCGTGCATCGGAATATCTCGACAATCTGAGCTTTGCCGAGACCGACGAGATCAGCCTTGCCAAAGCCTGCTGTGCTTGTGCAGAGATCATGTACTCCGCACAGCCGGATAAACAGATAGCCTCCGAAAAGGTCGGAGATTATTCGATAAGTTATTCGACCACTCAGACTGCTGTCGCCGATGAGCTGATCAAGACCGCCTCCAGATACCTTAATCTCAGGTCTGTGGGGTGGATATAAATGAGATATAATACAAAATGCACCGTCTGGCACAAACAGCCCGACGGTGCATTTATTACACAGCATTATCCGTGCTGGTGGCAGGACACCGAAGCCGAAAACATTGCAAAGACGGGCAAGACCGATGTTGACCGGGCGTTGATACATCTGCCGTTGTTGGCTGTAGTCGATAAGTCCGACTATATTGCAAAGGGCGATATTGATTTTGACGTGACAGCCTCTGTGGCAGAGTTGCTTAAGGCTGTAAGCCCGCTCAAAATCAGTACTGTAGAGCGCAAGGATTACGGCAGTCCCATAATGCGGCACACGGAGGTGACGGCTAAATGAGTAATAACAGTATTAAAGTAACTCTCACGGTCGCTCCCGAAAATGAACTGTTTGCGAGGCGTGGTCTGCAAAAAGGCGGCCGAGTACAGAAGTATATCGACAGCGAAGTATTACGTTGCTGTGATAGTTATGTGCCAATGCTTACCGGTAAGCTTAAACAGTCCGGTATTACATCAACGGTAGTTGGATCAGGCATGGTGCATTACAACACACCATACGCCCGCAAAAATTATTACGATAACAAAGGTATGGGCAAGCAGGGGCTTAACCTTGGGGGCAAGCGAGGCAGACTATGGTTTGAGCGTATGAAACCCGATCATCTGTCCGGAATAATCAAAGGAGTGAAACGAATTGCCGGAGCAAAATAAAAGCCTTTTGGAGGCTATGAAAGAATATGTGTTACAGTATCCCAATCTTGGAGATATTGATCTGCACATAGACCAGACTGAGTCTGAACCTGTTAATTACAGTATACAGACATCAGGTCTTGTAAAACTCAGTGAGGACGTGTGCGGAAATCAGATATGGCAGTACAATGCTTTGCTCCAGAGCAGAGAGTACACAGCCGATGATCTGTCAAGGCTCAATGCATCAGCTTTTACGGAGGATTTTATCTTCTGGATTGAAAAACAGAACAGTAGCCGGAATTATCCAGAACTTGCAGGAAATTTTGAACCTATCAGTATATCCGCTGATAATGGCATACTGCTTGCTCTGGATGAGGACGGAGACAGAGGATTGTATCAGATACAGATACATTTTACATTTGAGGAGGAAATATAAATGGCAGCTACAGGAATAAAAAAGCTTAAAAGAAGTCATCTTATGCATTTGTTGGATTCCACTTTTGGCGGAGAAACTCCGTCATGGTTCCTGATCGGCAAAAACATTGAGGATATGTCTATGGATTTGGGACCGGATACCGCGACTGTTAAGAATATCCTTGATGAAACAGATGTAAATGACAACGGTTACGAACCTAGTTTGTCTGTTGAAACCTACTACGCAAATACAGAAGATGCGATTTACGAAAAGATCAAATCTATTGCGTTGGATCGTCTTGTTGGCGACGACTGCAAGAGCAAATATCTTGAGGTGCTTATCGATAAGACCGAAGGTCCTTACGATGCATGGATGGAAGATTGCATCGTTAAGCCGCAGTCATATGGCGGACCGCAGGGCGGTGTCAACATACCGTTTAATATCCAACCCTGCGGCAATCGTATTAAGGGTACTGTAACAATCGCAAATAAAGTGGTGACATTTACGCCGCTGGCTGAAGGATAATTTGAGGGGCGACTAAGCCCCTCTTTTCTAAGGAGTGTTTTTTATGTCAGAAACAATTAAGCTTAGTTTTGACGACGGATACAAAAATATCGAATTAAATGGGAATCCGGATAAAATAATCCGTATTAATCCAACAGATACTCAGTTTATTAACCGAATTTCAGGCTTTGATGAGAAATATGAGAATATACGCAGTAGATACGGAGATATCGATATGAACTCTATCAATGATCTGCAGAATCTTGATGAGAATAATCCGGACTTTGAAAAGCTGAAACTTGCCGCTGATAGTGTGGACAAACTTGATATGGCGGTGAAGGATCTTATAAATGATATCTTTGGTTATGATATTTCATTAATAGTATTCGGAACTGATTCATGTCTTTCGCCTGCCGGAGGTCAACCAATATTTATGAATTTTATGCAGTGCATCTTCGCGTACATAAATGAATGTTCTGTGGAGGAAAGAAAGAAATCACAGGAGAAACTTAATTCCTATGCGGCACAGCGCAATACCATTGTTAGTGAAACAAAATGATAGGTGCATTGCCTAAAGCTTTGACAGTCAACGGTAAAATATATTCAATATATAGTGATTATCGCGTAGCTTTGCTGATTTTTTCTATGTGCAATGACGATACGCTTAATGACAAAGCCAAAACATATGGATGTATACAACTGTTGTACAAGCATCACGATCAGATACCTAACTCGGATCTTTACGAAGCGGCAGAACAAGCCAAATGGTTTCTTGACGGCGGAGATATGCCAAAATCTAAACGTCAACCTAAACCGTTGATAAACTGGGATCAGGATGAAGGGATTATTTTTCCAGCTCTCAATAAGGTAGCAGGAAAGGAAATTCGTGAAATTGATTATATGCATTGGTGGACGGTTTTAGGCCTTTTTAATGAGATTGGTGAGGGTTTATACAGTAATGTTATAAATATACGCTATAAGCTTGCACACAATAAAAAACTTAGTAAAGGAGAACAGGACTTTTACCGGAACAACAAAGAACTTATTGATATTAAGGTGAAGCTTACAGCAGAGGAACAGGATGAACTTGATTTTATAAATAATCTGTTATAAAAAAAGTCAGCCCGTTTGGACTGACTTTTTTATTACGCCCACCACTGATTACCGCAGTTAAGGCAAGTTATACGAACTTTTTTTGCTCCTTTGTTTCCGGAAACAAGACCTATTGGACCGGCAACAGCAGTTCCTATGACTGCTTTTCCGACTCCAAAGCCTTTTTTGTTTGCCGTAAGCGAAGTACTTCCACATTTAGGACAGCAAGCAATACCGTTTTTCTTGTTTTCCTTTATACGCTGACGTTTTGATAACGTTTTTTCTTCATGTTGTGTTTCGCCTGTTTGTGATGAAGTTGATGTGGTTACTTCCATCGGTATAAAAGTATTATTGCTAAGTGCGGAGAAGTAACCACATAACTCAGCAATTTTTTTATTATTGTTAAAGAAAAACATTACGTTATATGATTTTCCGTTTGCTGTTATAAACAAGCGACCGTTCTCGGAAGGAGTTCCGGCTGTATATCTAATATCTGATATGTCGGATACTTTTATAGTTTCGCTTTTGAGCCCACTTTTGTATGAGATCTCCGTTTCCGAAACTATTATAGTTGACACAAAAGCCGATTTTATTGTGGCATTCATAGGTATAGTTGAAATCGAGTTGACTTCTTCAATTTCGGTTTTATTGTGATGCAGAATTTCAGTTCCACATTTCATGCAGAAATCTGATTCATCGGATATTTCTGCGCCGCATTTAAAGCAAAACATAACATTTCCTCCCATTATGTATTTTTTTCATTATACAGCGTATGGAGGATTTTGTCAAGAAAGGAGGCTGATATAATTGGCAATTGACGGCAGACTTAATTTCGATACAAAAATAGATACAAAAGGATTTTCCAAAGGTATAAACAGTTTAGGTAACCAGCTTAATAATCTCCGAAATATAGTTTTAAAAATGGGTGCAGCACTTGGTACTGTGTTCAGTGGAAAAGAAGCTCTTGAAGCTGCTGCAGATATAAATGCTGCAAATTCTCAAATGCAACAGACTTTTGGAACTTTAAAATCTGCTGCAGATAATGCTATGAAAAGTGTAGCTGATAACAGTAGCATTCTTCAGACAAGACTTCAAAATGTAGGCACATCTATTTATGCTTTTGCTAAAACTACGGGTATGGATTCAGTTAGTGCTCTAAAAATGATGGAAGAAGCGTTGCAGGTAACAGCAGACAGTGCGGCATATTACGATCGAAGCCTTGAAGATACTGCAGAAAGCCTAAAATCGTTCTTGAAAGGCAACTTTGAAAACGATGCTGCTTTGGGTTTGAGTTGTACAGAAACTACGCGAAACACAGCGGCTAATAAACTCTATGGAAAATCATTTATGGAATTATCCGAAGCTCAGAAGCAACTTACACTATTGCAAATGGTCAAGGATGCAAATGCTCTTTCTGGAGCGGAGGGACAAGCCGCGCGAGAAGCAGACGGCTGGGAAAATGTCATCGGTAATCTGAAAGAGTCTTGGAAACAGTTGCTTGCTGTAATAGGACAGCCTGTTCTTTCTGGTGCTGTAACAGTTGTAAAAAACATAACAGCGGAATTGCAAAGTTTGACAGCTGTTGCTAATTCAGCAGTTAAAGCACTTTCTGAGGTGTTTGGAATTAAACTGATGAATACAACAGATGGAGTTGCTGAAAGTTCTTCGCAGGCGGCGGAAAATTATTCCGATATGGCAACATCGGCTGAAGCTACTGTCGAGGCTCAAGAAAATGCACTTGCAAGCTTTGATCAGATAAATAAGCTGGCGGACAACAGTTCCTCATCTGATACAAATGCATCGCCAGTGGTCGGTACTCTAAGCGGCAATACGATCTCCACTACTGTAGATGTTGATACATCTGATGCCGATAAAAAGCTTAAAGATTTTTTTTATTGGGTAAAATCATCTTTTAATACTATTTTTACGCCATTTAAACAAGCTTGGGATAAAAATGGAGTCAAGGTAACAGATAGTATGAGATTTGCTTTCGAGGGTGTATGGAGTATTATCAAAAGCATAGGCGGATCATTCACCGATGTTTGGAGTAACGGAACGGGCGAGCAAGTTTCTGAACATTTACTCGGTATATGGACAAACATTAATAATACAATCGGATATGTGTCACGCAATTTTTCCTCCGCTTGGTCTGATAGCAGTGGTACAAAAATTATTCAGGACATTCTTGATATTTTTAATGATATACTCGACACAATTGAAAACATAACGGCAGACACTGTTGAATGGGCGCAGAACATTGACTTCTCACCGCTCATTACATCATTTGAAAATGTAACATCCGCATTAAAGCCTTTAACTGCCGACATATTTGACGGTATCGAATGGTTCTGGGATAATATTTTGCTCCCTATGGCATCATGGACTATAAGTACTTTGATACCAACATTTCTTAATTTGCTGGCGGCAGCTATAAAAGTTCTTGATTCAGCAATTTCAGCGTTAAAACCTATGGGTAAATGGCTGTGGGATAAATTTTTGAAGCCTATTGCAACATGGACCGGAGGTATTATAGTAGGCGCGTTGAAAGGTATTACATCAGCCTTAAATGGGGTTAGTGACTGGATAAAGAATCATCAGACTGCTGTCGAAAATTTTGTTGTTGTAGTTGGGACTTTGGGATCGGCATTTGCAATATCCGGAATAATTCAAGGCGTAGTAAGTGCATTTGCCGCATTGGCGGCAGGAACAAGTGTATTGACACCGTTAATTACTGCACTTGGTGTAGCAGTTAATTTTTTGACGAGTCCAATCACACTTGTATGTCTAGGAATCGGTGCGCTTATCGCTATCGGCGTACTGCTGTACAAAAATTGGGAAACAGTAAAACAGTTTTTTATTGATTTGTGGGACAGCTTTAAAATGACCATACAGCAATTTGTAGACTGGGTAACAGAGGTCTGGACATCAATTAAAGACTTTTTCGCCGGAATATGGCAAGGCATAAAAGATGTATTTGCTGTCGTGGCAGAATGGTTTACGGGAATTTTCCAAGCAGCTTGGGACGGTATTTTGTCTGTCTGGAATGCCGTTATAGGTTGGTTCTCAAATCTGTGGACAGGAATCAAAGACATTTTTTCTGCAGCAGGAAGTTGGTTTGGAGATATATTTACAACTGCGTGGACAAATATAAAATCGGCGTTTTCGGCTACAGCACAATTTTTCAGGGATTTGTGGACTGCAATAAAATCACCGTTTATTAAGGTAGCTGATTGGTTTAAAGATATATTTTCAAAGGCTTGGCAAGCAGTTAAGGACGTATTTTCGACTGGTGGCAAAATTTTTGACGGTATCAAAGAGGGTATAACAGGAGTATTCACAACGGTTGTAAACGGCATAATTGGCGGAATAAATAAAGTTATTTCTACTCCACTGGATTTTCTTAATGGCATACTTAATGATATTCGTGATATTGAAATAGCAGGCTTTACACCATTTGATGAGTTTTGGGACTATGACCCTATACCAGTTCCTCAGATTCCAATGCTCGCCACCGGCGCGGTAATTCCGCCGAACTCCGAGTTTCTTGCGGTTCTCGGCGACCAGAAACGCGGCACAAACATCGAAGCTCCGCTGGATACGATCAAGCAGGCTTTGTTTGAGGCGCTTGCTGTTTACGGCGGAGCTGTAGGCAATCAGAAAATAAGCGTAACGATACCGATCGAAGTAAAGGGCAGAGTGCTGTCACAGATCGTTATTGACGATATAAATGATTTTATCAAGCGCAACGGCAAATCGCCGATAAAAGTATAGGAGGGATACTATGAAATCAAATGGATTGAAATTTGAAGAAGAAACGGTAGCCACTCCTGCTGAAATTACTTTTTGTAACAATAAAATCTGGTCGGGCAATGCAGGGCGCACCGCTAATTGTCTTATGGTCGGAGACATCAGGGCTATAAAGAAAACGGTCACTATTAAATGGTATCATCTCACAGGCGAGCAGACTGCACAGATAAATAAGTATATCTCAAATGTTGATAGCCCATTTTTTAACGCCACACTTTTGGACGAGACTTTTAATGAAATCAAAATAAGAGTCTATGCAGGAGATCCAAGCTATGAAATATTCGGCTGGGACGAAAAGCGGCAGTTTTGCAAAGGCGTTGCTGTTGACCTTATCATGCAGTAGGAGGCGGATATATGTATACAACAAGTACAACCGTCTCCTCACGCATCGAAAGCTACTGCCGCACATGGCGTATGTGGCTTGAAAACGACGAGAGCGTAATAATGGGGGACAACATAATGTCCGCTACCAGTGACGTGCAGTCAACGAGCCTCAGTGACGACATAGAGCTTGGTGCAGTGTGCTCGCAGTCGTGGGCATTACAGATAAACGATGCTGAAACACGTTTCCTCGGCAGCGAGTATGACCTTTCCTTGTACCTTGCGGACCTCACAGGCGTGACCACCTACTCCACCCTAGAATCCTACACCTACGCAGAACTTTCAAAGCTGACAGTGGAGCAGATAAGTAAGCTTGGAGAGGTGCTTGGCGGCGAAAGAATACCCCTGGGGCGGTTCACCTGCGTGAAGTCGAAAAAGTCGGGCGGAAATACTGAGGTCACTTTTGCGGATAGGCTTTACTTCTCCGACAAGACCTATGTGCCAAAGGTCAAGCTACCTGCGTGGTCAAAGGCTGTTGAGGATGACATATGCAAGCAGCTTGGACTGCAAAACGGCAACGACTACACCATCCCTGCAAAGCTCCGTGTAAAGGGCGGTGCAAGGCTTTACGGCAAGGGTCATATCAGATTAAAGACCGCAAACTTCGACTTCAAAATATCGAGCATACCAAAAGACACCACAATGCGGCAAATGCTCAGTTACATCGCCTCGGCACAAGGCGAGTTCGGTTTTGTTGACCGCTTCGGGCGGTACGTCCGCAAATGGTACGGCTCGAGCGTGAAGATACTGGACAACAACACTATCGACCTGCCAACACTGGGAGAACGTCCGAATATCCTTGCAGGCATTGTCTGCAAGGTCAGCGACAGCGAAACTCTGCGGCTGGGCAACACCACAGGCTCGGCAGGGCGTGTGCTGGAGTTTGAAAATCCGTATATGACAATGTCGCTGCTGCGGTCATTGTGGCATAGGATAGGCGGCTTTTCGTGGTATACAACGGAGCTTTTTCACCGCCTTGGCGACCCACGATTTGACGTCGGGGACGTGATAACATACGTCAGCGAAAGCGGCGAAAGCTACGATATACCAATAACTAACATAGGATTCAATTTTGACGGCGGACTTTCAGCCGATATTTCTGCGGTGGGTCTGTCTGTGGAAGAACAGCTTTAGGAGGCGAGATTATGGACGAGAACGAGATAACAACTGTAGCTGATACGCAGGCGGAGAAAACTGCCGATACAGCAGACACAGGTCAGACAACGCCCACCACCGAGGAGCTTATCCAGCAGCTTACGGCGAGAGTGGCGGCACTTGAAGAAATAGTCGGCGAGGAGGAGTATGAGCTGCGGTACTCGGGCGAACAGACGGACGAGCTTTTAGACGGCGGTACAGCGGTGTTTCGTGCAAAGACAGCGGCGCAGATAGTAAGTCTTGTGAACAGGCTCTACCCACTGTATATGCGGTGGGGGTCTTTCACGGTGAATATGAAGGTCAACGCCGACAACGGCTCACAATGGACTTACAATACACGCACAGGCATGATACCCTCGGGGGTCACTAACCCTGCGGTGTTTATGGTGTGCGACTGGGGCAAAAAGCACTTCAAGTCGCAGAGTTTTCAATACAAAGTCGCAAGCAACGGCAGGGACATCGACTGGGAGGCATACCTTGAACACACCTCAGACCAGGGCGGCACATACGCTTTCAAGGTGTACTATCTCATAGTTGGCAAAAATGCGGAAGGGGGAAGTATAGTTGGCTAGTTTCACGGAAAATCTCGGACTTAAAAAGCCCGACAGGACGGACAGGTTCAGCATCGAGGACTTCAACGGCAATATGGATATTATCGACACTATACCCGATATGGCGAGCGGACAGAGCCTTGTGGGTGTGTCAGTGGGAGAAGCGTACGGAAATATAGGTATAATAGGCATAGCGGAGGCGGTCGAAGATGAAAATATATGAGGGAACAGACGGACTAAGAGGATTAGTCAAGAAGCTTATCGAGGTCTATGACTTTAAGAAAGTTGTGTTCGAGGGCGATAATGCGAGTATTGATACCAAAGATGCCACCTTTCAGCTTTGGGTAACAGATGAACTGTTTTTAAGGGGTCAATTTACTGATACTGCGGCACACGGTTGGTGTGACCTAAGAACTGAAGCATTGACTTGCCCGTGTGTTAGCATAACAAATTATAAAAGCGATAAAAGAAGATGGATTATTTATAAGCAAAGTGATTTAGTTGCTATAGGTATAGACAATAACACAGCTAGTAGACCTAATATAAATATAATAATTGGCGAAATAACTAATTATGAAACAGGAGAAACTGAAATAGGCATGACAACAAGTTGTGCTACTAATACTATTGACAAATATGCTGTTTTTACAAACGGAATGTCCGTACTGTCTACACCTTATAGGTATTTTTGTCAACAAAAGTCAGTAACATCACTTACTCCTGTAGTTTCTACCAGTCAAAACAAAGGTTTTACAAATGTATATCATATACTTTCTCATATACAGGGTATATCAGATAGCAATACTTATTGTGACTACGCTGTACCTACACAAACTATACTGCTCAATAATAAGAAATATCTGTTAAGCAGATTTGCTTTTGAGATAAAGGAGTAAGCAAGATATGAAACAGAAATTTGCAAAGCTTATAGACGTCAAGTCTATCGTGACGATATTGTTGACAGCGGTGTTTTGCGTGCTGGCACTGCGCCGCACGATTTCAGCAGAGCAGTTCATCACGGTGTTTACTGTGGTGATATCGTTCTATTTCGGCACGCAGTATCAGAAAAACTATAAAAATAACAAGGAGGATAATTATCATGGCAGCGACAATTAAAGGCATTGATGTTTCTATGTATCAGACAAACGTAGATTTCGCAAAGGTCAAAGCGGCGGGCTACAGTTTTGTTATTATCAGATGCAATAACTGGGATCACACGAAGAACTGTGTAGTAAAAGACCCGCTTTTTGAAACGCATTACAAAAATGCAAAGGCAGCTGGGCTTGACGTCGGTGCATATTACTATACATGGCAGACAACGGTATCCGGTGCGAAACAGGACGCAGTTCTTTGTCTCGATTACATCAAGGGCAAAACTTTTGAATACCCGATTTACTTTGATCTGGAGTGGCAGAAAGCTTTTGCACGCGGTAAAACGGTATGCTCCGACATGGTAAAAACTTTTTGCACTGCGCTGGAGGAAGCAGGCTACTTCGCAGGTCTGTATATCAGCCGCAGTCCGCTCCAGACTTACATAACAAATGATGTCGCAAGACGCTATGCACTGTGGATTGCAGAATACAACAGCAAGTGCAACTACGGCGGCACATACGGTATGTGGCAGTACAGTTCAACGGGCAAGGTCAGCGGTGTTTCCGTGCCGGTAGACATGGATTACTGCTATGTGGATTACCCATCTGTGATAAAGGCTAAGGGGCTTAACGGGTTTAAGGCTACTAACACAAGCACGTCTAAGGTACTTGACAGTTCGGGCTTTAAGAAAGGTGATAAATCCGATGGAGTTCTTGCACTGAAACAGCTCCTTATGCTGGCAGGGTACAAACTTGACAACAACGGCACGTTCGGAGACGGTACCCTAAAGGCGGTCAATGCTCTGTTGAAAAAGTGGGGCTATACTCAGAACGGTATTGCGGGGACTAAATTTATTAAAAAGCTGTCTGCAACGATAAAGTAAAGGAGTAGCTTATGGATACAAAAGAAACATCATACAGCCAAATGGTGACAGTCACTAGGCTTAATTACAGGAGCGATTGCAACTTCACCGCCGGAACGATCGTTGGCGTTCTCGAAGATAATACTCCGGTAAAAGTCGCTGATGATTTTTATGAATTTCATCACGGTCACTACTGGAGAAAAATCAAGCTTGGTCGCAAGCATTATTATGTTGTTGCTGATTGGCTTAAAAAGATTTAAAAGTAACAGCTCCGGGCAATCCGCTCGGAGCTGTATACTATATTAAAAGGAGGTCATATTTATGAAAAGTCCAATACCATGGATTGGTGGAAAGAGCCAGCTTAAAAGTAAGATCATCAAGTCTTTCCCGCCTACTGAAAGCTACAACAGATTTATCGATGTATTCGGCGGAGGCGGGTCTATACTTTTTGCAAAAGGCAAACACGCTGATCTAGAGATCTATAATGACGCCAACAGTGATTTGGTCAACTTTTTCAGATGCTTAAAATATCATTCTGATGAGCTTAAAAAGGAGATAAAATACTATTTAAACAGCCGGGAAATGTTCCTTGACTGCCGTGAGCGCATATCTGTAACCGGATTTACAGACATTCAGCGGGCTGCTATGTTCTATGTGCTTGTCAAGACAGGCTTCGGAGCAAGTCTGAGAACGTTCGGCTGCAACAAAAAGCGGCTTAACACAGATAATTTCGCAGATATCGAGGCAAGACTGGATGGAGTAGTGATCGAAAACAAAGATTTTGAGGATCTTATCAAGGTATACGACCGTGAGAAAGCTTTATTCTACTGCGACCCTCCATACCACAAGACAGAGCGGCATTACACTGTTAAATTTACCGAGGATGACCATGAGCGGCTCTGCAGAGTTCTTCACCAGATCAAGGGCAGATTTGTACTGTCGTACAACGATGACAAGTATGTGAGAGACCTGTATAAAGACTACAATATTCAGGCGGTCACCCGCAATAACAGTCTTTCATCAGGTGATTTCAAAGAGGTAATAATCACAAATTTCTAGTATTTTTTTTAGAGAATAAATAACGGATTTCGTTATTTATGTTGTAAAAAACATACCGGAGGTAATCATGAGAGTAAAATTAAGGGCTTTGCTTAATTCCAGGGGCATTACTCAGGCTGAACTTGCGCAGGCGACAGGCATCAGACCGTCCACAATCTCACAGCTTTGCAATAACATCGCTGTCGGTTTCAAATTTTCACATCTTGAGCTGATTTGCAGATTTTTAAAATGCGATTTAAATGACATTTTAGAGCTGTAAAAAATACGTTTCAAAAATTCTCGATAATTCAAAAAAAGTGATGAGTGTTTCGTTTTGTTGAAACATTTCATCACTTTTTTGCGTTTTGCTTGTCAGTTTTTTGGATTTTGCTTGTCAAACATCAGCTATTTTATTTCCATAGTGATTATCATGGCAATGTTATTATTTATTGGTTATGTTGATTTGTCAATAATATATATTATCTTATTATTGGTCGGAATGGTGGTATGCTTTGCTTTTGCCCCTGTCGAAGATAAAAACAAGCCTTTAGACAGAGATGAAATTAGCGTATTTAAAAAAAGAGCCTATTTGATCTTATCAATAGAATTTTTCATATGGCTAGCAGTATCAGTGATTTTTCAGCCCGTAGAAAAAACTATTCCTATTGTTATGTTTACGGAATCTCTAATGTTGGTCATTGGGAAATTAAAACTCAGCAAATATTCGTGATTGGAGTGTTAATACCTATGGATTATGAAGATTACTACTATGAATCTAGAAGTAGATATTATGACGCTTGTTCTGAAGTTAATAACTATGAAAACAGAGCAAATGAGCTGAGGTCTCAGAGACAAAGAAAAATTATATATATCAATCAGCTCAAATCAGATTTAAAAAGACATCAAAAAGTGTTGTCAGAGCTAAATGCAGCTTTAAAAAAAGACTCAATACTTCAAGATGATATAAAATCGATCAATAATAAAATCGATTCAGCTTCTGAAAATTTCGGCAAAATGGCAAGTTCAAGTTCAGTTGCCAACAAGAGTTTGAGTAGCGTTTACAGTTCAGAATCAATGAAAAGTCAGAATACTTTAAACAATATTTTCTCAAATCTCAGGAACAAGAAAAATACGGTAAATAATAAAATTTCCGAGTTAGAAGAAAATATAAACCGTGCAGAATCAGAATTACAGGATATAAATTCAGGGATAGATACGGCTTGCTCGGCAGCCTCGGATTGGCGAAATGTACGACGGAATGCGTCATATGATATGGAGTATTACAGACGCAAGATGTACGAAGAGGAATAGTATATATGGCGACGATTACTTTATATTCAGGCAAGATAAACCAGATGTCAAGTTTGATAAATAAAGCAAAAACATCGGTCAAAAGCTATAAATCAGACTTGAAATCGCTGAAATCAAAGGTGCTTTCCATAGATGAAAGCATATGCGACGTCGATGATGTTATCAGTTCGATAAAATCATCAACGAAAACGCAGGAAGATAAGATTGAAACTCTGGAAAATCTAAAACAGGATATAAATGATTTTATATCTGATGTTGTACGCATTGACGGTGACGCCGCCGATGCAATCAATAAGAGCAAAGATGATTTTTACGATAAATATGAATATCTGAAGCCCGAATGCGAAAAAAGCGGTTGGGAGAAGTTCAAAGACGGCTGCAAAAAGGTCGGCGAGTGGTGCCAGGAGCATTGGAAAGAGATTCTTGCGATTGCAGTTGTTATCACCGGTGTTGTTCTTTGCTTTGTTCCGGGTTTGAACTGGCTTGGCTCTGGAATTTTAATCGGCTCATTGAAAGGTGCTTTGAGCGGAGGTCTGATAGGTGGACTATCAAGTTGGGCGTCAGGAGGTTCATTCTGGGAGGGCTTTAAGGACGGCGTGGTGACCGGAGCTATTTTCGGTGGCGTATTTGGCGG